>NZ_JBEXHZ010000103.1:0-8396 GCF_040608315.1 Streptomyces sp. NPDC005195
CAGCAAGATCAATGGCTCGAGCAGACCCTCGGTGCAGCTCTCGCCGCCGTCGGAGGCGGCGAAGTGGGTACCGGGACCGTCTCGATTGAGGTAGGTGAGAAGGAACAGCGGCAGGCTCGCACTCGATATCAGACCGGGCACGCAGCGAAGGGCCCCGCGTCGCGTCGCCAGCACCACTGTGGCGATCAGGGGGACCGGCAGGATGAAGACCCCGATCGACAGCACGGTCAGCAGGGCGAGCAAGTAGCCGGATCCGGTCAGGAGCCATCCGGTGAAGAGCAGCCAGTCGCGTTGGTCGCCGGTGATTCTCACGACACCTCCCTGCTACAGATCATGCCACCACGACTGCCGCTCCAACCTGTCCAGTTCGCGTTCTGCCCAGGCGTCGAACCCCGAACCGACGGCGTCGTCCTCGACGGACGGGATCGTCCCGCCGACCGCCTCGGCCCACTGACTTCCACGGACGGAACGGGACGTCGAATGCCGCACGAGCAGCCCCTCCCCGACGAGTTGGCGCCCGACCCGTACGGCAGGCCTGTCCTGCGGGACTCCAGGCACCCGGAAGGAAGGGCGGGCGTAGACGTTCGCGACAGTGGGGACCGGTGGATCACGCAGCCAGGTGACGCCCGGCGGAGGGTTCTCACGCAGCCACCCGGGGGCCTCGTCCGGATGATGGATCGTGAGGATCATTGCGAGACGTCCGCCCCCGTAGTGGGGTTCCGGCTTGGTGACCACGGCCACGTAGACGTGGGTGTGCGGGGCGCTGTCCGGCCCGTCGACTTCACACACGACGACTTGGCCCACCGCGGTGATCAAGGGCTGCAGTCGAGCTCTCGGCATGATCTCAGCATCGCAGGTCCCACGCCGCGCCGATCACCCGTGCCGTGCGGCGCGCGGACGCCATCCCGGCCTCAGCCATCTTCCGAACGCGTGGCCCGACACGTCAATCGCTGTGGGAGTACGAGGCCGGGTACCGTCAGCCGGCCGGGCGGGTCCGAGCGGAATCGATGTCGCCGTCCGGTCGGCCATCATGGCCCAGAACCGCGCGCCACCTTTTCGCGTCCTGGCCATTTTGCGGGGTGACGGCCACCGCGCGGGGTGCGAACAGCGGCAAAGGGTGATCATGAGGCGGAAATGGGTGCTCGCCGTGGTACTGGCGTTCCCGGCGGCATGCGCGGGGTGGATCGCCTGGACGGTCGTCACCGTCCTGACAGCGGACCCGATCACCCAGGTGGAAGCCGCCTCGTGCGAGGACGCCATGCGGTACGCGGACCAGGACGGGCTGCCCCAGGGAGCCCACCATGCCAAGTGCACGGTCCGCGTCTGGCTGGACACGACGTACGAGGCGCGGTTCACGCTCACACGAGCGGATCTGGGAACGTGGCTGAAGGAGGCCTATCCCGGCACCGTTCTCACCTCGGAGGCCTGCCTCGGTGAACCGTTGGACGCCTGCGCGCACATCGATCTGAACCCCGCCGCCGACGGCGGGGCCATGGCGATAGACATGGACGTGCAGTACGGCAAGGACTCGACCGCGGTCGTCGATTTCTGGGCGTACGACGTGTGACGCCGAGTTCGCCGCCGTGCGGGAGGGGAGGCCGGGGCTCGACGGGCGGGAGTGACGCGGTCAGCCGCATCCCACCTGGGCCGGGTCCTCCAGGGAGGCCAGGCCGTCGTCCGCGCCATCGCGCTGCCGCCGCACACCGCTGTCGCTCAGGCGCTGGACCGTGACCATGGCGGCGTCGTCGTTGAGGCGCATGTTCCCGCCCACATGAGCGGTCAGGCCGTCGAGAATGTACGGGAGCAGCTCATCCAGGTCCCTGTCCGGCCATGCGGCGATCCGGTCCTCGAGGTCGAAGAAGTTGCCCTTGGGGTCACGGGCTTCGATGACGCCGTCGGTGTAGAGGAGCAACAGGGCTTCCTCGGCCAGGGGCAGCACGGTCGTGGTGTAACTCTGCGTGCCGGTGCTGCTCAGCCCGAGGGGCGGCGCGGGCCACCGGGCCGGCACGGGCCGGACCGCTCCTCCCTCGACGAGGTAGGGGGGAGGGTGACCGCAGTTGATCATTCTGACGCACGAACCGTCCGCGGGTATCTCCAGCAGGAGCGCGG
The DNA here is from genome assembly GCF_040608315.1 of Streptomyces sp. NPDC005195. Lineage (NCBI taxonomy): Bacteria > Bacillati > Actinomycetota > Actinomycetes > Kitasatosporales > Streptomycetaceae > Streptomyces > Streptomyces sp. NPDC005195. The sequence continues at coordinate 2,110 of NZ_JBEXHZ010000103.1, forward strand.
TGATGAAGCGCTCCGCGACATCGGGGTCGGTGGCGGCCACTTCTTCGAAATGGGCCTGCACGGCTTCCTCGAGCAGGGCCATGAGGTCGGCCAGCGACGGTGTCCGGCGGGCCGAACTGCGGAATGCCCCGAGAAGCGCGGCCGCATCGTCCACCGCCGCGAGGCCCTTTCCCTTGACGTCTCCGATGAGGAAGCGGACAGCGTCGTCGGCGGAGGCGACGGCGTACAGGTCGCCCCCCACGCGTGCCTGGGGGTGGGAGGCCCGGTACTCCGCCCGAATGCGCAGCGAACCGATGGACGGGGGCATCGGCCGAATCAGGACTCGCTGAACGGCCTCCGCGACGGCCCGTACTCCGAGCAGTTCACGGGTGGACCGTTCCCGCAGGGTGCGAAAGATGATGACGCACAACGAGACCAGAGCGATCGACACGAGGTGCACGACGAACGTGGAGGTACCGAAGAGCCCGTCGTGCCCGTCGAGCACGACGCACGCCGCACAGGAGAGACCGGCGATGGTCGCGGTGACCCGTGCTCCGGCGAGCGCGGCCGTGGCCGCGGGAACCGTGGCCATGAGAGAGCCGAGGTGCTCCGATGTGGGAAGCATGAAGCCGATGCCCAGGATCGCGGCGATCATGGCGATCGCGAAAAGGAACGGACCGTAACGGCTGGCGGTCACCGTGTGTCCAGCCGCCCTGATGCGCGCCGATCGCGCCGTGCGGGGCGGGGCCGTACGGCGCACCGTGCGGGCGAGCCGCGGGAACCAGGCGGTAGGGGTGACGAACCGCAGAGTCTCGTCGAAGGGCGCGGTCCCGGTGCGGCTCTGGTGGTGCTCAGAGCGGCTGTCGCGGGCTCTGCGCGCACGACGCGGCCCGGCTTGGTCCACCATCTGCATCTCCGCTGCGGCGATCCTTGGGACGACTGGCCTGCGCGGAGAATCGTGTGCACATGACCGTGCGTCTGGGCGACCGGAGGGGCGGCAGCGCTTACGGCGAGCTGCCCGTCCGCGGCCGCTGCGTTCGTCCCGCACGACGACTGACGAAACGGCCGGTCGGACCGCTCCGGTGCGGGGGCGAGCGCCCTTCCGGGGCACGCGTACACCAGGGACCACAGGATGAGCCCGCGCTGTCCGGGCCGCCGGGTTGTCGGCGACACGGGATGCCCTGGCGTGCGGAGCCTCATTCCGGCCAAGAGTAGAACCGAGTGAAGAATTGCGCAAGAAAGTCTGCTTTGTCCTGCGGGATCGGACCGGACGGCAACCCTGTACCGACGACCTCGGCCGGTTCTGGCTCCCTCCAGGGAACTGCCGCGGCCCCTTCTGGCCCGACCCGGCCGAGACGGTGACCGGCCCGGACCTCCCCACCCCGCCGACCGTCACGAGGCGGTACCCGCCGGCGTCGGCGAGCGGCACCGTGACGGCGGTCCGGCGCCGGCGGGCGAGCGGATGCGGGCGGTACGCCGCGACGCCTGAGGAACGTGATGTGCAGCACGCGCGGAAGTGTCCCGCGAAGGCACGTGCACGGGTTCTGGCTGGGCACGGCTTGATCGCCGATCAACGAGGGCAAAAACGCTGGCCACGGCATGTTCCACTCATTTGACACCCAGTTGAGGGCACAGATAGGAAACAGCTCTCTGAGGTGGAGAGGTGGACTGTGCACGAGCCGAACGTGGTCGGGGACTGGCAGGAGTACGACGAGCATGCCGGCCTGCGTGTCCGCGTCCACGGCGTGGAGACGGCGGAGCCGCCGCGGGGACGCGACGACGCCGCCGAAGGCCTGGCCTACTTCCGCTGCCGTGTGACCGTCGAGAACCGCGCCGGCGAACATTTCGGCATCCACCTCGAGGACGGGCAGATCGACATCCGTATCGGCCCCGACGGCGAGAGCGCCTTCCTGGACTGGCGCAACTCCCAGTTCATCGAGGGTTACGACGTCTACCCGCTGCGCCGGGCCACCGCGGTCCTCTACGCCGCCGGTCCGGAGACCTCGCTGCCCCGGGTGGACATCCAGATCCAGCTGAAGGTCGACGACGAGTGGACCGACCGGTACCTCTGGGCGGGCGGTATCGATCTTTCCGAGCGCCTGGTCGACGCCGACATCCGCGCCGATCTCGGCGGGGACACCCTCGCCTGCCAGGTGAGCAACTTCCTGAGGAAGGAAGCCGGTTCCTGACAGGTGGGGCTGACGGCGTCGCCGGGGTGTCCGGTCGGCCGCCCGTCCGGTCGGGCGTGATGTGCCGGTGGGGCGTGACGTGCCGGTCAGGTGGTGCGTGCGGCGGTACTGCGGCCCGCACGGCGCTCCGTCGTCCAGTAGAGGAGGGCCGGCACGGGCAGGGCGGCGCCGAGGACGCTGACGGCGGTCCAGCCCGCCGCGTGGTACGCGATCGAGCCGAACTGGGACCCGAGCGCGCCTCCGACGAAGAACGTCGCGATGAAGGCACTGTTGAGCCGGGAACGGGCGTTCGCGTCGAGTTGGTAGATGGTGTGCTGGCCGAGGATCAGGGTGGTCTGGACGGCCATGTCGATCAGGACCGCGGCCACCGCGAGCAGGGCCACGTGCTCCTGGCCGAAGCCCGCGGCCGCGAAGGCCACGACCGCGACGACGAACGCGACGCCGGTCACGGGACGCACGTACCCCCGGTCCGCCCAGTGCCCGGCGAACGGGGCGACGGCCGCACCGGCGGCACCCACCAGGGCGAACAGGCCCACTCCGACGGGGGAGTAGCGGAAGTGAGGGCCCGTCAGGACGTACGACACCGTCGTCCAGAACGCGCTGAACGCACCGAACATCGCCGCCTGGTAGAGACCGCGGCGAAGCAACACGGGGTGGGTGCGCACCAGTCGCGGTGTGGAGCGCAGGACTTGGGTGTACGGGATGGTCGTGGTCGGCGCGTGCTGCGGCAGTGCGGCGTGCAGCGCGAGGGCCAGCAGTGCCGTCAGGACGGCGGAGCCGAGGTAGACCACGCGCCAGCCGGCCACGTCGGAGACCAGACTGCTCAGGGTGCGGGAGAGCAGTATGCCGGTGAGCAGGCCGCTCATCACCCGGCCGACGATCCGGCCGCGGGCGTGATCGGGGGCGAGGCTCGCCGCGAAGGGGACCAGGATCTGGGCGACGACCGAGGTGCCTCCACTGATCAGGGACGCGATCAGCAGCATCGGGAAGTTCGTGGCGAGGCCGGCCGCGACCAGGGCGAGCGTGGTCACCGTCAGCAGCACGGTGATCAGCTTGCGCTTCTCCAGCCGGTCACCGAGCGGCACGAGGAAGAGCATGCCCAGGACGTAGCCGACCTGGGTGAGGGTGATGAGTCCGCCGGCGGCCGTCGTGCCGACGTGGAAGACGTCGCGCAGCGAGGACAGCAGCGGCTGGGCGTAGTACAGGTTGGCCACCGTCATGCCGGAGGCCACCGCGAAGAGCGCGACCAGCCATCCCGGTACGCCGTGCGCGGTCGTGCCGGTGGCGGTCCGGTCCGAGCGCTTGAGTTCGGGGGATACGGACACGGGCACCTTCTCGGGAAGGAGAACCGGTGGGACGGCTCGGGGACGGACCGGCTGGCGGCGGAACGGCTTCCCTGTCGCCCGCATGGTTGTCTCAGCGCCGTGGCGGCCCCCTTGCTTCCCCTGCCATGACGATGATCCAAGATGTCTGTCATCTCCAACGGAGATGGACGTGTCCGGAGTACGGCGAGGACGGGTGTGCGTGGCGGGAGGAGCGGCTCCGACTTCGCTCAGGTCATGTGCCGCAGCAGCGCGGCGACCGCCGGCGGCGCCTCGCCGCGCGGCCGGACCACCATCACCTTCCAGCTCGGCGCGTGCCGGTCGAACCGGTGCGTCCGCAGGTCGGGGAACCGGTTGGCGATAGAGCCGGGCAAGACGCAGACGCCCAGGTCGTGCCGGACCAGCTCGGACGCCGCCACGATGTCGTTGACCTCGAAGGTCGGCTCGCGTTCGACGGCGGCGGCACGGAACGCCCGGTCGACGGAGAGCCGGATCGCCCAGCCGGGCGTGAAGTCCACCAGCGGCAGCCGGGCGGCCTCGGCGAGCGTGACCGTTCCTTCCCCGCCGGACCCGCCGGACCCGCCGAGCGCCCGCTCCGGCGCGGACACCAGCACCATCTCCTCGTGGGACAGGAGCCGGGTGAACAGCCCGCGCTGCTGCTGGCGGTCGAGGGCGACCACGGCCAGATCCACCGTGCCCTCGCGCAGCGCCTGGCGGATGTCGGTCACCGCCGCCTGCCGCAGCCGTACCGACACCTCCGGATGCTCCGCCCGCAGCGCGGCCAGCGGGAGGTGAAGATCGGCCCACACACCCTGCATCGTGCCGACCGTCACCCGTCCCCGCAGCCGTCCCTGGACGACGTCGACCGCCGACCGGGCCTGTTCGGCGGCCCGCAGGGTCGCCCGCGCCGCCGGTACGAAGGCCTCACCGGCCGGGGTCAGCGAGACCCGGTGCGTGGTGCGGTCGAACAGCGTCGTGCCCAGCTCACGCTCCAGCGCGCGCACCGTGCTCGACACGGCGGACTGCACCACGTGCAGCCGCTGCGCCGCCGCCGTGAAGCCGCCCTCCTCGGCCACCGCGACCACGACCTCCATCTGCCGCAGATCCATGTGCTCTCCCGACGCCGCGGATCATTCCCTCATGATGATGACCTTCCGCCGATGGTGCCCCGCGCTCCGGACGCCGCCGGGCCGGTCACACCGCCGGGCCGACACGCCTGACGCACTCGGCCGGCGCCCCGGACACCGCGCCTGAGTGTCGGGCCCGCGGGGTGCGGCGGACGGGAATTCGGTGGAGCCGCCGGGGAGCCGCTGGCTAGGGTCGCGGGATGAGTACTCGCACCTTCCGTATCACCGTGCGCGGTGTCTTCGACGGGCTCGGCACCGATCAGCGATCCGAACTCCTGGCCCGGGCGGCGGAGCACGACGTGCTGCGCGCGGCGTTCACCGCGGACGGGCACCTCAGTTACGACCTGGCCGCACGCGCTGCCTTCACCTTCCGCTTCCTGGACTCGGGCGAAGACGAGGAGGACATCCTGGAGGCGACCGAACGCGCCGAAGAGGCGGCGAAGGCGTGGCTGACCCGGCGCGGCTATCACTACAAGAACCTCAGGTCCAGCGCCGAGGACCTCTCCCAGGCACCCCTGGGCAAGCGACAGCGCCGCGCCGCAGCCGCGAAGTACTTCTGAATCCGCATTCCGGTGCAGGTGCAGGTGCAGGCGCAGGTGTTGGTGCCGGCACCGGTGCCGAGAAGAACTCCTGATGCCACGCCGCCACCGAGGTGTCCCGGGCCGGGGCGGACACTGCACGGCGGCGGGCAACCGTGGCACGACGTCGCCGAGTGAACGACGGGCCCCCACGCCGGGACATTTACCGGTTACATGGTGATCGTCCACCGCGTCGCAGGACCCATGGAAGGGAACCGTCATGCGTTTTCGGAAACTCGGCAGCTCGGACCTGGAGGTCTCGGAGATCTCCCTCGGTTCCTGGCTCACCTACTCCGGCGGCATCCAGGCCGAGCAGACACGCGCCTGCACCGAAGCCGCGTTCGACGCGGGCATCAACTTCTTCGACACGGCCAACGTCTACGGCCGGGGCGCGGCCGAGTCGGCCTGGGGCGAGATCCTCTCCGAGCACCCCCGTGACTCGTACATCCTGGCGACCAAGGTCTGGGGGCAGATGTCGGACACCGACCAGGGCCTGTCGGCCGACCAGATCGGCAAGCAGATCGACGCCTCGCTGCAGCGGTTGCGGACGGACCACGTCGATCTGTACCAGGCCCACCGCTTCGACGTGACCGTGCCGATCGAGGAGACGGTCGAGGCCCTCCAGAAGGTCGTACGGCAGGGCAAGGCCCGCTACCTCGGTTTCAGCGAATGGACCCCCGAGCAGATCCAGGCGGCCGTCGACATCGCGGGCCCGGAGCTGTTCGTCTCGTCGCAGCCCCAGTACTCGATGCTGTGGCAGTCACCCGAGGCGGAGGTGTTCCCGGTGTGCGCGGCCAACGGCATCTCGCACATCGTCTGGTCCCCGTTGGCGCAGGGCGTGCTCACGGGCAAGTACAAGCCGGGACAGCCGCTCCCCGCCGACAGCCGTTTCGCCAACGACGCGATGAGCGGCTCCAAGGACCTCGTCCTCAACGACGCCGCCCTGGAGGCCGTGCAGCGGCTCGTTCCCGTGGCGGAGGGCGCGGGTGTGAGCCTGCCGACCCTGGCGCTGGCCTGGGTGCTGCGCCGCGGTGAGGTGGCCTCGGCGATCACCGGCGCCTCGCGGCCGGAGCAGGTGCACGCCAACGCCGC
>NZ_JBEXHZ010000104.1:0-8294 GCF_040608315.1 Streptomyces sp. NPDC005195
GCTGTCGATCCTGGTCCGCACGGAACTGCGCTGGGTCAGGTAGTCGAGCGCGGCGAGCAACTGCCGCCCACGGCTGTCCGGTTGGTCGAGGGTGGAGAGGGTGTCGATGGTGAACACGACGAAGCCCTGGGAGGCCAGCCGGGGCCCGAGCCACGCGATGGACGACTGGTACGCGGTGTACCCGGGCGAAATGGCGACCGCGCCGAAGGTGCCGTCGCTGGTCGAGGTCGGGTAGTAGACGGTGCCGCCGCCGAAGCCGGTCACCGAGAGCGAGGAGACGGTGGTCTGGGACACGGCGTACGGCCCGCGAGTCGCCTCGATGCTGCCAGTCGTGGGCGCCGGGCCACGCTCGTACGGGTTCGCGGCGGCCTGGGTCGAGACGACCAGTGCTCCGATCGCCTGCGCTCCGGTGGCCTGCGCGGCGACAAGGCCGCCCGCGGCGAGGAGCGCCGTGAGGCCGGCCCGCGCCAGACGGCTCATGAACCGGTGCGGGCGGCGCGCGGTCGGATCGGGTGCGGCGGGTGCGGCGGGGAATGCTCGGTTGGGCTGCTGCACGGTGGGGGCGTCCTCTCGGTGAGGGGCGACGGACCCGCACCGTGCCCGCGGCGCTGCCTGGGCGTGGGTGTCGGAAGGCGCACGCTGCGAAGCGGCGGGGTCCGTCTCGGTGGTTGCGGGGCAACTGTCCGGCCCACCACCGGCCCCGCGCATCGGCAGAATCACCGGCCTTGGCCCACGGCCGGCCCGAGCCGCCACCGCCGCGGTGCGCTCCCCCGTCCGCCGGAGTCACCACCCCGGTCGGTCACACCTGGCCGACGCGCTCCTGGCGCCGCGCGCCGGTCAACCGGTCTCGGGGTAGGTGATGACGAGCATCGTGACCCCTTCTGCCGAGGTCCAGGGCCCGTGCGGCATGCCGGGCGGGCGGCATGCGTACATCCCGGCGGTGAAGGTCGAGCCGAGTGTGAGGTCGTGCAGGGCGCCCTCCAGAAGATGGACCTCTTCCCAGGAGTCGTGCCGGGACACGCCCTGGCCGGAGGTGTCGGTGCCCGGCTGCCAGCGCACGAGCGCGGTGCGGGCGCCGGTGGCGGAATCCTCGGCCAGGACCTGTTCCTGAATTCCGGGAGCGGCTCCCGCGGGCGTGCTCCAGAGCCCGTCGGGCCGGTGGAACTCCAGCTCGGGTTTGCTCATCGCCGCACCCCCGGGCGCCGGTGAGTCCGTTCCTCGGTCGGCCGCAGACTGTTCTGAGGGTCGGGGCCAGTGGTGAACTGGCGCGTCGCGATGCGCACGGCGGGTCGCCTCCTTGACGGTTCGGTGGACGTCGGTCCGGGCACCGTAGCCACGGAGCCGCCGATGATGGCGGCCACGGTATCCGCGAACGAGCAGTCGGCGCAGTCCGGCGGAGGCAAGAGCCGCTGGGCGATGAGGAGGGACTCCGGCCCGCCGGGAAAGACGTGGAAGACGTGGAGAGCGAAGGTCCTGGAGCGAGGAGCCGACCAGGACGACCGCCGGAGTTGCGCCGTGCGCCATGGCGGCTTCTTCGCCTGCCCACAGGTCAGTTCAGCAGCGCGCGGGGCCGCGAGGCCAGGATCGCCTCGGCCTCGTCGCTGATCCCCCGGACCACTTCGGCAGCGGGGCGGACGGCATCGACGAAGGTCGCCGACTGACCGTAGAGAATCGCGCTGGTGTCCGGGTCGGGCGTGCTCTCAAGGGGGTTGACGTCTTCCGGAGGCGCGAATTCACCTTTGCGGTTCCGCAGCGTCGCCTCGCACTCCGCCCACTCGTCGGTGAACCGATTGCGGCGGACACGTTCGCCGATGGTCTCCGGCCACGGCAGGTCCGACACGATGTCGTAGGCCCGCGTCCATACGGTGTCGCTGCCATCGCTCTCGACGATCAGGCGCTTGTGGAGATCGTGCACCTCGACCGCTTCGGGCGTAGCGAGAAACGCCGTGCCCAACCACGCGCCGTCCGCACCGGCCGTGAGGACCGCCGCGAGCGTCCGACCGTCGCCGATGCCCCCCGCGGCCAGCACCGGAACCTCAGGATATCGCCTCACCAACCCGGCCAGGAAGGGCAGCAGACCCATCGTCCCGGTATGGCCGCCGGCCTCCGTGCCCTGTGCCACGAGCACATCGGCTCCGGCGGCGACCGCCATCTCCGCGCCGTCGTAGTTCTGGACCTGGCACATCACCCGCGCGCCGGCGACCTTGGCGCGAGCGACCCACGGCTGGGGGTCGGCGAACGAGAGCGCGATGACATCTGCGCGCTCCTCCAGCGCCGCCTCGAAGTGCGACTCGGTGAACGGCAGGAAAGGCGTGATGAACCCGACTCCGAACGGGCGGTCCGTCGTGGCGCGGATGGTCGCGATCTCGGCGCGGATCCAGTCGGGCTCCTTCCAGGGGTGCGTACCTCCGAAGGAGCCGAGGCCGCCTGCCGCGGAGACCGCGGCAGCGAGCGTCCCGCCACTGTGCAGGCCCATGGGGGCGGACATCACCGGGTGAGCGATACCGAACATTTCGGTGAATCTCGTGTGCAACATGGGTCGACGCTAGCGAAATCCACGAACGCGGCCCGTCAGCGACGCGGTGGGCCACCGGCTCCGTCCGCAACTCCCGGCCACCCGATGCCGTACCCCGCCCCTCCCGTCGTGGACTCGCGGGAGTGCGAGGGAACGGCGTGGCCGGTCCTCCCCTCGTTCCGGTCACCGTCCGCCCTCCGGGACATCAGCGACCGGCCGATACGTGACGGGCACTTTCAGTCCTGGACAGACGCTTGATCGTCGTTTGTCATCTCACGTCTGCCCGGCTCGGACCGCTCCTGGCTAGCGTCGTTGCTGTTTGCTCTATCGACCCGGGAAGGGCTCCTATGTCCACTATCGATGACAACCCGTCACAAGAGCCGACCGAGCGGAGTCGGCGAGGTTTTCTGCGCAACGCGGCACTGGCCGGTGCGGGAGCGGCGGCCGTAGGAGTCGGCGGGACCGTGGTCGGCGGAACGTCCGCGTTCGCCGCGGACTCCGCCAGGAGCGGCAGGACCGGCACGTGGAGACCGGATCAGACCGCCCTCCAGTTCACCCTTGCGGTCATGCCGGACACCCAGTTCCTGTACTGGGGCAGCCAGGACAGCGTCAACCGGACGCCGCAGGAGGAGTCGTTCCGCTACATCATCGACAACAGCGGGATCGCCACCGACAACATCGTGTTCATGGCGCACCTCGGCGACCTGACGCAGGACGCCGATCCGTCGTCGTTCCAGCAGGTCGACAAGGCGTTCGCCGTGCTGGACTCGCACGGGGCCGCGTACAGCGTGCTGGCAGGCAACCACGACGTGACCGGCGACGACAGCCGTGGTGACACGCCGTACCTGCAGACCATGGGCCCGCACCGGTTCAAGCGCGCGAAGACCTTCGCCGGCGCGGACCCGACCGGTTACAACACCGCGCACATCTTCCAGGCCGCGGGCCGCTCGTGGCTGGTGCTGGCCCTGGACTGGCGGACCACCGACCAGGGCTTCGCGTGGGCCAACGCCGTCATCAAGGCCCACCCGAAGATGCCGGTGATCCTCACGTCGCACGACATCGTCGCTTCGCCGTACGATGACAACGTTTTCCCTTACGAGTCCGGCGACCCGGAGGACAACGCCGTACTCTCCGGCTACGGCCAGACGGTCTGGGACAAGCTGATCAACGACAACGACCAGATCTTCCTGACCCTCAACGGCCACTACTGGCCCCCCGGCCGGACGACCAGGAAGAACGCCGCCGGTCACGACGTGGCCATGCACATCACCAACTACCAGAACCGCTACTTCGGCGGTGGCGGCATGATCCGGCTGTACCACTTCGACCTGGCCCGCGACACGATCGACGTCGAGACGATCAACCCGTGGATCCTGGCTCAGGAGCCGGAGTCGCGCAACGAACTGGCGGCCGAGCACGCGCGGATCACGGGCCCGGTCGACGACTTCTCCATACCGATCGACTTCGAGAAGCGGTTCGCCGGCTTCATCCCGGTTCCGGTCCGCCCGGCCCGCCCGGCCGCCCGGGAACTGGTGAAGGGCACGCTGGCGTACTGGCGCTTCGACGGACAGGGCGCGCCCGGCACCTCGCTCTCCGCGGGCCAGACGATCCACGACCTCTCCGGCAAGGGCAACGACCTGACGGTGGTGACGGTGCCGGGCGCTGCCTCCGACGCCCTGACGTGGTCCGCGGACCACCACCCCGACCAGCCGGGGCACGCCAGCCTGAAGTTCGTCGGCGGCAGGAACCCGGTCCACGGCTCGTATCTGAGCACCGGCCCGAAGGCGCCGCTGAACGCCGAGACGTTCAAGTCCGGGTACACGATCGAGACGTTCGTGATGCTGCCGCTGGACTGGGACTCCGGGAAGAACGGCAACGCGTCGATTCTCAGCCGCCGGGGTTCCGCCGGGGCGGCCGGCAAGCACGGCAAGAACACCGACCCTAACGAGCCGCTGGCGCAGTTCGCCATCACGAACAACGGCCGTGAGGCGCAGTTCAACCACTACCCGCTGAACGACACCTACCCGACGACCAACTGGGGTCATGGCATGGTGGAGCTCAAGTGGTGGCACCTGGCGGTGGTCAACGACGGCCGTTTCACGAGGTTGTACGTCGATGGCGCTCCGGTCGTCGACAACCCGAACCGGCTGTCGGTCGGCCTCACCTCGCTCGGGTTGCCCTGGCTGGTGGGCGGACACGAGTACGCGGGCGCCGTCGATGTCGTCTTCCACGGCAACGTCGGTGACATCCGTATCGTGAACCGTCCGCTGTCCATGGACGAGTTCCTGACCGCCAAGTAGGGCGGTCCCTCCCGTCTCCGGCCCACACGCCGGAGACGGGACGCCTCTCCGTGCTACGCCCAGGGGGTGGCTACGAGCCAACTGGTGTCGTCGGACCATGCGTTCGCGTTGTCCCAGGGGTTCGGCCCACCGTTTCCGGCGAGGTACGCGGTGAAGTTGTAGTGGCGCAGATACCTCTCCGGATAGTTCACGGAGGGGAAGGCGACTCCCTGACCGTTGTTGCCGGCCTGGGGGCAGAAGGTCGCGTCCTGCGTGAACGTGGAGCTCCCGTCGCCGGCGTCGAGATGTATCTGGAAGGCCGAATGCCGAAGGTACTGGCCGGACTTGTTCGCTGACTCGAAGGACACGCAGGAGCTGTTGGCCAACCCCGCGCGGACGACCCAGGTGGCGTCCGCCTTGTCCGTGGCCGAACTCGACGAGGAGACAGCGGAGATCACCACGTTGGTGTCGGCGTCGTCATGGCGGAGGTAGTCGTTGGTGCAGCACGCTGTCGTGGCTCGCAACGATATCCGCGAGCCGGGCGCGAGTCCGCTCACACCCGAGCTGTATCCGACCGAGGTGATGTTGGCCTGGACAGCGTTCTCGGTGGCGTCCGTCGGGTAGCCGGAGGTCATGACACCTTCGTAGAACGTGCCGGCCGCCCCGTTGCTGTTGTCTCCGCCGATGCCGAGGATGAGGGCGCCTTCCTTGCTCATCGGGTTGTAGCCCGCGACGCTGGGACGGGCGCCGTTGTAGTAGGTCGACAGCCCTCCGGACTGGGCGTTGCCGCCCCGGATGGCCCAGTGGTTCGGCTCACCCTTGACGATCGCGGTCAGGAATCGGTTGTTGACCGTCGGGTCGTTCGTGTTGAGATGCGGGTTGGCCCCGGAGAAGAGGCCGTTCTCCAGGTCGGCCATGACCCAGGGGCCGTTGCCGGCCCCCGAGCCCCAGACTCTGTTGTTGCCGAAGTAGATGGCCTCCATGTGGCCGTTGCCGGTGTCGAGGCCGCTGGTCTCGGCATTGCCGTAGTCGAAGCAGCAACCGCCGTTGTAGTGCGTTCCGTCGAGGATCGCGTACATCCCCTCGGGCTGGTCGCCGGTGGCGATCCCGGAGGTGTGGTTGTTGCGGTAGCCGGTGCCGGGGGCGACGAAGACGCCGTACGCCTTGTGGCCCGCGACGGTGACGGGCGCCCCGGTCGCGTCGGCCAGATTGTCGTATCCGCCCGCGGCAGGACCGTTGAACCCGCCGGGGGGCGCCTGGGTGAGGTTGTTGCCTCTGCCGGACTGGTCGTAGACGACGGTGATGACGCAGCTCGTGCCGGCGCAGAAGGAGTCCTGGGTCGCCGCGTTGGCATATCCGCCCGCACTCAGCACGCCGATGTCCCGGGTGGTGTTGTCCGAGGAGCGTCTGACCTGGTAGAGCCGCCCGTTGTAGGCGGAGTACAGGGCGCGGGTGGTGCTGTGGGCGGCGACGCAGGCGGTGCCGCCGGACGCGTAGAGGTCACAGGGCTGTGAGCCTGCCGCCTGTGACGGCTGCGCGCCGAGGGTGAGCATTCCGGCGACGAGCGCGCCGGCGGCGCCTGTGGACAGTGCCCACCGTCGGAACCGATCCGACCATCGAATCGATCGGGATAAGGACATCGAGCTCTCCCGTGGTGTGAAGGTAGGTCCCGAGTAGCGGCCCGGGACATGACGGATTCCGGCCGGGGCCGAGGTGTCGGGCCCGGCACATGTGCGGGGGAAGTTCATCTGCTTCGCGAAACCGGTGCGTGGTTCACCGCGCGGTACTTGAGCACAGGTGAGCGGAGGTGAGGACAGGAGGCTTGGTTGTCCCGCTCGGCACGGATCACGCAGCCGATTGAATGGGCGGTGCCTACAGCGAAGGACGTGAGGGCGGAGAGCCCTGCCGGGTCATTGGGCCGGTGGCGCGAGAGGCACAGCCCTGCGCGGGGTGATGCCGGCCCGCCGGTGTATTCCGCCTGCAGAGGGCACGATGCGCTCCTTCACATGAAAGGCAGGACAATGTGCGTGAGCTACGACCATGACTGTCCCGAACCACGTCGCCCGCTGGGACCGCATGGCGGAGGACCGCGATACGGACCTCGTGGGGAGGCGCCGGTCTCTCCCGCCACCTTCCCTCACCGCTAAGTTCGATATTTCGAATGCGGTTCCTCTTTTCGAACGTGGAATTTAGGGGTCGCTTCTGGCGCAGTCAATACTTCGCGCAACAATCCGGCGAATACGCGACCGCGAACGAGATCTCGAACAACCTCGCCATGACTGGTGGAGAGAACGGTTCCTTGCGCGTCCGGCGAGGGGGACGGCCGCCACGTCCCTGCCGGGCCTCGCAGGACGGCCTCGGGTGGCCTGTGGTGTCGGCCAAACTCAGCGACCCGCGGGGTCGAGCATCGGTGCCGAGAAGTTCTTCGGGTCTGCCGCGAACTTTGTCGCCGTGCGGCGCATCGGACTCGTGTACAGGGCAAGAAGATGGCTCGCGGCTGCCCACAACGGCCGTGCTGCCGGATCCGAATGGAGTGTGATCGTTGTGATCAACGCTTACCGGAACACGGGCCGGACCGCCGTCCGTCCAGCGGCCGGTGCTCGCGGCGACCGCCGAATCAGCCGTGCGGTGCTCGCGGGGGCTGCCGTCGTCGGGCTGGGTCTCTCGGGTACCGCCGTCGCACAGGCCGCACCCGGCAGTTCGACCAGCGCGAAGTCCACGCCCACCTGTTCCGCCTCCGCGCTGAAGGCGACCTTCGGCCAGAAGCTGGCCGGTGGCATGAATCACCAGGGCGTGGTCATAAATCTCCGCAACCTCAGTGGCAGGACGTGCGCGCTGCGCGGCTACCCCGGGCTGGGCCTGGAGAACTCCGCGCACAAGACGCTCGCCTCGCACACCCACTGGGGTGACACCTGGTACGCCGCCAGCCCCGGCAAGAAGACCCTCGTCCTCAGGGACGGCGGGAGCGCCGAGGCGGTCGTCTCCTGGAGCCACGCCAACACTGGCACCGCCGGCGCGGTGCACGCCTCGTATCTCCAGGTCACCCCGCCCGCCGCCACACAGCACAAGACACTGGCTTTTCCCCAGTGGGTCGACAACGGCGAGCTCAGGGTCACCGCACTGGCCAGGCACATCGACGTGAACGAGTAACGCGCCGCACAGGCGGACTCCCGTCCCCGCGGATACGCCCGTGAGACCGGACCAAAGGGTCTGTCTCGCGGGCGATCCGGGTGGTCCGGGGGGGGACGGTCGAGGGAGAATTCCGCACTTCACCCAAGGCGTGACCCAAGGCGGGGCCCGCGGCCGGGCTCAGCACCGCCCGTCGCCGCGCTCACCACCGATTCCGCCACCGCGTACGCGCCGCTGATGATGACCGTGGCGGCCACACCGCGTCGCCTGCCGCGGCGCTAATTCCGGCGGGTCCTGCGGCGACCGGCCGTGACGAGGGCGGTGCCCGCGCCGGCTGCGGCTAGGGCGGCGATGCCCATGAGCAGGGTTGA
>NZ_JBEXHZ010000105.1:0-8272 GCF_040608315.1 Streptomyces sp. NPDC005195
ACGCCCCCAGTCCAACATCAGGCAGCAGCGACGGCCGTAATCTGCTCATGAGTACCGACGTACTGCGAAAACCCGTCTATGGCAACGGCATTGGGGTATTGCCGGGTAAGGCCAATGCGAAAGCCGCTCTACCCCCGGCTGGCCGGGGGTAGAGCGGCTTTGCAGCGGTGCCGGTGGGGGTGTTACGCGGCGAGGGCCACGCGGGGCGCCGGGCGCTCGCTGGGGGCGGAGCGGCGGGCCTGGGCGAAGCGGCTGCGCCGGCCGCGGGTCGCGGAGGTGCTGCGCTTGGCACGCTCCACGACCGGCGCGGCGATGAAGCAGGGGATACCGCTGGGAGCCTGGGCTCCGGTGATCCGGGTCAGCTCCGCCTCGTCGGGGCGGACCTGTGCGGTCTGCGGGGTGATGCCGGCGTCGCGCATCAGGCGGATCATGTCGCGGCGCTGGTTGGGCAGGACCAGGGTAACGACGCTGCCGGACTCGCCGGCGCGGGCGGTCCGGCCGCCGCGGTGCAGGTAGTCCTTGTGGTCGCTCGGCGGGTCGATGTTGACGACCAGGTCGAGGTTGTCGACGTGGATGCCGCGGGCCGCGACGTTCGTGGCGACCAGCACCGTGACGTGCCCGGTCTTGAACTGCTCCAACGTGCGGGTCCGCTGCGGCTGGGACTTGCCGCCGTGCAGCGCCGCGGCCCGCACCCCGCTGTTCAGCAGGTGGTCGGTCAGCTTGTCCACGGCGTGCTTGGTGTCGAGGAACATGATGACCCGACCGTCGCGGGCGGCGATCTGCGTCGTCACGGCGTTCTTGTCCGCGCCGTGGACGTGCAGCACGTGGTGCTCCATCGTCGTGACCGCTCCGGCGGAGGGATCGACGGAGTGGACAACCGGGTCGTGCAGGTAGCGGCGCACGAGCAGGTCGACGTTGCGGTCGAGGGTGGCGGAGAACAGCATGCGCTGCCCGTCCGTGCGCACCTGGTCCAGCAGGGCGGTGACCTGCGGCATGAAGCCCATGTCCGCCATCTGGTCGGCCTCGTCGAGCACCGTGATGCCGACCTGGTCCAAACGGCAGGCGCCCCGGTCGATCAGGTCCTTGAGCCGGCCCGGGGTGGCGACGACAACTTCGGCGCCACCGCGCAGCAGATGGATCTGCCGCCCGATGGACATGCCGCCGACCACGGTGGCCATCCGCAGCCGCAGCGAGCGGGCGTACGGGGTCAGCGCGTCGGTGACCTGCTGCGCGAGCTCACGGGTCGGGACCAGGACCAGGGCCAGCGGCTGCAGCGGCTCGGCGCGCTGCCCGGCGGTCCTGGCCAGCACCGCCAGGCCGAAGGCGAGGGTCTTGCCGGAACCGGTACGGCCGCGGCCCAGGACGTTGCGGCCAGCCAGGGCGTTGGGCAGGGTCGCACCCTGGATCGGGAACGGCACCGCCATGCCCTCGTGGGCCAGCGTCGCCAGCAGGGCCGCCGGCATGTCCAGAGCGGCGAAGGACTCCACCGCGGGCAGTGCCGGGGTGAGAGTGACCGGCAAGGCGAACTCGCCCTGCACGGACGGGCGTCGACTCGAGCCGCCGGAACGGCCGGAGCCCGCGTAGCCGCCGGAGCGACCGGAGCCGCCGGACCCGGCGTAACCGCCGGAACGGCTCGGCGCGCCGGAACGGCTCGGGGCCGAACGGCTGTAACCGCCGGCGCTCGAAGCGCCGCTACGGCTGGTGGAACTGGAGCTGGAATACGAACGACTGGAACGAACGGGGTTCAAGGAGAACCTTCCTGGACACGGCACGCACCCAGGAAGCCCCAGCAGCGAACACGCCGCACGAAGGCATCACAGAGACGAACCGAAGGAATGGGGAGAAGCGAAGCGGGGCGGAATCATCCGCGCCAACGCACTTCGAAGGATCACGCCACCGAGCGGGTGGGCGACACGCCGGACCGATGAAGTCCGGGGGCAGAAAGCGGTGCGCGGCCTCAGGGCTGCGAGCTGCCGCCTGCCATGCAGGCAATGCGATGTGCCCAAGCTCGCCGGCCCAGAACGGGAAGTGGCGGGTGGGCGACGGGTAGGGCCCGCGACCTTGCGGTGCGGGCCCTACCCGGTGGTGCGCGTTAGTGCTTAGGCGGGAACGATGTTCTCCGCCTGCGGGCCCTTCTGGCCCTGCGTGACGTCGAAGGAGACCTTCTGGCCCTCCTGGAGCTCACGGAACCCCTGGGCGGCGATGTTCGAGTAGTGGGCGAAGACGTCAGCGCCGCCACCGTCCTGCTCGATGAAGCCGAAACCCTTTTCCGCGTTGAACCACTTCACGATGCCAGTAGCCATGTGTATCTCCTCAAGACAGGGGGCCGAACCGAAAACCGCACTGTGCGGAGTCCGCGTCGCCGCGATGAGCCCATCCGGAGATGACCGGCAAAACAAAAATGCACCCCCGGATCACGCCCGTCGAGTGCACACAAGTTCATGGGTACCACAACTGCAACTGCCCACAACGTAGCACGAACACCCTGCGCTTGCCGATGAGGTATTCGGCAAGGGCAGGGGTGCCGGGTACCGCTGGGCGGCTCTGGTTGCGTCGGCGGTGACAGGCACGGGCGAGGGCCTGGTGGCAGCGGCGCCAGCGTGACCAGTGCAGTCCGTGCCGGATCCGCGCCTTCGGGACGGGCTGAGGGGCCATCACCTCAAGGAGTCGGCAGACCTCGTAGGCGGTGTAGGCGATCGGGGCGGTGTCATCGAGGGTGGTGGGACTGCGCGAGTCCCCCTCTTTGCCCCGGTGGCCCGCCGAGCCGGGGAACTGCCTGTTCGCGTGCGGCGGCGGCCTGAGCGGCCAGGAACGCTGCGGCCAGTTGGCCAGGGTGATGTGCCGGTACCAGCCGTGGAAGGAGCGCACCTCGTAGTCGGCCATCCCGGCCGACGACTTGGCCAGTTTGATCGCCTCCTCCACCCGCCAGCGCGCCCCGGGCACGAGTACCAGCTCCTCCACCTCGGTCTCCGGGGGCCCCAGGCCAGGTAGTAGTCCCGCTTGTCGGGTTCGGTCGGGCCGCGGCGGACGATCACCCACCGGGCCCAGGCACCCTCCCCGACCTCCAACTCGGGGTCCGGGATGCGACGCACCCACCACTGCCAGGCGCGGGAGTCCAGCTGGCTCGGGCCGGCCGCGAGCTCGACCCAGTCCCTTCGGCCGCTACGCGTTCGACCAGGCGGGCCAGGTGTCGCCAGCCCGGGCGCGGCAGCACGTGTGGTCGGCCGGCACGTTGACGGCATACGGCAGGCGGTGCCGCTCCAGGAAGGCACGGAAGGCCCCGTCGCGGCCGTAGACCTCGTCCGCGGCCAACCCACACACGCCCGGCAGGCAGGTCGGCCAGGATCCGCTCGATCATCCGCTCGGCCAGCCGGGGCTTGGTGGCGAAGCCCAGCTCATCGGGGATGTGCGCGGCCCGACAGCGCGCCCGGTCGCCGGTCCACTCCTTGGGCAGGTACAGCTCCCGGTCCACCAGCGCCTGCCCGGCCCCGGTCGCCCAGGCGGCCATCACCCCGACCTGGCAGGGGAAGCCCCCGCCCAGCGTTCCGGTGAACTGCCGCGCCACCCCGGCCGAGGCCCGTCCCTTCTTCGCGAACCCGGTCTCATCGACCACCAGCACCCCGCACCCGTCCGGTCCTGCCCCCACCCGGCCGACCGACAGGGAAGCGATGACGTAGCGGCGCACGAAATCCCGCAGCACGTCCGCGTCCCAGCGGGCCCGGTCCAGCAGGTGCTGCTGCCCCTACGGCGTCAACTCCCCGCCGTGCTGGGCGAAGCGGCGGGGTGAGGCCCGGATACCCTCGTATCCCATTTGCTGCCGCCTGTTGTCCGGTGCCCCTGTCCTAAGGTTGGACTGTCGGGGGCGAGGCGGTAGTTGCGGTTCCTCTGATCATCGGTGTGTGAAGACAGAAGATCAGACGGTGGCCGCAGGTAACACCATAGATCCTACCCAACGGCAAGGGAGGTTCGAGGTCCTGAAGGGCCGTATCGCAGGGCGGTTCGTCCGGGTGGAACCGCGACGCCGGGCACGGGCGTTCGTGCTGGTCTCCCCCGTCCAGTCGGGGAGTAGTGCCCAGGTGGCCAGCACCAACGACCACGGGACCCCTGATCCGCAGGTAGAACCCCGTTCGACCGGCCCGCGCCGGTACACAGCGGAGTACAAGGCGAGGATCCTCGCCGAGTACGACACTCTCGACAAGCAGGGCAAGGGAGCCCTGCTCCGCAGGGAGGGCCTGTACTCGTCACTGATCACGAACTGGCGTGAGCAACGGGACCGGGGCGCGAAGGCGGCGCTCGCCGCGTCGGCGGGGCGGCCGAAGGCCGACCCGAGGGACAAGGAGATCGCTCGACTCAAGGCCGAAAACTCCCGGCTGGAGGCCGAGTTGGGCAAGGCCCGCACCGTGATCGAGGTGCAGGGAAAACTCTCCGCGCTGCTCGACCAGTTCGCCACGGACAGCGCCATGACGAGCAACGGCGAGAGCAAGTGACCATCCCGGCGGACACGGACACGGGTGCCGCGGGGCCGGGTCCGGTGGCGGGCACCGTCTTCGAGACGGCCCGCGCCCGGGCGCTGGAGGAGCTGACGGAGTTGGTCGGCCGCGTGAAGGCGTGCACCGCACTCGGCGTGAGCCGGGCGACCTACTACCGCCATCACCGCCAGCGCCCGGCCCCGGCGCGGCCACCGCGACGCGAGCGGCGCCGTCATCCACGGGCCCTGACCGAGGCCGAGGAGGCCAGAGTCCTGGAGGTCCTGCGGTCGGGCGAGTTCGTCGACATGGCGCCGGGCGAGATCTACGCGGTCCTCCTCGACCGCGGCGTCTACCTGTGTTCGGAGTCGACGATGTACCGGCTGCTGCGCAGACACGGCGAGGTCCGTGAACGGCGCCGGCAGGCCACCCATCCGCCGCGCAAGAAGCCCGAGCTGGTCGCCGAAGGGCCAAACCGCGTGTGGTCGTGGGACATCACCAAACTGAAGGGACCGGTCAAGGGGAGCTATTTCTGCCTCTACACGATCATCGACATCTACAGCCGCTACACCGTCGGCTGGATGATCGCCACATCGGAGAACAAGGAGCTGGCCGAGCAGTTCCTGTCTTCCACGATCGCCAAGTACCCTGCGGAATACGGGCAGTTGACGATTCATTCTGATCGTGGATCTCCCATGGTCGCCGAGAACGTCGCCCAGATGATGTCGAACCTGGGCGTCGCCAAGTCGCACTCGCGCCCGAAAACCTCAAATGACAACCCCTACAGCGAGAGCCAGTACAAAACCCTTAAATATCGGCACAATTTCCCCGACCGGTTCGGCTGCATCGAGGACGCCCGCGGCTGGTGCGAGGACTTCTTCGACTGGTACAACCTGGCCCACCGGCACTCCGGGATAGCCATGCACACGCCCTTCGACGTGCACTTCGGCCTCGCCGAGCAGCTCCGCGAGATGCGCGCCGACGTTCTGCAGGCGGTCTACGGGAAACACCCCGAACGCTTCGTCCGCAAACAACCCAGGCCACCCAAACTCCCCGAGGCCGCCTGGATCAACAAGCCCGACGAGCCCAGACCGGACGATCAAACGATCCCGGCACAGGGATAGAACGATCTACCTGCCTTGATCACGTTGACAGGTTCCGCATCGAGGTGAACGGGGCGTGCCCTGCGGCTAGGTCTCATGCGCTCGGCTGTCCGCCGGGATAGCGATACGGGCATGGACGGGAGTGTCTAATAAACGGCTCTGGCGCACATTCGGGATGCTGTTGGTGATCTTCACTCGGTGGAGTGAAGTCATGTCGTGGTTGGCCTGTGGATCGGTGCAGTGTGCTGCGCTGGTCTGGGCGGGGTGGTTCGAGCGGTCGGAGGGGTGGCCGCGATGTCGATGGGTTCAGGTTCGGGGCGGGTGATTCCGCCGTTGACGGTGCGGATGGCGCGGGCGAGTAATCCACGGGGCACGGTGGCCATGTGGGTGCGTGACCGGTTGGACGAGTTGTTCACCGATGAGCACTTCGCGGACTGGTATCCGGTTGATGGGCGGCGGGGGTTGTCGCCGGCTCGGCTGGCGATGGTGTCGGTGCTGCAGTACGCGGAGAACCTCACTGACCGGCAGGCCGCCGAGGCGGTCCGCTGCCGGCTGGACTGGAAGTACTGTCTGGGCCTTGAGCTGGATGATTCGGGCTTTGACCATTCCGTGCTCAGCGAGTTCCGGGACCGTATGGCCCAGGATGACCGGGCGGATCGGCTGCTGGCCGTGATGGTCGACCGTCTGGTGGCCGCGGGCCTGGTCAAGCGGCGTGGTGCGGTGCGCACCGATTCCACCCATGTGCTCGCGGCCGTTCGTAAGCTGAACCGGGCGGAGTTGGTCACCGAAACGCTGCGGGCCGCTCTGGAGCAAGTGACGCTGACGGACGAGGCCTGGCTGGCGCCGTTGATCACGGCGGATTGGGCGGACCGGTATGGACGTCCGGCCATCTACCATCGGCTTCCCAAGGGCAAGGCGGCGCTGGAGGAGTACGCGCTGCAGGTCGGGGCGGACGGAATGCGGCTGCTGAGAGCCGTTTTCAGCGATCAGGCCCCGTCACGGCTGCGGGCGTTGGCTCAGGTGGAAATTCTGCGGCGTGTGTGGGTGCAGCAGTACTGGTTCGACAGTTCTGGGCAGCAGCGGTGGCGGGGGGCGAAGTCCACCAAGGACCGGTTGAGCAGGCGGGATATGCCGCGCAGAGCCGCTTCGCGTCCCGAGGCCGCGGGAAGGCCGGACCCGGAGAAGGCCAGCGTCCCGTGGGCCAGCATGGAGATCGTTTCTCCCTATGACGCCGAGGCCCACTACAGCCGGAAGCTGACCGCGTCCGGACAGAAGGAGTGGATCGGCTACCGCGATCACCAGAGCGAGACCTGTGGTGAGGGTCCGCACGTGATCGTGCAGGTCACCACCCGGCCGGCGCCCGAGCAGGACATCGACGCCCTCGAACAGATCCATCAGGACCTGGTCCGGCAGGGGTTCACGGACCTGGAGCACTTCGTCGATGCCGGATACATCACTCCAGAATCCATCGACCATGCCGCCCGCACCCACGGGGTGGTACTGACCGGTCCGGTTCGGGCCGACCCGAGGGCCCGCGAGCATCCCGGCTTCACCAAGGCCGACTTCACCCCCGACTGGCAGGCCCGCACCCTCACCTGCCCCCGTGGAGTGAGCAGTCATCCCTGGAAGGCGACGCGGGGTGACGGGCATGAACGGCTGTCCGTACTGTTCCCCAAGCCGGCCTGCCGAGCCTGCGAAGCCCGACAGGAATGCACAGGCACCACCGAAGACCGCAGCCGCCACATCATCTTGCTGCCCCAGCCCCTGCAGGAGATCCAGACACGGGTCCGACACGAGCAGGACACTGTCCAGTGGCGGCAGCACTACGCGATCCGGGCCGGATGCGAAGCCACCGTCTCCGAAACCGTCCACGCCCACGGACTACGGCACTGCCGCTACCGAGGGATGACCAAAACCCACGTCCAGCACGTTCTCACCGCCGCCGGAACCAACATCATCAGACTGAGCGGACACTTCCCACCAGGCACTTCACCACCACGCCAACCCCGTCCAGCCAGCCGATTCAAGCGTCTCTGCCGAACCCTGGCCAACTGAAGATCACCAACAGCATCCCGAATGTGCGCCAGAGCCGTTAAAATTGACACACCCGGCTGACGGTCTGCCCGGACCCGGTCATCGCGGCCAGCAGATGGGCGGCCGGGCTGGTGGCGGTGCGTGAGCCGCGGGCACTCTTGCCGTCGACGGCCAGGGTGAGCGCTCCGGCCGGATCGGCGCCGAGCAGGTCGGCGAGACCGCCGGGACAGACGGCGTTCAGGACGCGGCGGATGGTCGCAGTGCTCGGCGCGATCCGGGCGCTGAACACGGTCGTCGTGCGGGCGCCGAGGCGGGCGAGGGTGTCCTGTGGGGCGTTGCGCGCCCACTGCCCGATCGCGGCGAACGAGCGGGCCCCGGCGAGCACGGCCGAGCAGGCGACCAGCAGCACGCTCACGAACGGGTGACGCTTCCCCCGCCGATGCCTCGGGTTAGCCAGCGTGGCCAGCCGCTGCGGCAGTCCCGCAAGGGCGCGGTGCTGACGCGAGGGCGACTTGATCAGACAGACGCTGGCAGACTGACGGCACATCGAAGCTCCGGTTCGGCAGGGCGACTTTGTCAATCCCCTGGTTGCGTAGAGACGTTGGTTATGCGGCCCGGCCTTGCTGATCGGCCCGCGCTCGCGCTTCCTGGATGATCCGTTCGAACTCG
>NZ_JBEXHZ010000106.1:0-8166 GCF_040608315.1 Streptomyces sp. NPDC005195
ACGGGACCCGCCTGCGCACCTGCGGTGCTACAACGATCGTCCGGCAGGGGGGCGTTCAGCGGGCGTGGGCAGCAGCGCCTCCAGGGCCCGCGCCGCGCGTGGTGCGCCGCCGGCCCGTTCCATCACCGCGGGCATCCGCCCTACCCGTTCCCGCAGTCCCGCGTCCGCGGCCGTCCGCTCCACCGCGTCCAGCAGGGTGTCCGCGGTGATTTCGGCCGGGGCGAGGACGGTGCCGAGCCCGAGCTCGGCCGCGCGGCGGGACAGTACCCGGGTCTCCGGCACCAGAGGGACCAGCACCGGCGGGGTGCCCGCGTACAGCGACTCCATCATGCTGCCCAGTCCCGCGGCCGTGACGAAGACCTCGGCCCGCCGCAGCACCGCCAGTTGGGGGATCCACGCGTGGGCCTCCACGTTGCGGGGCAGCGGGCCGAGCCGGCGGGGGTCGGCGCCGTTGCCGACGGTGATGACCGCGTGCCAGGGCCGGCCCTCGAAGGCGCGGACGCAGGTACGGAAGAAGTCGGCCTGGTCGTTGTAGAGGGTGCCCATCGAGAGCACCACGAGCGGCAGTCCGTCGGCGGGCGCGTCCCAGGTCCCCTTCGTGTACTGCGAGGAGAGGCAGGGTCCGACGAACACCGACTCCTCGCCGAAGGTGTCGCCGGCCGGCTGGAACTCCCGGGGCGCGTAGACCACGTTACGGTCGGCCCGCCAGCTCACCAGGTCGCCCGGGGACGCGTCGATGCCGAGGTCGGCGGCGAACTTCCCGGCCCGGGTGAGGAGTTCGACCACCGCCGGGTGGTCGAGGCCGACACCGGAGAACCCCGCGATCTCGTCCACCTGCGAGTAGTGGTCGTTGGACGCCATCGAGGGCGTGGACTGCACCGCGGGCCGGTCCCACAGTTTCCCCAGCGCCCGCCCCGCCGAGGAGACGATCATGTCGTAGAACACCAGGTCGGGCACGTCGTCGGCGAACAGCCGGCGGGCCAGTTCCGTCAGCTTCACGCTCTCCTCGAGGAAGAGCACGGCCGACCACGCCAGCACGTCGGGGGTGAGTTCCTTGTACTGCCCCGGGCTCAGGGCCTCGGCCAGCAGCGAGTCGTGGACCAGCGCGGTGGCGCCGGTCGCCCGCACGGCGGGCGCGAAGCCCTCCGCCGTCAGGAAGCTGACCCGGTGCCCGCGCCGCACGAGTTCCTCGGTGACCGCCAGCGCGGGCCGCATGTGACCCTGCGCCGGAATGTCGAGGACGAGGATGTGACCGGGCACGGGGGCCTCCTGGGAACGTGGACTGCCGGTGCGGGGACGCGGTGCGCGGGCCCCGGCGGCGGAGCTCACCGGGTGCCCCGGGCCCGGACCGGGACGATGCCGGGGCCGCGGATGTTGCGGATGGGACGCAGTTGCGGCCGGCCGGCCAGGGCCAGCCGGGGCATGCGGGAGAACAGGTGCCGCAGGGCGAGTTCGCTCTCCAGCCGTGCCAGCCCCGCGCCCAGGCAGTAGTGGATGCCGGCCGAGAAGGCCAGATGGTCACGCTTGTTGGGGCGGCGCAGGTCGAAGCGGTGCGGGTCGTCGAACACCGCGGGGTCCCGGTTCGCGCCGCCGATCGCGATCGCGAGCATCGCCCCGGCCGGCAGCTCGGCCTCGCCGAGCGCGACCGGCTCCCGCGCGACGCGCAGCAGCACCTGGACCGGTGGTTCGTAGCGCAGGAACTCCTCGACGGCCTCGGCGGCGAGATCGAGGTCGTCCAGCAGCAGGGCCTTCTGGTCGGGGTGCTCCAGCAGCACGACGGCCGCCCCGGCGATCGCGTTGACCACGGTCTCGAATCCGGCGATCAGCAGCATCCCGACGAGCACGACGAGCGTACGGCCGTCCAGCGGCTCCCCTTCGGGCGCGGCCGCCGCGAGCCGGCTCACCAGGTCGTCCCCCGGCTCCCGGCGCCGCTCCTCGACGAGGGCTCCCAGGAACTCCGTCATCTCCGCCAGCGCGCGGCGTACGTCCCGCCGTTCGCCGAGGGTGCGAATACCGTCCAGGGTGTTGGCCAGCACACCGCCCCACCGTACGAAGGTGTCACGGTCCGCTCCCGGAACGTCGAACAGATCGCATATCACTTCCAGGGGTATCCGCCGGGCGAAGTCCGCCACCAGGTCGAACTGTTCGCGGCCCGCGACTTCGTCGAGAATCCGCGTCACGACTTTCTCGACCGCCGGGGTCAGGTCACGCATCGCGTGCGGGGTGAACAGCGGACCCGCGATCCGGCGGAGCCTGGTGTGCTCGGGCGGGTTGAGCACCAGCAGCGACTCGTCGATGGGGTGGAACAGCTGCTCCTCCTCCCCCGACGCGACCAGCCAGTCCAGGGCGCCGGGCCGCTTCCTCGTCGGCCCCACGCCCAGGCGGTGATCGCGCAGCGCGGCCCGGCTGACCGCGTGGTCCGCCGTGACGTGCAGCCCCAGCGGGTGCCGGCTCACCCTGCCCCGCGCGCGGATGCGCTCGTACTCCGGATAGGGGTCGGCCGGCGCACGGCGGCCCAGGACCCGCATGACGGGATCACCCGACAGCGCCATCGCCCGCACCACGGTCCGCGTCGTCAGGGAAACGGCTCCCGCTCGCAGGTCATTGCCGATCCGCTCGGTACTGATCAACATACGCTCTCCGTATCTGAAATTCCCTTGAGGAACCGACGTGCACCATCACGAACAGCACGGTACGAAGCTCCGTTTGACGCCGTCGAGAAGGCCGCTGGAAATGCCGCGGAAAACCCTGAATTCCCCTAGTCGCCGCATATCGAATCCGTTTCGGGAGCGCGTCGCGGAACGGCTCGTAAGGGACGGCTCGCGCCTGCCCGGTCCGGCCCGCGTTCCTAGGACTGGTCGAGTTGCCGGCTGATGAAGTCGAACAGTTCCTCGTCCGTGGCGTCGTCCAGCCGGTCGGCCATGGACACCGCAGGCCCCGTCCCGTCGTCCGCGCCGTTCAGGCCGTTCAGGCCGTCGGGGTCGGACTCCAGTTCCTCGACCTCGGTGAGGAACGCCTTGAGCCTCGCCTTGAGCAGGATCCTCACGTCCTGTCCGGGGTCGGAGCCGATGATCCTCGCGACCGCGTTCTCCATCTGCGCCAGCAGCGCGGTGGCGTTGGCCTGTCCGCCTCCGAAGAGTTCACCGGTCAGGTGGCGGGCGAGGTCGGCGGGCGTGGGGTGGTCGAACACGAGGGTGGTCGGCAGCCGCAGACCGGTGTCGGTGCTGAGCTGGTCGCGCAGTTCCACGGCGGTCAGTGAGTCGAAGCCCATCTCCCGGAACGCCTTGGTGGGTTCGACGCCCGACATCCCGTCGAAGCCGAGTGCCGTGGCGGCGACGCTTCGCACGTGGTCCTGCACCATGTGGAGCCGTGCCTCGGCGGGTGCCGCGGTCAGCTTCTCGACCAGGGGGCGTGGGGCGTCGGGGGCGGTCTCCGCGTCCCCGGGCGCCGTCGCGGCGGCCCGCGCCTCCGGGAGGGCGGACAGCAGTGGGCTGGGGCGGCGGGCGGTGAACGGTGCGAGGAACTTCTCCCAGTCGACGTCGGCCACCACCACGGTGGCGTCCCCGACGTCCAGAGCACGCCCGAGGCCGGTCAGTGCCCGGTCCGGATCCATCACCCGCAGACCCCGGCGCACCAACTCCGCGGCGCCCTGCTCCGAGACCATCCCTCCGCCGCCCCACGGCCCCCAGGCCACGGCAGTACCGGCGAGGCCCCGGGCCCGGCGCCGCTCCACCAGCGCGTCGAGATGCGCGTTGGCGGCGGCGTACGCCGACTGACCACCACTGCCCCACACCCCGGCGATCGAGGAGAACACCACGAACGCCGACAGGTCCAAGTCCCGGGTGAGAACGTCGAGATGGTCGGCTCCCACCGCCTTCGCAGCCATCACCGCGGCAACCCGCTCCGGAGTCAACCGGTCGATCAGATCGTCGTCCAGCACCCCCGCGACATGGAACACCGCGTCGACCGGATACCGCGACAGCAGACCCGCGACCGCCTCCGCATCGGCCGTGTCACACGCCTCCACCACAACCCCCGCACCCAACCCCTCCAGCTCACCGACCAGGCCGGCCGCACCGGGAGCCTCCACTCCACGGCGACTGGTCAGAACCAGTTCACTCGCACCACGCCCCACCAGCCAACGGGCCACGCGCGCACCGACTCCGCCTGTGCCGCCCGTCACCAGCACCCGTTCGGGAGCGCGCCAGCCGTCGGCCGAAGGCCCCCAGGCCGGTGCGCCGCCGGGCAGCGGGGCGTGGGAGAGCCGGCGGGCGAACAGAGCGGCACCGCGTACGGCCACCTGGTCCTCGCCGCCGTCGGCGACGACCGCGGCCAAGCGCGCGAGGACACTCCGGTCCACGGATTCCGGCAGGTCGACGAGGCCGCCCCACCGGTCGGGGTGTTCCAGGGCGGCGACCCGCCCGAAGCCCCACAGGGCGGCGGCGGCCGGGTCGACAACGCCTTCGGACGGGGCGCCGACGGTGACGGCACCGCGGGTGAGCTGCCACAGCGGTGCGGTCACTCCCGCGTCACCCAGCGCCTGGACGAGGGCCAGGGAGGCCGTCACGTCCGCGGGCCGGAACAGGACTCCGACGACCGGGTCGCCCGCCTCTGCCGCGTCGGACAGGACACGGCCCAGTTCGGCACGGCCGGCGGCGGGGTCGTAGGCGATCCGCTCCACACCGGGGAGGAACTCCTCGATGCCGTCGAGCACCGGGCCTTCCGCGGGCGGCTGGAGCAGCAGTCGG
This sequence comes from Streptomyces sp. NPDC005195, assembly GCF_040608315.1. NCBI lineage: Bacteria > Bacillati > Actinomycetota > Actinomycetes > Kitasatosporales > Streptomycetaceae > Streptomyces > Streptomyces sp. NPDC005195. The sequence goes on from NZ_JBEXHZ010000106.1 coordinate 4,749, forward strand.
CGGCGGGCGTCCGGGGCGGTGGGCGGCGGTGCGGTGAAGGACCGCCATTCGACGCGGTAGCGCCAGCCGTCCACGCGTGAGCGCTCGGCCGCGCCCTGCCGCCAGGCGGACAACGCCGGTACGACGGCGTCGAGTTCGGCCTCGGCCACGCCCAGAACCTCGGCGAGGTTCTGGGCGTCACCGCGTTCCACCGCCGCCCAGAAGCTCTCGTCCAGCGGATTCGCGCTCGTCCCGGACACGCGGTGTGCGGCGGGCTCGGGCCAGAAACGCTCATGCTGGAAGGCGTACGTCGGCAGTTCCACCCGCCGCGCCCCGGAACCGGCCAGCAGTGCGGGCCAGTCGACGGCGGCACCGTGGGTGAACGTCCGCGACACCGCCGCCATGACGGTGTCGGTCTCGGGGCGGTCCTTGCGCAGGACGGACGCGAAGAGCATCTCCTCGTCGCCGGAGACGCCGGACTGGGCGAGGGCGGTGAGGGTGCCGTCGGGGCCGAGCTCCACGAACCGGGTGACACCGTTCGCGGCCAGCCACCCGATCCCGTCGGCGAACCGTACGGCCTCCCGGACATGGCGCACCCAGTACTCGGCCGACTCCAACTCCCCCGCACCGGCGGCCTGTCCGGTCAGATTCGAGACGACCGCGATACGGGCCGGCGCGTAGGTGACGCTCTCGGCGACCGTACGGAACTCGGCAAGCATCGGCTCCATCAGCGGCGAATGGAAAGCATGGGAGACGCGCAGACGGGAGGTACGGCGGCCCAGGGCGGCTATCTCCTGCGCGACCGCCTCCGCCACCGCCTCGACACCGGAAATCACCACCGAGCGGGGGCCGTTGACGGCGGCGACGGACACGTCGCTCTCCCAGCCGTCCAGCAGCGGCAGGACCTCGGCCTCGGACGCCTCCAGCGCGAACATCGCACCACCAGAGGGCAGTTGCTGCATGAGGCGGCCCCGCGCCGACACCAGCCGGCAGGCGTCCTCGAGGGAGAACACCCCCGCCACGTGTGCGGCGGCCAGCTCACCCACCGAATGACCCACCAGGAAGTCAGGGCGCACACCCCACGACTCCACCAGCCGGAACAACGCCACCTCGATCGCGAACAGCGCGGGCTGAGTCCAGCCCGTCTCGTTCAGCAGGCCGGCGTCCTCACCGAACACCACCTCCCGCAGACCGCCGTCCAGGTGCGCACACACCGCGTCGAAAGCCTCCGCGAACACGGGATACGACTCATACAACTCCCGGCCCATACCCAGGCGTTGCGCACCCTGGCCGGAGAAGAGGAAGGCGAGCTTGCCCTCGCTCGCGACGCCCTGGGCCACGCCCGGCACGCTCTCGCCTCGGGCGACAGCGGAGAGTCCGGCGAGGAGTTCCGCACGGTCGCCGCCCCAGATCACCGCACGGTTCTCGAACGCGGACCGGGTCCGGGCCAGCGACAGACCCACGTCGGCGAGGCCGAGTTCGGGCTGTGTCCCGAGGTGGGTCAGGAGCCGTTCGGCCTGGCCCCGCAGAGCGTCGGCGCCCTGTCCGGAGACCACCCACGGGACGACGGGCAGCGCCGGGGGACTCGCGGTGTCCGTGTCGTCGACGGCCGTCTCCGCCTGTTCCAGCACGACGTGCGCGTTGGTGCCACTCAGTCCGAACGAGGAGACACCCGCCCGGCGCGGACGTTCCGTCTCCGGCCACTCCACCGCCCCGGTCAACAGCCGTACGTCACCGGCCTCCCAGTCGACGTGTGACGAGGGTGCGTCGACGTGGAGGGTGGCCGGCAGCACACCATGGCGCATCGCCTCCACCATCTTGATCACGCCCGCCACACCCGCGGCGGCCTGCGTGTGACCGATGTTCGACTTCACCGACCCCAGCCACAAAGGCCGCCCGGCGTCACGCTCCCTGCCATACGTCGCCAGCAGCGCCTGCGCCTCGATCGGATCGCCCAGAGACGTACCGGTACCGTGCGCCTCCACCGCGTCCACCTCCGACGCCGACAGACCCGCACTCGCCAACGCGGCCCGGATCACCCGCTGCTGCGACGGACCGTTCGGCGCCGTCAGACCATTCGACGCACCATCCTGATTCACCGCCGAACCACGCACGACAGCGAGCACGGGATGACCGTTCGCACGGGCGTCCGACAACCGCTCCACCAGCAGCACACCCACACCCTCACCCCAGCCCGTACCGTCCGCACCCTCCGCGAACGCCTTGCACAGGCCGTCACCCGCCAGACCGCCCTGGCGGCTGAACTCGATGAACGCGCCGGGAGTGGACATCACGGTGACGCCGCCGGCCAGCGCGAGATCGCACTCCCCCGACCGCAGGGCCTGGGCGGCCAGGTGCAGGGCTACGAGGGACGAGGAGCAGGCGGTGTCGACGGTGACCGCGGGGCCTTCGAGACCCAGGACGTAGGAGACGCGGCCGGAGAAGACACTCGCCGCGTTGCCGGTGCCGACGTAGCCGCCGAAGTCACCGCCCGAGGAGGCGAGGAGTGCCGGGTAGTCCTGGCCGTTCGTTCCCGCGAACACGCCGGTCCGCGAACCGCGCAGCAGACGGGGGTCGATACCGGCCCGCTCCACGGCCTCCCACGACGTCTCCAGCAGCAGGCGCTGCTGCGGGTCCATCGCCAGTGCCTCACGCGGCGAGATCCCGAAGAAGCCCGCGTCGAAGGAGCCGACGTCGCCCAGGAACCCGCCGCGGTGGGTGTGGCTGGCGTACGGGCCGTCGGATGTGTGGAGGGCGTCGAGGTCCCAGCCCCGGTTCTGGGGGAAGCCGACGATGCCGTCGCGTTCTTCGGACAGCAGGCTCCACAGGGTCTCCGGGGAGTCGACCCCGCCGGGGAACCGGCAGGCCATGGCGACGATCACGATCGGGTCGGCGGACACCTCGGCCCCGGTCGCGGCGGACGCGCCCGGGGTCTCCGCGACGACACCGCTCAGCTCGCCGTGGAGGAAGTCGGCCAGGGCCGACGGGGTCGGGTAGTCGAACACCACGGTGGCGGGCAGTCGTACCCCGCACTCCGCGCCCAGTACGTTGCGCAGCTCCACCGCGATGAGCGAGTCCACGCCCAGGTCGCGGAACGCGCGGTCGGCCGGAACCGCTTCCGGGCCGGGGTGACCGAGCACGGCGGCCGCGCGGGTACGGACCGTGTCGAGGAGTTCGGCGCGCTGGGCCTGCGCGGTCAGGCCGGTGAGGCGTGCGCGCAGGGCCGTGGCGGGGGCGGACTGTCCGGCCGTGCGCTTGGGGGCGGCATACAGCTCGCCGAGGAGCGGGCTGGTGCGGACGGCGGTGAAGGCGGGGCCGAACAGGGTCCAGTCGAGGTCGGCGACGAAGGTGACCGGGGCCGGCGAGGCGGCGCAGACGGCGAGGGCGTCGAGGCCGGCCGCCGGGTCCAGGAGGTTGACGCCTCCGCGGCGCTGGCGGT
>NZ_JBEXHZ010000107.1:0-8015 GCF_040608315.1 Streptomyces sp. NPDC005195
CAAGACCGTCGTCTCCTTCGCCGCCCTGGACTGCATCCCCTGCCCTTTCAAGAACCAGTGCACCAACTCACGAAAAGGCCGCCGGCTCAGCCTCTACCCCCGCGAGCTCACCGAGACGATCCGCACCGCCCGCGCCCAGCAGCGGGACGGCACCTGGCAGCGCGACTACGCACTGCGGGCCGGGGTCGAGGGCACCATCCGCCAGGCCACCCACACCACCGGACTACGCCGAGCCCGCTACCGCAGCCTGGCCAAGACCCACCTCGACCACACCACCAGCGCCGCCGCCCTCAACCTCATCCGACTCCACGCCTGGTGGCACGGCCGCCCCCTCGACCGCGCCAATCACTGCCACCTCGCCAGACTCCAACTAAGCCTCACAGCATGAGAGTTGGAATTAGCCACCAAGATCGCGCAGGGTCAGTGTCGGCCCTTCGTCGCCTGTTGAGAGTCGTTGCAGAGATCAAAAATCGCGTCGCGCAAGTCCGGGAGGTCACTCAGTTCAATATTCCTGCGGTTGACGGCGTAGCTGATCAAGCCCAGGAGGCGGTGCACGATGTCGGCCTCCTGCTGCTCGCGCTGCCAGTCGGCGTCGAGGCCGTCGTCGACCGGGGCCGGCGGGGTCCTGAGGAAACGCTCGTTCTCAGCGACGCACTCGCGTAGGGCCCTGGGCCAGACAAGCGGCTCCTGCGGTGTCTCGCGCAGTGGCGCCTCCTTGCCGTGACGGATGGCATGCATGATCCGGGCTTCGTGGGAGCCGTCCACACGCTGCTGCAGGTCTTCGATGGCTGCCAACTGTGCAGCGGCACGGCGGATCCGCGGAGCATGGTTCAGGGCCCACTGCCGTTCGGCACGACGGCTACGGAGGTCACGGGCGTACTCGACTCTCTCGCTTTGCGTGGAGGGGACGGTTCCGTCAGGGCGTGTGTAGGCGCGTCCGAGTTGGAGGTGTCGTCGCTCGGCAGCCTGGCGGCCGCTCAGCTCCTGCCACTCGGCGATGCGCGCCCATGTGATCCGTTTGATGCGCGCCAAGGTGATGAGTTTGAGCTCGTCGTGGTCGAGCTTCTCCCGGAGCATGCGAATGGCCAGGAGCGCGGCCAGGATCTCGGCTTCTGTGGCGTCAGGCTGCAGGACACCCTCTGCACGCTGACAGATGCGGTCGTAGTTGCGAGCAACGTCCCGCAAGCGGCCGGGCGAGTCCCTGTCGTAGTGGGGAAGCCGACGGACTCCATCGGTTTTCTCGGTCAGCAGGGCCCACGCACGGGCCCGATTGTGCTGTCCGTTCAGGTTCTTCGCGTCCTCCGAACCGGGTGTCGTCTTCATGACGACACCTCGCGTCGTCCGTCAGACGACGTATCCGGCTCTTGTGTCCGCGCCGGCAGAACGAGGCCGCGCTCAAGCTCGGTTGGCTCCGCGCGTCCGGACTCCGGAACAGGGAGCTCCTCCGGGTTTCGCTGGCGAGACCTACGCCGCCAGGATCTCCACAATGAGCCCCCGGCAAGCAATGTGAGCGCGGACATGACCGAAGCTATGTACTGAGCGCCCGCATCGTGGAAAAGAGATGTCGACATCGTGTTCTCGGCACACGCCGTACGTGTGCGCGATGCCTCCTTGAGAGATCGCTGGTGCAGAGGTGTGTCCTGCGCGGGCGATCCTCGAACAGCTATATGAGGCGCACGACTTCAGATGAAACACCTTGCGACGAAGCCACTACGGTCCGTCCGTCACGGAAGTCTGCCCGGTGCACGAACACCGCATATGACCTCTCGCCACTCACGCCATAAGCGCTACCTTTCGCCACCCCTACTCAAGAGCGCATACAGTGCATATCGGGGCAGTGAACAGCAAAAGGAGTGTCGTCCTCCGGATGCACTTGCCTCCAGCCGCGCCATGCCCCCCGCCGCAGCAGGCAGCGTTTCTGCTCCTGGTCCACACATCCGGCTGCACGTGCCGGCCCTCAAAGTTTGACGGCCGGATCCTGCCCAGGGCGCTCGGGGGCAGCCCGAGCGCGGCTGAGGTGGACCAGCCGGCTTCCGATGCCTGCTCCGTACATCCGCTGAAAGAAGCTGTTCGGTAGGAGGCCTGCACGATCCGTGGCTCGTTCGGCGGCGGGACGCTATGCAAGGCCGGGTGGGTGCACACGCAGCCGGTTTGCCGGGCTTCGAGCAACCCGTGTTTCCTGCCCCGTTGCGGTCGGTGTGCGCTGGAAAGGATGAGTGCCGGGTTTGGGGGGCATAGCCGGGGTGGGGGTGGTCGATATGCGTGATGTCGGGTGGGTGTTCGCCGATTCGTGTCCAGCGGACGGGTGGGGCGGACTCGAGCCGCGCCAGGCGCCCGGTCAGGAGCATCTGATTGTGCCTGGGGGACGCAGTGTCCGGCGGTGACCCCGGCCTACAGCCCGAAGCCTCTGGTGTGAATCAGTGGGCGCGCGTGCGCGGTGGACGTGTGGTGCAGGTCGCTGGCGACCTGCACATGCACGACGAGGGCGGCGCGCGGCGAGAGCTGCCCCTGCGTCCGGTGGACATGCTCCCGGCTGCACCGGAGTGTCTGGTCGGCCGCGAGGCGCTGGTGGACGATCTGTTGCAGTTGCTCGAGCTGGCACAGGAATCGGCTTCAGGAGCGGGGGCCGCGGTGGCAGTGGGCATGGCGGGGGTCGGAAAGAGCGCTGTGATCCTGCATGTGGCACAGGAGGCGAGGCAACGCGGCTGGTTCTCCGTCTGCCTGTTCGTGGCCGTGCATGGATACCGGCCGGGCGAGGCACTGACACCGGGACAGGCGTTGGAGTCGTTGCTGCGGGGGCTGGGCGTCGAAAGCCCTGAGATGCCGACGGCGGTCGACGATCGGGCAGCGCTGTACCAAGCCGTGCTGGGGCGCTTCGATGATGCGGGAAAGCGCGTGCTCGTCGTCGTGGACGACGCTGCGGACGCCGGCGCCGTACGTCGTCTGCTGCCCGCCCGGCCGCGGCACCGGCTGCTGGCCACATCGCGTGATCGCCTCGCGTCGCTGCCGGCCCGCCTGGTGAAGGTAGAGGTGCTGAGCGCGAGCAGCTCCGCCTCGCTGGTCACCCGCGCGCTGGCACAGGCCGATCCAGCGGACGTGCGGGCAGCCAGGGAAGCGCAGGCGCTTGCGTCGACGGTCGAACGCTGCGGCTGTCTACCTCTCGCGCTGCACATCGTCTCCGCTCTGCTGGTCGCCGATCCTGGGCTGCGGATGGAGACCATAGCCGACGACCTTCGCGACATGAACCGGCGTCTACGGGCGCTACGCCATCAGGAGGGCGAGGAGATCCTGGCGGTGGAGTCCGCGCTCGAACTCTCCTACCGGCGTCTGCAGGCCGGTCCGGCGCAGGCGTTCCGCCGACTCGCGCTGAATCCCGGCCCTGATGTGTCAACCACGGCCGTGGCCGCCTTGGCCCATGTGGATGAGCGTGAAGCCCGCACTCGCCTGGCCGCTCTGGCCGCGGCCAACCTGCTCGCCGAAGAACCGGTGGGCGGTGGCAGATGGCGCATGCACGACCTGGTCCGGGCGTACGTCATCGGCCTGACCGATGACGAGGCTGGTGAGCAGGCCGACGCTTTCGGCAGGCTGGTGCGGCACTACGCCGATTACGCCGAGGACGCGGACACCGTTCTGCGTGCCCTTGGCGACGCCGGTGAGGACAAGGATGCGGATGCGCCCACACGTTTCCCCGGACGCGCCGCAGCACTGGCGTGGCTGGACGCCGAACGCCTCAATCTGGTGGCGGTCCTCGACGCGATCCACCCTGACGACCGACAGCTCGACGCTGTATGGCTGGCAATGGCCGTGCGGGAGTATCTGCTGACGCAGCGTCACTTCGGCGAGGCGGTCCGTGTGATACAGCAAATTGTGCCTATCGCCCGCGCGACGGGCGTCCTCGAGGCCATGGTGCTCGATTCGCTCGGCAGCGCACTGCACGGACTGGGCCGCTCGGACGAAGCCGTTGATCTCCACGTGCAGGCGGTTGCGCTCACGAGCGACGGGCTGGAGCAGGCCACGATCCTCAACAACCTCGGCAACGCCCTATTGGGAGCCCGACGGTTCGCCGAAGCCGCCGACGTCCACCGTCATGCCGCGGATCTGGCTTCGGCCGCCGGCGACTCAGCGTCCGAAGGCAGGGCACTGACCAATCTGGGCCGTGTCCTTGAGATGGCGGGTATGCACACGGAGGCCGCCGATGTGCTGCGACGCGCTGTCGCCGTCCGCAGTGCGGCCGGCGATCGCTACGGCGAGGCCCGGGCGATGGACACCCTGGGCAGCGTGCTCGCCCAGCTTGAGCTTTTCGACGAAGCCGTCGAACTGTGCACCCGGGCCGGTGTGTTCCTCGCGGACTACGGCGATCACGTCAGCCACGTCGTGAGTCTGAACAACCTTGGCAACAGCCTGCGAGAGGCGGGTCAAAGTCTGCAGGCCATAACGCTCTTCACCCGCGCCGTGGAAATCGTCGCCGCTCTCGACGAACCTGAAGTCGAAAGCATGATTCTCGGCAATTTCTCCAGGACCCTGACCTCGGCGGGTCAGCACGCCAAGGCGATCGCTCGGGCCTCCGCGGCCGTACAGAAGTCGCAAGGACACAACTTGCCCGCTGCGGAGGGGCAGGCCCTGCATCAGCTCGCCATCGCCCTTGACGGAGCGGGGCAGACCAACAGGGCGATCGAAACGCTCGCTGCGGCCGGCGATCGCAGCGCCTCGTGCGCCGACCGCCACGGCGAGGGCAGCGCACTCGGCCGGAGAGGTTTTCTACTCCTTCAAGTCGAACGCTTCACCGAGGCTATGGAAGTCAACGAGCGAGCGGCGGCCATCCATGCCGCCTGCGACGACCATGCCGCGGAGGCCCGAACTCTGGTCAATCTCTCTCTCGCCCTGGAATCACTGGATCGCGTTGACGACGCGATCGATACGTACGCGCGGGCCGCCGACGCCTTCGTCAGGGCAGGCGATGCGGCCGGCCGACAGGTTTCGCTTCATATGTTGAGCGCAGCGCTGCAACGGCGGCAGAGGTACGACGAGGCGGTCGACGTCAGGAAGCAGACCGTCGAGGTGGCAACCTCACTCAGCGATCAAGAAGACGTTCACCGGCAATGGATGGCGATCGGCTGGTGCCTGGACAAGCAACAGCAATTTTCCGCTTCAGTCGACGCCTACCGGCAAGCCGTGAGCGCTGCCGACACAGCGGGCCCGACCATGATCACGCGCAAGCTCGAAGCGCTGAACAGTCTCGGTGTGGCCCTGCTGCGCACGTCACGCAATGCGGCCGCCATCAAGGCCTTGGAGCAAGCGGTGACCGTTTCGGACCCGAAGGGGCGGGCGGACGCGCAGAACAATCTGGGGGTTGCACTGCAGGCTGTGGGACGCCACTACGAAGCCATCACCCTCCACCAGCGTGCGCACACCGCCTATCGGCGTCTGGGCAACCAGTCGGGACAGGGGCACGCACTCAACAACCTCGGTCTCGCGCTGACGGCACAACGGCACTATCCCCAAGCCATAGACGCGCTCACCGAGGCCGCGCGCCTGCATGTGATGTGCGGCGACCTGACAGAAGCCAACCGGGCCCTCGTCAGCCGGGCGGCGGCCGCGGAGGCAGCTTCGCGGGACGGGCTGGGAAGGTGACACGCCCCTGTACCAGAAAACGCTGCGACGTCGCTTCAGTCGCTCTGCCCAGGCGGTAGGTGGGCGTCGTCGCCGATCTGCAAGATGCTGCCGCTGTGGCCGGCGGACGCATCCTGGCGCACATCACGAGGCGGCGTGGGAGCCTCCCCCCGCGAGGGCACCCCTTGGCTACCACCCACTTGGGTCACCTGTCCCCCATGGGCGCGGGCGTTCTGCACGACACTTCCGACAGCCGCCGACGGCTGGCCGCCAGGGCTCCTGCCGATCCATGCCGCGCACGCAGCGCACACCGCGCCGGCCGCCGCGGTGGCGAACGCCGTAGCCACCGTCCAGTGATCGGTTCCTGTTCTGGGCAGCCAGCCGAAAAGTGACGTGCCCGCCAGCCACAGCACACCCACGAAGGTCACGACGGCAGCCGACACAGCCGTCACCCAGCGCATTCCCACCGACATAGCGCCCCCTCACGCCGAATGCACACCTCCACCATGACATCGATCCACGCAGAAGCCGACACTCCGCACCATGCGAAGTCGGCACCGAGCACTCGCGGCAGCACTGCCGGGCCACGGTCCGTCGGCACCTACCGGGAAACGGTGGACTCGTGACCACAGAGAGCCGACCCACGACCACCGGCACCTCACGCGCTCCTATGTGACTTACCGCCCGCTCGAGTGATCACCTGGCCGAACGCGTGGCCAGGGAGGGCACGGGACCGCTACGAAGATCAAAGACAATTTGTGATCTTCGAGAGGAAGCCCATCGTGCGTTGCGCCCGCGCCTCCCGTGCCGCTGCCACCGGACTCTGCTCACTCGCCGCCCTGCTTGTCCCCGCCACCGCCCACGCCGTACCCGCCGGCCACCTTCCTCGACATGCTCCCGGTGACACGGGTCACCCTTCCCGTCCGTGACTCCCTGGAGGGCCTGGTCGTCCAAGACGAGAGCCGGGCAGGCTACGAGCGCTCCAAGTTCAAGCACTGGACCGACGCCGACTAGAACGGCTGCAACACCCGCGCCGAGGTCCTTCTCACCGAAGCCGTCACCGCTCCCGCCGTGGGGCCGAATTGCGTGCTGACCGGCGGAACCTGGTACCGCTCGCCGAAGCCTGGGACAGCGGCGCCTCCGCCTGGACACCGAAAGAACGCGAGGCCTACGCCAACGACCTCGACGACGCCCGCGCCCTCATCGCGGTGTCCGCGGCCTCCAACCGGTCCAAGGCCGACAAGGACCCCAGTACCTGGCTGCCCCCTTACGCCGGCTACCGGTGCCAGTACCTCGCCGACTGGGTCACCGACAAAACCCGCTACGGCCTCGCCGTCGACCCCACGGAACAAGCCGCCCTCGCCGAAGGCCTGGCACGCTGCCCCGACCTGCCCATCCACGTCACCCTCGCCCGCCAGCCTCCCGAGCCGGACGGGACGGCCAGGCCGGGAGCCGCCATCGCAGCGTCGGCGCCCGGCGCGAGGCCGTCCTGCCCAGCCGGGGACGGTGTGTGGCGATCCTCTGGAGCATCCCGGACGGCCGGCCCGCACCGCCACCACGCCGGTACGGCCGTACACGCCGACGGTGGCGCTGCGGCCGGGCGAGCTGGTGCAGGTCGACACCACCCGGCTGGACGTGATGGCCGTCGGCGAGGACGGGAAGCCGGTGCGCCCGGAGCTGACGATCGCTCTCGATGTGGCGAACCGCTCGGTGGTGGCGGCCGTGCTGCGTGAGGAGGGCACCAAGGCCGTGGACGCGGCGCTGCTGCTGGCGGAGATGGCCGTGCCCCATCCCGCGCGGCCCGGCTGGCCCGGCCATCTGCGCCTGGCCCACGCAGCCGTCCCCTCACCCCCGGTGAAGGTGTGGACGCACCTGGCCGGCGTGTACGACGCGGCCGCGCACACGATCCAGCTGTACGTCAACGGCAAACGGACGACAAAACCTTCCTCGGTAAAACCACCGACCCCACCACCAGTCTCACCTACATAGGCGCACGCGAATACGACACCACCACCGGCCGCTTCCTCAGCGTCGACCCCGTCCTCGACACAGGTGACGCCCAGTCCCTCAACGGCCACACCTACGCGAGCAACAACCCAGGCACGCGCAGCGATCCGACCGGCCTCGAAAGCTGCGGCTCCGGCAACTACAGCTGCACCAAGGACACCATCGACACCATCAACAAGGACGGAGCGGGCAGCGGGACCTCGGGCAACAGCGGCACGACCGGCGGCGGCACGGCCTCCACCACCAGCACCGGAACGCTGTACGACTCTCGGGATTCCACAACGTCGGCTGGCGTCCCTGTCCCAGGGCTGATTCAAAGTCTGATCGTTGCAGGTCAGGCCAGTCCAAGTAGGTCAAGTGGACGGGTGAACGGTGTGTAGGAGGTCTCTCGGAGTCCT
>NZ_JBEXHZ010000108.1:0-7887 GCF_040608315.1 Streptomyces sp. NPDC005195
TTCAGGCCAAGGCTGGGGCTGCACCGACACGACACGCTCCGATCCGAGAAGACCCACGAGTGATCACCAGCGCTCATGATCCACTGGCTCCTCGTGACGCTGTCACCCCTGGCGCACGGACAGACCCACGACCGATTCCGCCAGTCACCTCGTCGCCCGCCAACTCGGCCTGTCTGCACGACAGTTGGAATTGGCCACCAAGATCGCGCAGTGTCATGAGCGGTGTTGGAAGTTTCAGGTCTCGAGCTCCCCGGGCACGGACGTGGTCGGACACGGCCCGACCGAGACAGACGCGTGGCTGAACTTCTGGGACACGGTCCATGACGACTGGAAGCCGCCCGGGGAGAGATCCCTTGCCGCTTTGGGCGGGTTGATGCCGGCGCGTCGCGCCCGCCGGGTGCGCACGATCAGGGTCCGCGACCTGTTCGGCTGCCCCCCTGGGCGCCCTTGCGGTCCGGCCTGAAAAGTTCCGTCCCCCGGCGCTTCGCCGCCGGGGGACGGAGGTTGCCGTCTTGTGTCAGGCCCGGGGGTAGGGTCCGGCTGCTGCATGGGTCTGTTCGGCGCGGTAGTCCTGTTGCTGCCAGGCGTGGGGGATGCCGAGGGCGGTGGGGGCGTCCGCGATCCCGGCACCTACGCGGGCCGGATCGGCGCCCGGCAGGGGCTGGCAGGCGGTGCGCAGCAGTGTGTACAGGAACTCGGCACGGGCCGGGGTGCGGGGCATGACCTGGGTACGCAGATGGTCGTGGTGGGCCAGGAGCAGGGCGGCGAGGCCGGTGACGTGGGCAGCGGCGATCGCGGTGCCGTCGGCCGGGGTGTAGCCGTCTCCCAGTGCGGTGGTGATGACCGCCGCGCCCGGTGCGACCAGGTCAACCCCCGGCCAGGTGGGGGTGAACGGCGCCGGATAGGGTCCGGGCCACGGCGGCTGCACCGCCGCGTAGGGGCTGTAGGGGGGGTAGGTGCCGGTGTGCGCGAGCGCCCCCACCGCGAGGACCCCAGGCGTGGCGGCCGGCTGGGTGAGGGGGCCGGCGGTGTCGCCGGCGGGGGCGATGATCGTGATCCCGGCCGCGTGCGCATCCAGCAGCTTCCACGCCATGAGCTGTGACGGTGCGGGGTAGGCGAGGTTGATCTGGGCGATGTCGATGTCGTGCGTGACGCAGTAGTCGACCGCGCGGAGCAGGTCGCTGACGTGCCCGCCGGGGAACAGTTTCAGCGCGTGCAGCTCGGCCTCCGACGCGATCCCGGTGATGCCGGTGCGGCTGTCGGCCGCCGCAATCACTCCCGCGCACCAGGTGCCGTGACCGGTGGTATCCACCTTCCACGTGCCGTCCCCGCCGCCGACGGTGGTGGTGAGGTCGTGGCCGTGCTGGACGCTCTCTTTGAGGTCGGGATGGGCGGTGTTCACTCCGGAGTCGATGAGGGCGACCTTGATGCCGTGTCCGCGGTAGGTCGGGGGGATCTGGTGCAGCCGCATCGCCTGCGTCCCCCAGCCCGTCAGCGCCTTGCCGGGGGAGCCCTCGAACGTCTCCGCCAGGGTCTGTACCTCCACCACCGCCTCCGCGCCCTCGGTGAGATCGGGGCGGCCGGTCCGCAGCGGCCAGTAGCCGCTGACGGGCCGCACATACAGCCCCTGGAGGGTGTCGGGGGTGTCCGCCGCCAGCGTCAGGCTCACCCGTCCGTCGCGGCCCGTGACCCCGTGCACCGGAATACTGCTGCCGATCGCCCACACGTGCGCCCCGGCCACTGCCTGACCGTCACCGCCCACCACCCGCAGCCTGACCGTTCCGGGCTCCTCCAGGGTGATGGCGAGCATCGGGTCCACCACCGGCACCGCAGTGCCCATGCCGGCGCCGATCGGTGGGGTGGGGGTGTAGGTGAGGGGCTGGTCGATCTCCACGACGACCTGCGGGTTCGCCGCCAAAGCGCGGGCCCGCAGGTCGGGCATCGCGACCACCGCGACCGGAGGGCACGCGGGATGCGGCTCGGCGATCGCCCCCAAGCCCCGGGGACGGGAGGGGCGCAGCTGTGCCACCGGTTCCACGTCGGGGTCTTCCTCGAGCATGGCGAACAGCGCGGCCGTTTCGATCGGTGGCACTCCGCCGCCCAGCATGCCCGCCGGGCGCGGTGCCACCAGATACCGGCCCCACCCCGCCCTAACCCCCCGGCCCTGGGTATATCCGAACGCCTGTGCCTTCCCGTCGAGGCGTCCGGTCGGCTCACCCGTACCGTCCGCTGCCTCGCTCGGCTGTGTCGCCGCGGCCTTCTGCGCATGGGCCTTGCCGTTACCGCCGTTGCCCGGCTTCACACCGCCGCCTTGCTCACTCATCGCACAAACCGCCATCTCAGACTCAAGGTTGCTTCACTTGTCACATCACGTCGCACAATCTGCTGCGTGGTGGGAGCGGCACCTCGCCCCCACCACGCCCGTCACTGCGGCGCCTCGCTGCCCGGCGCGAGGGGCTGTTACATGCCCAGCGGCGACAGCTGCCCGTACTGCGGCTGCTGCCCGAACATGCCCTGCCCCTGGCCAAGCCCCGGGAACTGGCCACCCTGTCCCATCTGGCCCTGCGGCTGCTGGTTGGGGAACTGACCGAACTGCTGCTGGCCCTGCTGGCCCTGCTGGCTTTGCTGCACCAGCGTCAGGATCGCGATAGGCAGCGCCTGCTGCACGGACTGCTCCACAGCGCTGCGCACGCCCTGGAGCAGGGTGTGGTGCAGCGCCACAGCCAGGTACGGGTGCGCCTGGTGGGCCAAGCCCTGCTGCTGCAGCTGCTGCTGGACCTGCTGGATCTGCTGCAGCGTCTGCTGCATGCGCTGCGCCACCTGCTGGCTCGCCTGCTGGCAGGCCTGCTGCATCGACTGCTGAACCACCTGCGCGATCTGCTGCTGCGACCCGGCGATCTGCTGGCCGAACTGCTGCTGGCCCTGGCCCTGGCCCTGGCCCTGTTGCCCCCAGGGCTGCTGCTGGCCGAACGGCTGCTGGGCCTGGGGCTGGCTGATCTGCTGAGGGGTGTAGACGGACATGCGGGACTCCTCCTTGAGCCTTGCGGGTGGGCACGGCCAGGCGCCGAACCTGAAAGCCGGTTCGCCGCCGCCATCGAGCAGCAAACCACCATTCGACGAAGAACACATTCCGGGACATACCGCCAAGGGGAGTGCCGTCGGCGGAGAGGTCCACCTGGGCACGGGTACCGGCACAGCTGTCCCATCCGGCGGTGCGGACGCCAGGGCAACTGGCCGAGGCCGCCTGCCGGGGTGCAGGCCAGAGAGATGAGCGTGCAGCCGTCTTCCGGCGCTCACGGTGCGTCTGAGTTGCCGCCGCTGTCGCCGATGCTGGCGGTGGCCTGCCCGCCGCCGGGACCAAAGAGGGAGGCCGAGTACGCGTTCGAGACGCTGTGGAACGGGGCCCGGGTGATCGCCCGGCACCGTGCGGCTGCTGTCAGCCACCGCTCCACGGAGAGTGGACCAGAACCGAGCAACACGGCGTTGACACCTTGGCATGGCATTGGCATTCCGTGCTTGGCTGGGATACCAGGAGTCGAACCTGAACTAACGGAACCAGAAACCGTCGGGCTGCCAATTACCCCATATCCCACTGCCCTGGCTGTCACCGCGGGAGTTCGGTCCAGCCAGGGTGTCCTCGCTGCGAGGGCCGACAAACGATCACACGGCGAGGCACGTCTCGTCGGCGACACTACCCCTGTCCTGCTCGATACAGCGTCTTCTGCCCGGAGGTGTCGCCCAGGCATGAAGAGCGAGCCGGAAGGAGATGCTGGACATCGTGGGGTAAGCCGGGCCGCACTCGGACCTACGCACCAGCCCGGTCAGAGAACACTCCATGCCCGCAGCTGACGGCCGATCAGCCCGACCCCCATAGCCCCGGAGGCGGCGTCCCGCACCAGAGAGACCGACTCCTTGGGCAGGTAGTCGAGCCGGCATCCGTTCAGGGCCAGGTACGCCTCTGCGGAATGCCAGGCGAAGGCCTCGTTGGAGTGCTCCAGACACGGCAATTTCACCAGCGTCTGGAGCAGCGCGGCCGCCTTGAGATACAGCGAGCCGTAGATATCACGCTCCATGGCCCGGGCATTGACTCGGGCGACTGCTGCGTAGAGCGGGCCGAAGTCGTCAACCTGAGGATCCTCAGGCAGCAACTGCGCGGCATGCAGCAAGAACGTCACCTCAAGCGGCTGGAGCGGTTCGTTCAGCGTCACGCGGCATGGCCCCGCTTCTGCTGCTCCTCAAGCTCCCGCCGCGCCTCCAGCTCCGCGGTGCGCTGCTCCCCGCCTGGATTGGCCGCGCCGGTCTCCTCGGTGAACGCGTCGCCGCTGCGGGCCATCGACCCGTGGAATGCCTCGAGGAAGCGCTCTTCCACGGCAGTGGCGCGAGCGTAGGCAGCGGACAGGATGTACTCCTGCAGGCTGACACCCTCCTGCCGGGCGGCGGCCTCGATCGCGGCGCGCTGCTCCGGATCGGGAAATCGTAGGTTCATGGCTTTGGTAGGCGGCATGGTACCGATGGTACCCCCGGTACCGCAGGTCAGGCCAGAGGGCCCAAGCGGGCGGGCTGCGGGGCTCCTGCGTCCAGGACGGAAATGATCCGAATCGACACCGCCCCATGCGCAGGCGCGCATGCGCGAAGCGGCGCGCAGCGGGAGGTCGTCATGTCGGATATGCCGATGGGCTCGCTGGGTACGGAGATGCGGGAGGTCACATTCCGGGACCAGTCCTGCGGGATCATCCTGGTGCAGGCGGGGACTCCGCAGGACGAGGCCGATGAGATGGCCGCACGCGTGTGGGCCGAGCTGCCCAAAGGCTAGGGCCGCGAGGGAGTGCCCGGAGAAGGCTGTCGAGGCGGCGTAGAGAGCTGGCGGCGACCGCCGGGTTTGCCTCTTCGCTGCCCGCCTGGGTTCATGGTTCTTGTCGGCGGCGGTGGTCTGCTTCCTGGAGGGCCCTCTTGTATGTTTCTGCGGCTTCTGTGGGCTGGCCTGCGCGGGCGCTGAGGTCGGCGGCCAGCAGTCTGTTGAGGGCGGTGGGGTTGGTGCTTTCGGTGTACTCGAGCAGGTGCAGGAGGGCTGTGAGCTCGCCCTGGCGGAGGTGCAGGTGGGTCAGGGGGTCGGAGGTGCCGGAGACCAGTGCCCGGCGCACACGCTTTTCGTAGGCGCGTCTGTGCAGCTCGGCGAAGCGGATCTGGGGTTCCTCGAACAGGTAGGGCTGGGCGGGAAGGTAGGGGGCCAGGCTGTCCAGCAGCGTGGGGAAGTCGCGGCCCTCCTGTCGGGAGGACGGTTGTTCGCTGGTGCCTGACATGGCCGGGTCGAGTCGGAAAGCGTCGACGAAGGCGGAGACGAGCCGGGGCTCGGGAAGCAGGCCGGCCCCGGGCCACCGGACACCGGACAGGTACCGGTCCTCCTTGCCGGCGGTGTAGAGACACCAGCCGGACGTGGCCGCCCAGTGGAGCCCGCAGTCGCCTCCGCCATGCTGGTCCTGGAAGGCCTGCGTGAACGAGATGCCGGCCTCGACGTCGAGGTACTCGCCGTCCGGGTCGCGCCAGGGACCGCAACTCTGAATCCCGGTCACCGGCAGATCCGCTTCCAGGAGGCACTCGGCGACGGCAGCGGCGTAGTGGCCTGCCCGCCTCGCGAGCTCAGCTGACATCTGGGGACTGGTTTCGCTGGCCACGGAACTCTCTCTCCGCTGTCGGTATCGGACGGTGACGTCGCCATAGATCGTGCCGGGCCGGATTGGGTGTCCGGCGCTGTTGGCGGCGCGCGGCAGCCCGTCCCGGCTCGCGTCCACGGGGTACGACGGCCGGTGAGGGTACCGACCTGAAACCGGCGCGGCTCGCACTGCTCCCTGGGCTGCGCCTCGGCGGCGCCGGTAATGGGGGGGGCGGCCGTGGTTGTTCGAGCTCGATTACCTTCTCACGGGCCGCGCGGAAATCTGTGTTGACCGGAGTAGACATTGGGCGGTGGTCTGGTTATGGTTTCTCTCGTAGCCAGGAAGACAGCAGGACCCGGCAGACACGAACTGCCAGGTAGCAGCATGTAGTTGCAGTGCGCAGGACGGTGCGGTGGTGGAGTTTCGGAGCCAGGGTTGTTGCAGGACGGCGACGGGACTGACGACCGGACCGGGTGGCCCGCAGTGATCAGGGGCCGCCGTGAGCAGGACAGCAGTGGCACCACCCGTAAGTGCAGTACGCAGTACCCAGCAGGGGAGTCAGTGAGCGGTACCTCGGTGAAGGCGTCGGCTGCGGGCGCGCGCACCGGGAGGTTCGGCAGTGGGGTTCCAAGCCAGAGCAGTAGTCGCAGGACGGGCGACGGGGCTGGCTGCCGAAGAGTGACGCTGTCACAGGTCACCGAGCAGGTCGCATCACCAGCAGTGCGCAGTAGAGCAGTACCAGCAGTTATTGATCCCAGAGGGAAAGAACGGAGGGGCCGAGCGCCATCAGGATCGCCCGGGCGTACATGTGGAGTCCGGGTACCGCAGGACATCGATAGTGAGGTGGTCTCCGGTCGAGCAACCGCGATCCTCGCACACGCTCTCATCCCCCGTGAGTTGGTGCGGATACAGAAGGCCGACGCAGGACAAGGGTCGGCGGATGGTGTAGCAGTTCCTTCGGGGCCCTGGCGGAGATAGCGCCAGGGCCCCTCCACGCGTTCCACAGAGAGGTGCGATGACAGCAGACGACTCGTACGGCAGGCTCGATGACGACGACTACCCCGCCTACACGATGGGCCGGTCCGCCGAGATGCTCGGCACCACCCAGGGCTTCCTCCGCGCCATCGGCGAAGCCCGCCTCATCACCCCGCTGCGCTCCGCGGGCGGCCACCGCCGCTACTCCCGCTACCAGCTGCGCATCGCCGCCCGCGCCCGGGAACTTGTCGACCAGGGCACTCCCATCGAGACGGCCTGCCAGATCGTCATCCTCGAAGACCAGCTCGAAGAAGCCCAGCGCATCAACGCCGAACACCGCCGCGCCGCCCAATCGGAGAATCCACCGGCTGCGGCTTGAGATGGGGCACGCCTGCCTGTCTTCGGCGGGCCTGCGCGCCTGGTCCACGTCGTGACGTGTACCCGTTTCCTCTGGTGACGGGGTGTTGTGAGCCTGTAGCGTCTGGGGCAGATGTCGTGGTTCGGGAGTTCCCTTTGCCCATGCCTTTGGTGTGGGTTTTTTGCTGTGCTGTGCCGCAGGGACCAGGGCGATCACCTCCGCCTTTCACATGGTGTGGGAGGCGTTCATCGACTGGAAGGCATGAGACATGGCTACGGGAACTGTGAAGTGGTTCAACGCGGAGAAGGGCTTCGGCTTCATCGCCCAGGACGGTGGCGGCCCGGACGTCTTCGCGCATTACTCCGCGATCAACTCCTCGGGCTTCCGTGAGCTCCAGGAGAGCCAGATGGTGACGTTCGATGTCACCCAGGGCCAGAAGGGCCCCCAGGCCGAGAACATCAACCCGGCCTGACCCCTCGCCGCAGCCGGCAGGATCTGAGGCGTACCGAAGCAGGGTTGCGCAGCTGTTGCTGCGCAGCCCTGATCTGTGTCGAGACTGGAGTCCGGCCAACGCACCCCGCGATAGGTCGAACAGCACTCACATCATTGCGCTCGCTACACCCGCCGCCTCCCGGACTTGGACAGCTGCTCGATCCGCTCCGGCGTCAGCGTCGCGGCCGGGGCCCCTGGTTCCCGAGACACGTAGCTCCGCACGGCCGGTAGGTTATCTGTGCCGCGCCGACGGCCGTGCGGCCCCATTTTCTTCTTCGGCTCCCCGAACCATCGGCGGCGAATGGGTCTCGTCCCTGGCGGTGCCGCCGGTACGGCCGAAAGATCTGAACCAATACCGGGAATCAGGCCGCGACGAGCTCCTGCTCGCGGTCCGGCGTCTTGGCCTTGGGC
>NZ_JBEXHZ010000109.1:0-7873 GCF_040608315.1 Streptomyces sp. NPDC005195
TGGAAGACGGGGCTCTGGTACTGGAACACGCAGTCGGGCCCCGGCTCGATGACGCCGCACAACGCCATGGTGAACCAGGCCGGCTTCGGCCAGACGATCCGCTCCATCAACGGCTCGCTGGAGTGTGACGGACGCAATCCCGCGCAGGTGCAGAGCCGGGTGAGCGCGTACCAGCAGTTCACGGCGATCCTCGGGGTCGCTCCGGGCAACAACCTCTACTGCTGACCGGCATCCCTCCGCGCCCGTGGGCGATCCGGTTCCGCCGGGTCGCCCACGGGCGTGTCGGGTGGCGGGCCGCCGCACGTCCGTGCGAGCCGATGACCGCGAGCCGTGGGCGGTGACGCCCTTGGCAGGGCGTCCGATCGTCGTGTCCGCCCCCGGAGGGACTCAGCGGGAGGTGGCTTGGGCGGCCTGCTCTATCAGGCGGGTGACGGCGCCCGGGTGGGAGACCGAGACCGCGTGGGACGCCTTGATCTCGACGGTGTGCGCGTGGGCGCGCTGGGCCATGAAGCGCTGCGCGGCCGGCGGGATGTTGTAGTCCTGGGTGGTGACGAGGTCCCAGGAAGGGATGGTCTTCCAGGCGGCCGCGGTGGCCTTCTCGTCCAGGGCGGAGGCGGCCACCGGGCGCTGGGTGGCGGCCATCAGGTCGGTGACCGGCTTGGGTACGTCGGCGGCGAACTGGTGGTGGAACTTGTCGGCCCTGATGTAGAGGTCGGTGCCGGTGCCGCCGCCGGGGAGCGGGAAGGGCACGGGATTGAGGGCGGTGCCGAGGGTACTGCCGGGGAACTTGTTGGACAGCCCCAGCGCGCTCTCACCCTTCTCAGGGGCGAAGGCGGCCACGTAGACCAGCGCCTTGACCTGGGGGGAGTCGGCGGCGGCCTCGCTGATCACCGCGCCACCGTAGGAGTGGCCGACGAGAACGACCGGCCCCTTCACGCTCTTGAGCACGCTGTGGACGTACTCGGCGTCACTGGCCAGACCGCGCAGCGGGTTCGCCGCGGCGATCACCGGATATCCCTCGCGCCGCAGACGCTCGATCACGCCGTTCCAGCTGGAGGAGTCCGCGAAGGCTCCGTGCACCAGGACGACCGTGGGCTTCGCCTTGGACGGGTGGTGCTCGCCCTTGGCCGCGCTCGCCGGACCCGTGGCGGCGGTCAGGGTGAGCGCCGCCACACCGGCGACGGCTCCCAGCACAGCGGCGTGCCTGCGGGTGGGACGGATCGCGGTCTTGAGGTTCATGGTGGCTCCCCTTCGGGACGTGGCGGCTGACATCGGTAGGTCGTCCTGGGCGCTGCGGCCCGGTGCGACAGGGGAAAACATAGCCGCCAATATGGTTGTGCGCAAATCAGTTGTGCACAATATAAATGCTCGCGCCTGAGCGATCATGTCCGGCGTATGCGCTCTGTCATCGCGGGCCCGCGGAAAGGGGACCTCAGGAAGCCGAGCCCGAGGTGTCCGACATGCCGGTGTCGCAGCTCCCGATCAGCCGGAACCCCACGCACACGACCATCGTGCGGTCGTCGACGGGAGTCCCCATGCGGTCCCAGTACCGACGATGCCCCGCACGCCATTCCTCCACCGAGGCGTGACCCTCGCCCTCGGCTTCCGCGTGGTCCCACTTCACGTCACCGAAAGGCTGCAACGCCACGCTGGTCACCTCGATCAGTGCGGCGGCGGTGCCGTCCTTGTCCAGCAGGGCAAGTTTCTCGCCGGGATACTCGACGCCCTCGGCCTCTTCCGCGTAGACCGCCAGCAGCCCGGTGGACGCGGTCTTCCTGCCCGACAGGACCAATTCGTTGAGCCCGGTCCGCATCTCGTCGGCCGTGCCGAGCTCGAAGGACCGCCTGCCGTCCACGCGCGCCCACATGATTGACCACCCTGTCGTCGTAAGCCGCCGGCCGCCCCGGATCGCTCGGAGAAGGGCCGGTTCGCACCGCGATTCCTGCCGGCGCACGACCGAGCGGTGCGGTCCCGACGGACCAGTTCGCCGTCCGCGAGGAGCGGTCGGCTCAGTTCGTCGGTGCGGCCGAAATCCGTGGACGGGGCGACCCGTTCGAGCGTTCGTTCGGGGGCGGGCGGAACTCGAGGAGTGACGGCGGAACGCGGGCGTGCCGAGCCGGACCCCGGACACATTGTGTCGCATTTGATGGGGATTGGGCATTTATGTGCCTTGGGGTTCGGCGGGCCGCCTGTGTACTTCCGCAGGGCCCCACACCGCCCCCACCCGCGGAGATTAGACTCCGCGCATGAGTTCGAACCTCCTGTCCGGTGACCGGATCGACGCCGCCGCTCATGCCTGGGGAGCCGCTCTGCGCTGTATCGCCGACGCCGAGCCGCGCATGCGTCAGGAAGTCGCGGAGAACGGGACGTACATGGTCGTCACCGGGAGCCCGGCCGACAGCGTGAACGGTGTGTTCTCTTCCGCCCTCAGGCCGGACGCCGGGCAGATCGAGCGTCTCGCGGCCCGGACCGCCGCCACGGCGGATTCCTTCCCCGGACCGGTGTCCTGGTGCGTGCAGGTGCGTTCGGACCCGGACGACCGCGTGCGTGAGGTGGCCCGGAGGCACGGCCTGACGAAGCGGGCACGGGAACCGTTCATGCTCAGGGATCTGAAAAGCGTCCCTCCGGTCCCCCGCGACACCGGGGGGATGGCGGTGCGCGTCGTCACAGGGGCGGAGCACGATCTCTACGCCCGTGCCCTCGCCGACGGCTTCGGAGCCCCGAAAGAGGTCTTCGCACCGCTGTTCACCCCTGCCGTCCTGGACGCCGCGCCGGACATCACCGCGTATGTGGGGGAGGTGCGCGGACAGGTGGTCAGCACCGCGCTGACCGTCCTCATGGACGGGCATGTCGGGATCTTCAACATCTCCACCGGTCCGGACCACCGGGAATCCGGCCATGGGCGGCGGATCACGGAGGAGGTGGTGGCCCGGGGGCGGGACGCTGGAGCCGAAACCGCCTATCTGCGCTCCTCCGACATGGCTCTGCCGCTGTACCTCTCACTCGGCTTCAGCGTGACGGAACACTGGACCTACTTCACCGAGCAGTGACCGCCGTCCGGCATGGACGCCGCGGGGTACGAACACGGACCGGCGGACGGACCGGCCGAGCGGTGCGGCGTGTCATCCGACCCCCGGATCCCGCGGACGCGTGGTGAGCCGGGTTCGGCGCCATGGGCCGGGATCTCGGGACGATGCCGCCCAAGTGGAAGCCCTGGTCGGGGGCTTGTCGGTCCTTCCCGCGGGGATGGGGCCGACCGTCCTCCCGCGCCGTTCGTGGAAGGAGTCGGTGAGTCGTTGTCATCGAGGCTTTTCCCGGACGCCCTTGGCCTGTGACCTGTCCGTACCACCACGGGTCTGGGATGTGGAACGCGGCAGCCGGCGACGCCGGCCGCAAGGCGATCCGAACGTCAGGAGACGTATGTCCCACGCAGTCGAGAAAACACGCCGCGGATTCGGCCGGATGAAGCAGCCCCTCCGGAGGGGCGTGGCGTGTGCCGCCGTCCTCACGTTCGTCACCCTCGCTCCGCCGGCGGCCGCGAGCACGCGGACCGCCGACTCCCGTCCGTCCGCCTCTTCCGCGCTCCCCGGGATCTCCTGGTCGACGCTGAGCGTGGCACCCGGCGTCCAGGTCCGGACCGGAGCGCTGCGGGACTCCGTCGCCGCCCCGGTATGGTCGGTCACCGTGCAGGCCCCCGCCGTCAACCGCCTGACCGGCGCGGCGACTTGGGCTCCGCTCGGCGACCGCGCGTGGGCGGACGCGACCGCCGCGCGCCTGCGCGGCGCCGGGTTCGAACCGCGGCTGGAACAGGAGACCTGGGACGCCTACTCCGACACCCCCCGCGGCACGATGGGTTGGCAGGTCCGGGTCGGGCGGTACGCCACGCAGGCCGAGGCGGCCACCACCAACACAGCGGTCGTGGCAGCGGGTTTCCGCACCGCGGTCGACTGGACCGGATACGACGGCCGGCAGCGCCCCGACGGTGAGAACATCCACGTCGCCGTGGTGGACCCCACGCGCTTCGCCGGGACGATCGGGGCGAGCGACGGCGGCAACGTCGCCGACCGGGAGAACACCTCCACCGTGGCCACGCGTCTGGGTTCGCTGATCGGGGTCAACGGCGGCTTCTTCATCACCTCCGACGCCGACGGTGTGCAGGGCACGCTCGCCGGTCTCTCCGCGCGGCACGGTAGACTCGAGTCGATGGCTGTGGGCTCCCGCGCCGCCCTGATCCTGGGCGACGGCGGCCGGCGACCGCGTATCGCCGACCTCTCCACCACCGTCACGGTGCGGGACGGATCCGCCGAGTACGGGGTGCAGGGCATCAACCGCGTCCCGGGCAAGGTACGCAACTGCGGTCGGCCCGGCGCCGTCCCCACCGTCGAGCCCCGCCACGACACCACCTGCACCATCGCGGACGACCTCGTCGAGTTCACCCCCGAGTTCCGCGCGTCGCTCCCCGCGGGGGCGGGTGTCCAGGTGGTCCTCGACAGGCGTGGTGCCGTCGTCTCCGTGGGCGACCGAGGGGGTGCCGTGCCCGATCACGGTGCGGTCCTCCAGGGCATCGGCGGGGCGGCGGGGTGGCTCACCGGCCACGCACGTGTCGGCGACCGCCTGTCGCTCCACGAGGTGATCCGGGACTCCTCGAACCGGGAGATCAGGCTCGGTCCCGACGACAGCATCGTCAGCGCGGCTCCCACGCTGGTCGAGGACGGCCGTGTGCACATCGACGCCGCCACCGAGGGGACACTCGACCCGCGTGACCTCTCGTTCGGTTTCGCCTGGTCCAACGTGCGCCAGCCCCGGACACTGGCCGGCATCGACCGGCGGGGCCGGCTGCTCCTGGTGACCGTGGACGGGCGGCAGCCCGGGATGAGCGAGGGATTCACGCTGGCGGAGGCCGCCCGATTCATGCGGTCGCTCGGCGCCGTGCGGGCGCTGAACCTCGACGGCGGCGGCTCCACGGCGATGGCGGTCAACGGCAAACTGGTCAATGTCACCTCGGACGCGACGGGCGAACGCGCCGTCGGCGACACGATCCAGGTCGTCCCGAGGCGCCGTACCGGCTGACCCCCGACGGTCCCGCGCGGGCGGGGACGGTTCCGGTCCCACCAGGCTCGGGGCGCGCACGTTCGCTCCTCGGCGCGGCAGACGGCCGGAGTGTTCGTCCCCGCCCCGCGGAAGGGAGCTCCGGCATCGGTCCCCGACGCCGGGGCGCAACGGCGAAGGCCCCGGGAACAGGTACCGGGTTTCACGTCCCGCACCGGCACCGGATCCCGCACCGGCACCGGATCCCGCGCCGGTCACGTCCCGCGTCGGCAGTGGACCCCGAGCCGGCCGGTTCACGCGGCAGCGGATCGCGAGCCGGCCGGTTCATGTACTGCCGCAGTCAGTTCCGGAGCAGCTCGGCGAGAACTTCGGCCTCGCTGATGTCCGGCCGCTTCGTCGCGGTGACCAGCGTCAGGGTCCGGTCCCCGGCAAGGTCGCGCAAGTGCGCCAATGCCCGCGCACGCTCCGGATCCAGCAGTTCTTCGCGATAGCGGCGCCCGAACTCCGCGAAACGGTCCGGGTCATGGTGATACCACTGCCGCAACTCCGTCGAGGGCGCGACCTGTTTGCACCACTCGTCCAGGTGCGCCTTCGCCTTGGCCAGCCCACGGGGCCAGAGGCGGTCCACCAGCACTCGCGCCCCGTCCGCCCGCTCGGGCACCTCGTACGCCCTGCGCACCCGTACCTGAACCTTGTGATCCGCTGTCATCAGTGACCTCGTAACCGAGCTCTCGTACGACGCTCCGGGCCAACGCCCCACGTCAACCCGGCCGGACACCGCTGCGCCGGGCTCACCGACAGCCATCGCCGCTCGTGATCCGAACGCGCGCACCACTGCCCAGCGTCTCTCCGCACGTCCTCCGGCGCCACTTCGGACCAGTGCCCGCGGCCGGCGGCAGGGACGGCTCTGAGCGCTTGGCGTCCGGAGCCCGGGCCGGAGACCAAGACCGGAGGCAGAGCCGTGAGGCATAGTTGACGGCCTGTCAGATTTTTTCCGAGGGCTGTTGGCAAGGGCTGTTCACTCGAACGGATTGCTGCCGGGCAACGCCGTTCCATGCCTGGTGCGATTGCCGTACGTTCTCCGAACTGCCACACGCATAGGGTGGTGTACGGCGGGCCGAATCGGGGAAAGGGCGGCGACGGGGTGGACGCGGACGACAAGTGGGGCGCGCATGCGGCATGCCGGACAACCGATCCGGAGGAGCTGTTCGTCGAAGGCGCTACGCAGAACAGTGCGAAAGCCGTCTGTACCGGATGCCCGGTGCGGACCGAATGCCTGGCTCATGCCCTCGACCGCAGGATCGAGCACGGTGTGTGGGGCGGTATGACGGAGAGGGAACGGCGCGCGTTGCTGCGGCGCCGGCCCACGGTGACCTCTTGGCGGCAGCTGCTCGAGGCGGCGCGCACGGCGTACGACCGGCAGGCTCGGCCGGCTGGTGACGGACGGGTGGCCGCCGCAAGTTGAGTCCTCCGCGGAACCCCGCTCGATACGACGAGCGGTCAGCGGCCGAGAGCGTCGCGCAGCTCGTCCTTGTTCATGGAGGAACGGCCCTCGATGTGCCTCTTCCTGGCCTCCTCGTAGAGCTGGTCCTTGGTGGGGCCCCGCGATCCGCCCTGGGCACGTTCCCCGCCGTGCCGGGGGGCGGATTCCCGGTCCCGCGCCGATGTCGTGGGGGTCTCCTTCGCCTCGCCGCGACGGGCGTGGTCCGTTTCGACGGTGCGTGCCGCGACCTCCTCCGCGCGCCGGTCGGAGACGCCGTGCTCCCTGGCGTTCTCCTTGATCTGTTCGTACCGCCGCTCGCGCTTCTCGCTCGGTCCCGTAGGCACGACGTCCTCCTGCCCTTGATCGAATTCCTGGCGATCCGGAGCGCACCCGGCGCCCTGGCAACTCCCGTCCGGAGCGCCGGGTGCGCGTCTCCACTCAACGCTCGAAGCGCAGGGCGCGCCACACGGGGAGACCGAGCCGGGCCGCACCGGCTCCGGCCTCGGCGGAGCCCGCTTCACAGCGCGGAAGGCGCGGCAGCGGACGACACGCCGGTGGGAGTTCCTCCTCCGCAAACCGGCTGAGACGGGGACGCTACCGAGCGTCACCTCGCGGGGTCATGGAATCGGAGTGGGTACGGCAATCGTCAGGTCGGCTGCGCCCCGGAAATGATCAGGTACCGCCTGCCGGGGCGTGGCTGCCCTTCAGGCGCCGGCGCCGCCGTCCACCGGGACGATCGCGCCGGTCACCATCGAGGCCCGGTCGCTGAGCAGCCACGCGGCCACCTCGGCGACCTCGCGGGGCTCGGCCATCCGGCCGAGCGGGATGCTCGCGTTGATGCGCTCGACGACGCCCGGGGACGCCGCCTCCCACGTGTCGATCATCTCCGTCGCGGTGCCACCGGGCGTGATGCCGTTCACGCGGATCCCCTGCCGCCCCCAGGTCACGGCGGCCGTCTCGGTGAGGCTGTTCAGCGCGCGCTTCATCGCGCCGTAGGCGGGGAGCTCCGGGTTCGCGCGGCGGCTGCCGATGCTCGAGGTGTTGACGATCGCTCCGCCACCGCCCCGGCGCATGAGCGCCGCCTCGGCCGTCATCGCGGTCCAGTGCCCACGGAAGTTCACCGCGAACTGCTCCTCGACGTCCTCGTCGCTCGTCGCGTCGAGCGGGCCGGGCCGCTGAATCGCCGCGCCGTTGTTGAACGCGCCGTCGAGCCGTCCGTGCAGCTCTTCGACGCGGTCGACCGCCGCGCGGATGCCGGCACGGTCGGCGAGATCCACTGTCACGGCATCCGCGACGCCGCCGTCGGCGCGGACCTCGGCGACGATCCGCTCGAGGGCGTCG
>NZ_JBEXHZ010000110.1:0-7800 GCF_040608315.1 Streptomyces sp. NPDC005195
GTCTGGCCGAAGCCGGCCTGGTTCACCATGGCGTTGTGCGGCGTCATCGAGCCGGGGCCCGACTGCGTGTTCCAGTACCAGAGCCCCGTCTTCCACGCGACGGCCGCGTCCTGCTCGACCCGCCACGGGTTGCCCAGCAGGTCGATGCCGAGGGCGTCACCGGCGGCCTTGTAGTTGAAGTTCCAGCTGAGCTGGATCGGGCCCCTGCCGTAGTACGCGGCCTGCCCCGCCGGGCAGCCGTAGGGCTGACCGGGGTCGCAGTAGTGCGGATAGTTGGCGGTGTTCTGTTCCACCACGTAGACCAGTCCGCCGGTCTCGTGGTTGACGTTGGCGAGGAAGGCCGCGGCCTCCTGCTTCTTGACCGTGTCGCTCCCGCTGTTCGCGAACCCCGGGTAGGAGCTCAGCGCCTGGACGAGACCGCTGTACGTGTAGAAGCCGTTCCGGCCCGGGAACATCTGGTTGAACTGCGCCTCGCTGACGACGAACCCGGACGGGTTGGTGCCGCCACCGCCGCTCGCGAGGGCGTTCCACTTCTGGTTGGCCGCGCCCGTGCAGGTCCAGATCTGCAGCCGGCTGCCGTTCGCGGAGCTGTTGTCGCGGACGTCCAGACACTTGTTGGCCGCGGGGTTGACGATGTCGTGGGCCGCGGTGACCACCCACTGCTGGTTGGCGCCGCCGGAGCAGTCCCACAACTGGACCGCCGCGCCGTCGGCGGTACCGCGGTCGACGACGTCGAGGCACTTCCCGAGCGCCCTCAGGGTCCCGTCGCCGGAGTTCGACCAGTTCTGCGCGCCGGTCCCGTTGCAGTCGTAGAGCTGGATCGCGGTGCCGTTGGCGCTGTTCGCGGCGGCCACGTCGACGCACTTGCCGGCCAGCCCGGAGATCTGGCCACTGGCGGCGTGCGCGGGCGGCGCGGAGAGGAACAGCGCGGAGAGGACCACCGCGAGGGCGGCTGTCACCAGGGAACGTCCCAGGGTGACCCATCTGAAGGAGAAGTGTCCGGCAAGACTGATCAGCATGGGGGCATCGCTCCTAATACGGCCGGCGGCCGCGGCGGTGGGGAGGGAGCTGTGCGGGAAGGTGTCGCGCCCGAAGCGGACTCCGGACGCGGCACCCCATCAGGTCTAGACCATGACAGGCTGACGGGGCCACGTCAACCAATCGTGCGCGGCCCCGCCGACGGCATCTTCAAGGACGTATGAAGCCGCACCGAACACGTCAAGTGATGATGGAACAGGGCGACTTGAGATCGTCCGAGCCGTCGGGGCCCGAACGGTCGGAGCGCGCGGTACGTGACACTCTCGCCCCGGTCGGCGCCGCACTCCTCTCGAACCATGAACTCCGTTGATTTCGGATTCAGTTGTTGACGCCGGGCAGAGGCGGGGATACAACCCGAGAGAGCGCTCTCACGCCTGCAGTTGCTCCAACCCCCACGCACGCCGGCTCGGCCTGAGGAGATCCCATGCAGACTTCCCCCAGCGCACCCGCCACCAGACCACCCGCCGGCGTTCTACGCACCCGCACGGCCCTCGGCCTGGTCATCGCCCTGCTCGTCGCCTGCGTCGCCGCCCTGACGCCGACGTCGGCGCACGCCGCCGACCAACTCCTCTCCCAGGGACGCCCGGCCACGGCCTCCTCGACGGAGAACGGTTCCTTCCCCGCGACGGCCGCCGTCGACGGCGACCCCGGCACGCGCTGGTCCTCGGCGTTCGCGGATCCGCAATGGGTCCAGGTCGACCTCGGCTCCGTCCAGCAGATCACCCGCGTCACTCTCAACTGGGAGGCCGCCTACGCCAAGGCCTACCAGATCCAGACCTCCACGGACGCGAACAACTGGACCAGCGTCTACTCCACCACCACCGGGACCGGCGGCACCCAGAATCTCGGCGTCACCGGCAGCGGCCGCTATGTGCGCGTCTCCGGAACCGTGCGAGCCACCCCGTACGGCTACTCGCTGTGGGAGTTCCAGGTCTACGGGCCCGGCAGCACCACCCCGCCGGACAGTTTCTGGGGCAGCACCAGCAACATACCCCCGGCGAGCAACGCCGTCGAGGTGAAAATCCTCAACCGCACCAACGGCAAGTACCCCGACAGCCAGGTGTACTGGAGCTTCAACGGGCAGGTCCACTCGATCGCCGAACAGCCCTACCTCGACATGCCGGCGAACTCGGCGGGCCGCATGTACTTCTACCTGGGCTCACCCAACGGCCCCTACTACGACTTCATCGAGTTCACAGTCGGCAACAACGTCTTCAACGGCAACACCACCCGGGTCGACGCCTTCGGCCTCAAGCTGGCCATGCGTCTGCACGCCAAGGACGGCTACGACGTCGAAGTCGGTGAGAACCGGCAGACCTTCGCCGAGGACCGCGCCACGACCGTCCAGCGCTTCACGGACGCGGTTCCGGACCAGTTCAAAGTGCTGGCGCGAACCCAGGCCCCGTACCGGATCATCGCGCCCGGCAGCGACCCGAGCTTCCGCACGGGCGGCGTCAACGCCAATTACTTCACCTCATACGCCCAGTCCGTCGGCGTCAACGCTGCCACCTCCGACATCTTCGGCTGCGCCGCCTCCCTCGCCGCCAATCCCGACATGTGCGCCGCCCTCAACCGTCACGTGGCCACTCTCCCCGCCTCCCAGCAGGCCGACCCGGCCCAGTACTACAAGGCGGCACCCGCCAACTACTACGCCAAGTTCTGGCACGACAACGCCATCAACCACCTCGCCTACGGCTTCCCCTACGACGACGTGGCGGGCCAGTCCTCCTTCGTCTCCCACGGGAACCCGCAATGGCTCCTGGTCGCCGTCGGCTGGTAGCCGTCCCGGTGGCATGTCAGGCATCCGGACCCGCCTGACAACGCTCGGGTCCGACTACCGTCGGCTCGGCTCGCCCCCCCCCGAGCCGAGCCGAGCCGACGCGGGCCACGACGCGGTCGTACGGCCGCACCGGCAGATGACACCGACCAGAACCGCGGACGTCGCGTCACACCGCTGACAGCAGGACCCGCCCTCGGCTGTCGCATGAACCGGTCCGGCCCAGAACCACATGGTCCTGGGCCGGACCGGATTCCTTCGCCGGTCAGTTGAGCGCGGCCGCGAACATGCCGGGTTCGTAGGAACCTCCCCGTTGATGCACGATCACGGCGAGCCGGTTGGCCGCGTTGATCAGGGCGACCAGGGAGACCAGCGCGGCGAGTTGGTCGTCGTCGTAGTGCTCTCGCACCCTGGCCCAGGTCTCGTCGGACACGCCGTGGTGGGCGTCGCCGAGCCGGGTGCCCTCTTCGGCGAGCGCCAGCGCGGCCTGTTCGGCGTCGGTGAACACGGTGGACTCGCGCCAGGCGGCGACCAGATGGAGCCGTACCGCGCTTTCACCGGCGGCCGCGGCCTCCTTCGTGTGCAGGTCGACGCACCAGCCGCAGCCGTTGATCTGGCTGGCGCGCAACGAGACCAGTTCCTGCGTGGACTTCGGCAGGGGCGACTGGTGGATCACCAGGGCGGCGTTGGCGAACCGCTTGCCGAACTTGGCCGCGATCTCGTTGTCGAACATGTTGAATCGGGAGTCCATGATGTCGTCCTCACTCGTGGTGATGCACTGGACGAACACGAGATGCCGGCGGCCCGAGCGCTGTGACGGGCCGGTCGTGTGACGTGTGCCACCCCCCGGGGGTGTCACAGGATCGCCGCGACCGGCGTCTTGTGCGCGTGGCACCCACACGAGGACGAACAGGCGGGAGCGGCCGGTGCGCAACGAGCGGAGCGAGTGCACAGAGGACACGGCCCGACAGCCGGCGGACGGCGACCGGGCGGATCTCGCCACCGAGACGTTCCTCGCCCATCGCAACCTGCTGTTCACCGTCGCCTACGAGATGCTCGGCTCGGCCGCCGACGCGGAGGACGTCCTGCAGGAGACCTGGCTGCGGTGGGCGGGTGTCGATCTCGGCACGGTGCGGGAACAGCGTGCGTACCTGGTCCGGATCACCACGCGGCAGGCGCTGAGCCGGCTGCGTACGCTGGGCCGCCGCAAGGAGTCCTACGTCGGCCCATGGCTGCCCGAACCGCTGCTCACCGCACCCGACGTGGCCGAGGACGTCGAACTGGCCGACAGCGTCTCGATGGCGATGCTGCTGGTGATGGAGACGCTCACGCCCACCGAGCGGGCGGTGTTCGTGCTGCGTGAGGTCTTCGACCTCGGATACGACGAGATCGCCGAGGCCGTCGACAAGAGCCCGGCCGCGGTACGTCAGGTCGCGCACCGGGCACGGGCTCACGTCGCGGCACGCAGGCCGCGGGAGATCGTCTCCCCGGCCGAGACCAGAGACGCGCTCGACGCCTTCCAACGGGCGACGCAGACGGGCGATCTGCAGAAGCTGCTCGACATCCTCGCGCCGGACGTGGTCTTCCTCGGCGACGGCGGCGGAATCAAGCAGGCCGTCCTGCGGCCTGTCGTAGGGGCCGAGAAGGTGGCCCGGCTGCTGACCGCCGCAGGGGGCAGGACCACCGCGGCATCGCTGCGCTCCGCGCAGGTCAACGCCTACCCGGCGCTGGTCCTCCGGCTCGACGGCGCGATCGACACGGTCTTGGCGGTGCGCATCGACGAAGGCCTCATCACCGGGCTCTACGCCGTGCGCAATCCCGAGAAGCTGTCGCACATGCAGCGGGAGACGCTCCTGCGCCGCTGAGAGACGACGGCGCCACCTGGCACCGGACGACACCGCGCCGCTCGGGCACGGACGGGAAGGAGGGCGGCAGCGCATCGGGCTCTGCCGCGTGATCACGTCATGTCGAATCCGGCCTTTCCGAGCCCCTCGTACAGGCCAGTCCAAAACCGCGCCCATACGAATGAACCCCCGGCCGGCCGGGAACAGCGGGCCCGAAATCGCGGTTGATCACAGTATGGCTTCTGAGACACACGAGGAATTCGGGCGGATCGGCATCTGGAGCGGTGCTCTGCACCGGTCGCGGGTCGACGAGGCGGGCAGCGAAGCGATCGCGGAAGCGGTCGCCGAGCTCGAGGATCTGGGGTACGGCACTCTCTGGCTCGGGGGCAGCCCCTCGCCCGACGACGCCGCGGCCGTCGTCGACGCCACCCGTACCGTCACCGTGGCCACCGGCATCCTGAGCATCTGGGAGCACACGGCTGAGGAGGTGACAGCGCGGATCGCGGGGCTCGACGCGAGCGCGCGTGGACGATTCGTCCTCGGACTGGGGGTCAGCCACGGGCAGTTGGCGCCGAAGTACGCGAAGCCGTACAGCGCGATGGTGGCCTACCTCGACGCCCTCGACGCCGCCACCCCGCCCGTGGATCGTGGTCGTCGGGTCCTGGCGGCACTCGGCCCGAAGATGCTGAAGCTCGCGACCCACCGGGCGCTGGGTGCGCACCCCTATCTCGTCACCACCGAGCACACGGCGGAGGCGCGCGAAGCACTCGGTCCCGACGCGCTGCTCGCCCCCGAACTGTCCGTCGTCCTCGACACCGACCCCGACCGGGCCCGGACCACCGCGCGGAACATGCTGGGCAGGTACCTCCAACTGCCCAACTACACCAACAACCTGCTGCGCCTGGGGTTCACGGAGAACGACTTCGAGGACGGCGGAAGCGCACGTCTCCTGGACGCCCTCTTCGCCCTGGGCGACACCGAACGCGTGCGTGCACGGACCCGGGAGTACTTCGACGCCGGCGCCGACCACATCGCTCTCCAGGTACTGACTGCCGACGAGAGCGGAGCCGGTCTGCCGCGGGCCGAATGGCGCGAGTTGGCCGCGGTGTTCGCCGACGAGCTGTAAAGAGCGGTTCACGCGAGCGGGATACTGGTCCCGCTCGTGCCCGCGTGTGGGGGAAACGGGCTCTGCCGAGGACGAAGTGAACGTGGCATCGCCGTCGGCCGACGGTCTTCACCGGTGCCGTCGGCGGCGGCGGCCGTACGCGTACCCCCGTCTCCGCGCCGGCTGGTCGCCCTGTTTGACCTTGACACAGTGGCAAGGCCTTCACTGCTCGCCGAGGAGGTGGTCTCGATGACGGTCACGGGACAGGACACGGATGTGGCACGAGCGCTGCGGGGACTGGCGGACGGCCGTTCGTCGGTGCGACTGCGGGCCGCTCTGGCGGCCGGCACGACGCCTGACCCGCGCTTCGTCGACAAACTCGTCGAACGATGCGCACTCGAGCCCGAGTTCTTCGTCCGCGACACGCTGACCTGGGCGCTCACCCGGCACCCGGCGTCCATGACGCTTCCCGGGCTGCTCCGCGAAGTGCGCTCGGAGCGTACGCAGGCACGCAGCCAGGCGCTTCACACGCTGTCCAAGATCGGGAACCGGCAGGCGTGGCCGGCGATCACCCGGACGCTCCTCGCCGACGCCGACGACGAGGTGGCACGAAGCGCCTGGCGGGCGGCGGTCGTGCTCGTCCCGGAAGGCGAGGAGTCCGCGTTGGCCACGGTGTTGGCCACACAGTTCGGGCGCGGTGGGCGGGAGACGCAACTGAGTCTCAGCCGGGCACTGGTCGCGCTCGGCGAAGCCGTTCTGCCGGCTCTGGGTACTGCGACGACGGCCCCTGACCCGTCCGTGCGCGCGCACGCGCTCGCCACGGAGCGGATGCTGCGCGACCCGGACGCCGGGTTCGACTTCGCTGTCGAGGAGGCGAAGCGCGTCGTGGCCCTCGGTGTGTCCGGTCAGGAGGGCCGCTAAGGCGTGTTGATCGGTGAGGTGGCACGACGGTCCGGGGTCAGCGCCCGCATGCTCCGGCATTATGAGTCGCTCGGTCTGGTGCGTCCTTCAGGCCGCACCGGCTCCGGCTATCGGGAGTACTCCGGGGACGACATCCAGCGGATCTTCCATGTGGAGAGCCTTCGGTCGCTGGGGCTGTCGCTGCGGGAGATCGGACGGGCGCTCGACGATCCCGCTTTCGAGCCCTCGTCGCTCGTCGACGACCTCATCGGTCAGACGCGTGAACGCATCGCGGCGGAGACCGAGTTGCTCACGCGGCTGCGCAGGATCCATGCCGCGGACCCCGTCGGCTGGGAGGACGTCCTCCAGATCGTCGCGCTCCTCCAGGCGCTGGAGTCGAAAAGCGCCGACGCACGCCAGCGCGCGGCCCTCTCGTCGGTCGGCGAGGTCTCGGTGCCGGTGGAGGCCCTGGTCGAAGCAGCACTGAGCGAGTCGGAACCGAACGTCGCCGGGGCCCTTCGCTGGGCGCTGGCACGATCGGGCGGCGACGGTACGGCGCTGCTGGCGGAGGGCCTCGGCTCGCCCGTTGCCGCGGTGCGGGAGCGTGCCGTCCGGTCCCTCGCCGAGATGCCAGGTGGTGAAGCCACCGAGCGGCTGCGGGATGCCCTCGCGCACGCCGACGTCGTGGTCCGCGGGCACGCGGCGCTGGCGCTCGGGACACGGGGTGTGGCCGACGCGGCTCCGACGCTCATCGACATGATCGTGGAGGGGACGAACGACACCGATGCGGCCGACGCA
The DNA here is from genome assembly GCF_040608315.1 of Streptomyces sp. NPDC005195. Lineage (NCBI taxonomy): Bacteria > Bacillati > Actinomycetota > Actinomycetes > Kitasatosporales > Streptomycetaceae > Streptomyces > Streptomyces sp. NPDC005195. The sequence continues at coordinate 7,463 of NZ_JBEXHZ010000110.1, forward strand.
CTGAGCACGCTGGCGAGCGACACCACGACGGCGGACCGGATCGCGAGCGTGCTCGTCGACCGCCTCGCCCACGACGCCACCGAAGCGCCCGCACGCGGGCGGCTGACCCAGGCACTGGCGGACGTCCCGGGGGCAAGGGCGTCACACGCCCTCGTGGAGTTGTCGCAGGACGGGGACCGCGCCGTCGCGCTGACCGCGGCGTACCTGCTTCACCTGCGCGACGCACGGTGAGGGTTCTCTCCGCCGGCGCTGCGGTACGGATGACGGGCACGCACACTCCACGCGACAACCAGCGTTGCCGGCCGCTACGAGTGAGGCCCCTGTCGGCTCCGGTCAAC
>NZ_JBEXHZ010000111.1:0-7777 GCF_040608315.1 Streptomyces sp. NPDC005195
CGCGTGTGGGGCCGGCACTTGGTGCCGGCCCCTCACGATTCAGTAGCGGGGACAGGATTTGAACCTGCGACCTCTGGGTTATGAGCCCAGCGAGCTACCGAGCTGCTCCACCCCGCGTCGTTGACACCACTCTACGGCAACTCCGCCGAGGCTGAGACCATGATTGTTTCCTGGGGGGAACGAGGCGCGGCGGAGGACCTGCAGCAGCGCGCGTGCGCACGGGAGAGTCCGGCGCGACCTGCTCGTGGCGGGAGGGCCGGGCGACGAGGACCGGCCGCACGTGCCGGCTGAGGAGCGGGACCCGCGTCAGTCACCGGGCAGCGGTGGAACCTGCCGTGGCGGGTCAGGGCGGCGACCCTGGCTCAGTTCACCATCGCGACGGTGTCGGCGATCTCGGCGAGCAGGGCGGAGGCGTGGACGGCGGAGCTGTCCGTGGCCCAGCGGACGTAACCGTCGGGACGGATCAGCAGGGCGGCAGCGCCGAGATCTTCTGCGCAGGTGGCGCGGACGAGATCGACCCGCGGCGGAAGGCCGAGGCCGGCCGGGACGGTACCGGTCAGATCGAGTAGGACGGCATGCCCCGCGGCGAACAGCGTCGACAGCCGGACGGGGCCGGCGTCGGTGACCAGGTCGGCATCCGGCACGCGGTGCCCGGTGAGCGGATGCCCGCCGGACAGCTCGTAACGCAGCGAGAGGCCGGACATCAGTCCCGCGACGTGACGGTTGGCGTCCGGCAGTCTCAGCAGGTCGATGAAGATGTCCCGCAGGGCGGCCACGTCCTCGCCCGGGTTCGGATCCGCCAGGACGCGCTGCGCCGAGGTGTGATGCAGGACCTGGGCTCCGACCGGATGCCGCTCGGCGTGATAGCTGTCCAGAAGGCCGCTCGGCGCCCGGTCCTGGACGGCCGCGGCCAGTTTCCAGCCGAGGTTGAACGAGTCCTGCATGCCGAGATTGAGTCCCTGGCCGCCCAGTGGGGGGTGGATGTGCGCCGCGTCGCCGGCGAACAGGACGCGGCCGGCCCGGTAGTGCTCCAACTGCCGGGTGGCGTCGGTGAACCGGGACGAGTTGTCCACGGCGCCGAGGGTGGTCCCGGAGCCGTACACGGTCTGCAGCGCGACGGTGATCTCCTCCGGGGTGACGCCGGAGGTGTCGCGTGAGGTGTCGCGTGAGGTGTCCGGCTGGTCCGCGCGTCCGAAGGTGAACCGGTACCGGTCTCCGCCGAGGGGGGCCAGCATGGCCCAGTAGTCGCCCGCTCGGCGCATCAGGGCGCTCATGTGCTCCAACTGCCGCGGCACCGACGGCGATACGGTGGCGAGTCGGATGTCGGCCAACACCGCCTGATGGGTCCCCGGCCTGCCGGGAAACGGCAGTCCGAGCAGTTTGCGCACCGTGCTGTGTCCGCCGTCGCACGCCACCAGATAGCGAGCCCGCACCCGCAGACCGTCCGCCGTCACGACCACCCCCTCCTCGTCCGGCTCCACCCCTGAGACGGCCGTGCCGCGCAGAACCGGCGCGCCGGCCGCGACCGCCCGCCCTTCGAGCAGTTCCTCGATCTCCCACTGAGGGATCGCGATCGGGAAGGGATACCTGGTGTTCCAAGGGGTGCAGTCCAGGGGCACGGGCAGGGCGGCGAAGTGCCCGCCGACCGGATCACGCGACGTGGCCCGCATCAGCAACGGCTCCAACAGCCCGCGCGAGTCCAGCAGTTCAGCGGTGCGGGGCTGAATCCCGCCGCCCTTCACCTGCTCGATGCGTTGGGGCAGTTTCTCCAGCACGAGCGTCTCGACCCCTGCCAGGGTCAGTTCGTACGCCAGCATCAGTCCGGTCGGGCCCGCGCCCACCACGACGACCTCGGTCTCGCTCACCGTCAACACCCTCGCCTCGTCCCATTTCTCGTCTCGGAGCAAATGTATACCAGATGCAGAAATCGTCTCGGGGTAGCAATCTGCTACGGTGAGCGTCGTGGACGACAAGCCAGGGCTCAGGGAACGGAAGAAGCGGCGTACCCACGCGGCGATCTCCGATGCGGCGATCACGCTGTTTCTGGAGCACGGCTTCAACCAGGTCTCGGTGGCCCAGGTGGCCGAGGCGGCCGAGGTGTCCAAACGCACGGTCTTCGCCTACTTCCCGGCGAAGGAGGACCTCGTGGTGCACCGCCTCGCCGACCATGAGACCGAGATCGCACGCGTCGTGAGGGACCGCCCGCACCTCACCGCCCCGCTGACCGCACTGCGCGAGCATTTCGTCCAGGGTCTGCGCGAGCGGGATCCGATCACCGGACTCAATGATCACCCCCAGGTGCGGAGGGTCCATCAGATGATCCTCGACGCGCCCTCGCTGGTTGCCCGGATGGAACGCTTCAAGACCGGCTCCGAGCGAGCACTCGCTCAGGCGCTCCGGGAAACGGCGGGCACTTCGGAACTGACCGCGCGGTTGGCCGCCGTCCAGATCGTCGCGGTCCACTGGACGCTGGCGCAGGACAACGCGGAACGCCTGGCGCACGGAGAGCCGGCCGACGCGCGCCATCCGGGCGCGGCGGCCGACGCGGAACACGCGTTCGCGCTGCTGGAGAACGGGTTGCGGGACCTGGGCCAGACCCGCTGATTCCACCCGGCGATGGGCCGTGATGGGCCGTGGACAGCCACGGGAGCCCGGTCGGGCCACTGGCTCGGGCCGAGCCGGCCGTGCCGGTGGCGGTGGCGGTGGCCGTGGCGTCCGACCATGTTCTGACTGCCGGAGCCGAAGGCCTCACCTGGCTCAGGTGGTGGGCGGGGTGGGCCTCTGTTCGCCGGGCGGGTGGGGAACGGTGATACCGGTGAGGGCGAGATCGATTCCGGCGAGGAACTGCTCGCGGTCGTCGTGCTCGCGCAGCCGGCTCGCGACGGCCCGGGTGAACGGGTAGTCGTCGGGGTCCAGTTCTTCCCAAGCCCTCGATACGGCGCCGAGGAACTCGGCGCGGTTCGCGCCAGGGCCGAGAGTGCGGGCGTGCGCGGTGTTCGCGGCGTTCTGCCCGGCGGCGCCGAGGATGTAGTGCACCAACACCGAGGTCGCCGTGAACCAGCTCTCCTCGGGCACTCCCAGCGCCCGGACGCGCCGGCCGATGCTTTCGAAGATCCGCGGGGCCACCGACCCCCAGGGACTCCGGGAGAGCTGCGTCGAGAGCTGCGTGGCGAGCCAGGGGTGTTCGTCGATGGCGTGGAACAGGCCGAGCGCGACGGCGCGGATCTCGTCCTGCGGCGAGGTCGGGGACTCGGCGGGCTCGACGGCCAGCGCGTCGGCGACGACCGCGTCGGTCGCGGCGCCGAGCAGCTCGCCCTTGTTCGCCACATGCCAATAGATCGCCCCTGGTCCGGTGGCGAGGCGCTCGCCCAGCGCGCGGAACGTGAGGCCACCCTCGCCCGTCGCGTCGAGAAGCTCGATCGCGACCTCGACGATGCCCTCCCGGGAGAGCGGTTCCTCTCGTCGCTCTGGACGACGCGTCCTGGTTGCCATACGCGCATCCTGGCACACCTCTGGAACGCTGTTCCAGCTTGACATCTATGGAACGCCGTTCCAGGCTGCATTGGAACGACATTCCAGAGGGGTCCCGCCGGGTGACCGTCCGGCAGGCGTGCGACAGGCAAGGAACCACCATGACCACTGATGTCACGATCATCGGCGCAGGGCTCGGAGGGCTGACCCTCGCCCGCGTCCTCCACGTCCACGGCATCCCGGCGACGGTCTATGAGGCCGAGACCTCGCCGACCGCCCGTACGCAGGGCGGCATGCTCGACATCCACGACCACAACGGCCAACCGGCTCTGCGAGCGGCGGGCCTGCTCGAAGAGTTCCGCGGCCTCGTCCTGGAGGGCCGCCAGGCGACACGGGTACTCGACCGGGACGGGACCGTTCTGCTCGACGAACCCGACGACGGCACGGCGGGACGCCCCGAGGTGCAGCGCGGCGAGCTCCGGCGGATCCTGCTCGACGCACTCCCGGCGGGCACCGTCCAGTGGGGGCGCAAGGTCAGCCGTGTCCGCGCCCTCGGCGACAGCCGCCACGAGGTGACCTTCGTCGACGGCGGTACCGTCGTCGCGGGTCTGCTGGTCGGCGCGGACGGAGCGTGGTCACGGGTCCGTCCGATGGTCTCCGACGCGGCACCCGAGTACATCGGCAGGTCGTACGTCGAGACCTACCTGTTCGACGCCGACACCCGCCACCCGGCCGGCGCGAAAGCGGTCGGCGGTGGGTCGCTGTTCGCGCTCGCGCCGGGGAAGGGCATCCAGGCTCACCGGGAGAGCGGCGGGACCCTGCACACGTACGTGGCGCTCTCGCGGCCTCGGGGCTGGTTCGCCCGTATCGATTTCAGCGATCCCGTCGCGGCCACCGCCCGGATCGCCGAGGAGTTCGACGGCTGGGCGCCGGAGCTCACCTCCCTGATCACCGACAGTGACACCGCGCCGGTCCTGCGTCCCCTCAACGCCCTGCCCGTCGAGCACCGGTGGGATCGGGTGCCGGGGGTGACCCTGCTCGGCGATGCCGCCCACCTCTCGGCGCCGAACGGTGAAGGCGCCAACCTGGCCATGTACGACGGCGCGGAACTCGGTGAGGCCATCGCCGCGCACCCCGGCGACGTCGAAGCCGCGCTCACCGCATACGAGCGGGCCCTGTTCCCGCGCAGCGCAGAGGCCGCCGCCGATGGCGTCGAGCTCCACGAAGTCCTCTTCGGCGACGACGCACCCCATGGCCTGGTCGACATGCTCACCGGACACGAGCGGACCGGGGACCGCGCCGGCCTCGGGGCCGAGTGACGGCGAGGCCTGCGTCACTCCTGCAACGGTCACGTCGGACATGGACGCCCCGAGCGTGGTGGAGCGGGATCAGGGTGTCCCGGGAGCGGGTTCGAGGAATTCCGGAAGAGGGCGCGGCGAGTCCCGGAAGGGGTACGACGCGAGACCCGGAATACGCTCACTGCCGGGACCCGTGCCCGCGCCGCCTCGTCCGACCGGACGGGCCAAAGGCCCCCACGCGAGCGGCTCGGGTTGGACACTGGGTGTGTGCTCGTACGCCGCTGGGGGAACTCGATTCCCCAGGTGAGAGGAGCCCCTGTGACACCGTCGACGTCAGCGGCCGGTGGCCGGGAGCCGGCCGCCCAGGAGGCCGGGTCAGAGCCGGATCCGCGGCGGTGGCGGGCCCTGTGGGTCACGCTGGTGGCGGGCTTCATGAGTCTGCTGGACGTGACGATCGTGGCCGTCGCCCTGCCGACCATCCAGCGTGACCTGCACGCCTCACCGGCGCAGGTGCAGTGGGTGGTGTCCGGGTACGCCCTCACTTTCGCCCTCGCCCTGGTCACCGCTGGGCGCCTCGGTGACGCCCTGGACCGGCGTCGCATCTTCCTGCTGGCCCTCGGCGGCTTCGTGGTCTGCAGCGCCGCCTGCGGTGCGGCCCCCGACATCATGCTGCTGGTGGTGGCCCGTCTTGCCCAGGGCCTGGCGGCCGGTTTCATGGCCCCCCAGAACTCCGCGCTCATCCAGCAGATGTTCCGGGGCGCCGAACGCGGTCGGGCCTTCGGCCTCTTCGGCGCGACCGTCGGCATCTCCTCCGCCGCGGGCCCCATCACCGGCGGCGCCATCCTCGCCCTGGCGTCCGGGCCCGCGGGCTGGCGTTGGATCTTCTATGTCAACGTCCCCATCGGAATCCTCGCCGTCCTGCTCGGCCGGCGCCTGCTGCCGCGCATCCGGCGTTCCGGGCGTGGGCGCGTGGACGTGGCCGGCGTCCTGCTCCTCGGACTCGGCGTCCTCGCGTTCATGTACCCGCTGGTCCAGGCGGACTCCGGCGGCTTCGGCCGGCTGTGGTGGCTGTTCCCGGTCGGCGGCGTCATCCTCGTGGGCTTCGTCCAGTGGCAGCGCCACCTCGTGGCCTCCGGCAACCAGCCACTGCTCGATCTGCGCCTGTTCAGCACCGTGCGCGGGTATGCCGTGGGTGCCGGCGTCGGCACGCTCTACTTCATGGGCTTCAGTGGCGTCTGGCTGGTTTTCGCTCTCTTCTACCAGCACGGCCTCCACTTCTCACCGCTCCGCTCGGGCCTTGCCGTGACCCCCTTCGCCCTCGGCTCGGCGGCAGCGGCGGTGGTCGCCGGCCGCATGGTGGAACGGTTCGGCCGCCTCCTCACCGTGGCCGGCCTGACAGGCGTGATCGCCGGCCTCGGGACCACGGCGCTGCTGCTTCGCTTCGTCTCCCTGGACGTCGCGCCCTGGATCGCCGCCCCGGCCCTCTTCCTCGGTGGCATCGGCAGCGGCTTCGTGGTCTCTCCCAACATCACCATGACCCTGCGGGACGTACCCGTGCGCATGGCGGGCGCCGCCGGCGGCGCCCTGCAGACCGGTCAGCGGCTCGGTGCCGCGGTGGGCACCGCGGCACTGCCCGGCCTCTTCTACCTGACGCTGGACAAGAGCGGCGACTATCGGGGCGCCCTTGTCACCGCGCTGGTCGTCGCCCTCGTCGGCATGGTGGCCTGCCTGGCCCTGGCCACGTTCGACTGGCAGCGCGACCGGCGGCATCATCACCGGCACCGCAAATGCCCGGACGAGGTCGCGAACAGTCCCGTGCACGCCCGGCTGGACTGACGCGCCCCGCGCAGCCGATTCCCGTCGGCCGCGCCCGCGCTTCACCCGGCCCGGGACCGCCTGCCGGGGCATGCGCACGAGGCCAAAGCCGACCATACGTATGTTTTGCGGCGGAGGTGGAAGGGGGGCAGCGTGGGCGTGCACGCCCACGCTCCGTGAACCAGCGATCAGGAGTCATCGTGACAGCAGTTCCCGCCCTCACCCTCAACAACGCGGTGCGGATCCCCCAGCTCGGCTTCGGTACCTTCCAGATCCCGCCGGAGGAGACCCGCGAGACGACGCTGGCCGCGCTGGAAGTGGGCTACCGGCACATCGACACGGCGGAGATGTACGGCAACGAGAAGGAGGTCGGCCAAGCGGTCCGCGACTCCGGTCTCGACCGTGGCGACGTCTTCGTGACCAGCAAGCTCGACAACGGCGCCCATGCGCACGACGACGCGCTCCAGGCGTTCGACCGCACCATGGAGGAACTGGGCCTCGAATACCTCGACCTCTTCCTCATCCACTGGCCGCTGCCCGGCAGGGGCGACTTCGTGGAGACCTGGAAGGCCCTGGAGGAGATCTACGGCTCGGGCCGGGCCAAGGCCATCGGCGTCTCCAACTTCCAGCCCCAGCACCTGCGCCGGCTGCTGGAAGGCGGCGATGTGGTGCCCGCGGTCAACCAGATCGAGGTGCATCCCTTCCTCACCCAGGGCGACGTCAGGGCCTTCGGCGCCGAACACGACATCGCCACCGAGGCCTGGTCGCCCATCGCGCAGGGCAAGGTCCTCGACGACCCGACCATCAAGCGCATCGCCGAGCGGGTGGGCAGGACACCCGCCCAGGTGACCTTGCGCTGGCACATCCAGCGCGGGGACATCGTCTTCCCCAAGTCGGTGACCCGGAAGCGCATCGAGGAGAACTTCGACCTCTTCGACTTCGAGCTCGGCGAGGGCGACGTCGGTGAGATCTCGGCGCTGAACCGCGACGAGCGGACCGGCCCCGACCCGGACCGCTTCAACGGCTGAGAACAGCCGTCCTCGGCAGTCCTGAGCGCCACACGCCCGGCCGGCGTCCGTGCGTGTGAGGACCTCAGGTCATGGGACGGGCCGGTGCACCCGGCGGGTCCACCCCCACGTCAGGGAAGTGAGTCAGCGGCAGTGGACCCCCACCCGGACCGTGTGGATGACCGC
>NZ_JBEXHZ010000112.1:0-7698 GCF_040608315.1 Streptomyces sp. NPDC005195
CGGGCACCTCGGGGGCGTCCCGGCCGGAGCGGGTCATGCGCGCCTGCCGGTCAGGGGGTGCGGGACGCCGGAGCGGGCGGTTCGGCAAGGGAGGCGGCCGCGCCGCGCACAAGGTGTTCGCGCACTATCGCCCGCGCGGTCTTTTCGGCGTCGGCGGACACACCACGCCCGGTATCGGTCAGCGTGACCTTCACAGCCCTGCGGTCGCGCTCCTCCCGATCGCGCTCGATCAGGCCGGACGCCTGCATGTCCCTCAGGACGTACGACATCCGGCCCCCCGACTCCCCGAGGAACGCCGTCAGCTGGGCGACCGGCGCGGATCCGCTCGCGGTTTCGGCGAGAGCGCCGAGGATGAGGTAGTCGTGAAGTGACAGACCATGCCGTGCCCGCAACTCGCCGTGCAGGCGGCCCAAGGCCCAGAGGATCCCCGGATCCTGCCGCGGGGCGGTGTCGGACGAGGTGCCGTCGGTCATGTTCGTTCCCGGGGGTCGGCTCTTCGGCCACGAGGTCGCGACCGATGATTGACAACCAGGTTCCGCACAGCGGCCATGTCGTGCCCGTGGGACCTGAAGCCCTCGGATCAGGACACGGCGGCACTCGTCCGCCCCTCGGCTGTGCGACGGGAGCACTCCACGCGGGCACCGGCCGCCCGGCCCGACGTCCTGATGTGAGGTAGTTGTGGCACGTGCGGCCACCTGTCCCGGTTCACCTGACGTCCTACCGTCATCACCGAGCGCGACGTGGTCGAACAGGTCGGCCACTACAACGAACGCAAGCTCCTGTGGTCCGCAACAAGGAGGAGCAGTGGTATGACGCTGCTGGCACGCATCAACCAGCCCGCGGATCTGCGGACTTTGAGCCACGCGCAGCTGATCGGGCTCGCCGGGGAGATCCGCGAGTTCCTGATCCGCAATGTGGCGGTGACGGGTGGCCATCTGGGGCCCAACCTGGGCGCGGTGGAGCTGACTCTGGCACTGCACCGGGTCTTCGACTCACCGCGCGACACACTGCTGTGGGACGTCGGGCATCAGGCGTACGTCCACAAGATCGTCACCGGTCGGGCCGACGGGTTTCCGGGTTTGCGCCGACGCGGCGGAATGTCCGGCTACCCCAGCCGGGAGGAGTCCGCGCACGACCACATCGAGCACTCCCACGCCTCTGTGGCACTGTCGTACGCCGACGGCATGGCCAAGGCCAGAGAGCTTGCGGGGGAAACGGACCGGCACATCGTCGCCGTCGTCGGTGACGGCGCACTCACCGGGGGGCTGGCCTGGGAGGCGCTCAACAACATCGCGGCGGCGCCCGGGCGGCCCGTGGTGATCGTCGTCAACGACAACGGACGCTCGTACGCACCGACCATGGGCGGACTCGCACAGCACTTGGCCGCCCTGCGCACGAACGCCGGCTACGAGCGACTGCTCGGCTGGGGCAAACAGACCTTGGGCGGCGCGGGAACGCCGGGGCGGGCCGTCTACCGGACCTTGCACGCGGCCAAGGAGGGTCTCAAGGACGCCCTCGTACCGCAGCCGCTCTTCTCGGATCTGGGGCTGAAGTACTTGGGCCCCATCGACGGGCATGACGTCCCGGCCTTGGAGACGGCTCTCGAACGCGCCAAGGATCACGGCGAATCCGTCATCGTCCACTGCATCACGCGCAAGGGTCTGGGCTACGCACCTGCCGAGCAGGACGACGAGGATCATCTGCATGGCGTGGGTGCCATCGACCCGCGGACGGGCCGCCCGCTCCGCCCCGGTGGTACGAGCTGGTCGGCGGCGTTCGGCCGGGAACTCGTGTCGCTGGCGGCACAGCACCGGGAGATCGTGGCGATCACCGCGGCCATGCCCGGCTCGGTGGGTCTCAGGGAGTTCGCCTCCCGGTATCCGGAACGGTTCTTCGACGTCGGGATCGCCGAGCAGCACGCGGTCGCCTCGGCCGCCGGACTGGCCATGGCGGGGTTGCATCCGGTGGTCGCCGTCTACGGCACGTTTCTCAACCGCGCGCTCGACCAGGTGCTGATGGACCTGGCTCTGCACCGGCTCGGTGCGACCCTCGTCCTCGACCGGTCCGGTGTCACCGGCGACGACGGACCGAGCCACAACGGGCTGTGGGACCTGGCGATGCTCCAGGCCGTCCCGGGCCTGCGCGTCGCTGCTCCCCGCGATGTGCCCACGCTCCACGAGGAGTTGGGAGAGGCCGTCTCGATCAGCGATGCGCCGACGGTCCTTCGGTACCCCAGAGGCGCGGTATCACCGACGCTCCCCGCGGTCCGCCGGGTCGGCGGGGTGGACGTGCTGCGCGAGGCCCACGGCGCGAGCGTCCTGCTGATCGCGGTCGGCACCATGGCGAAGGTCGGCCTGGAAGCGGCGGAGCTCTGCGCCGCGCGGGGTGTGGAGGTCACCGTGGTGGATCCGCGGTGGGTCAAGCCGCTTCCGGGCGAACTGCTCGGGCTGGCCGCCGATCATGTGCTGGTCGCCACGGTCGAGGACGGCCTTCGTACGGGTGGCGTCGGGGCCACGGTGGCCCAGGCCCTGCACGAAGCCGACCTCCTGGTACCCGTGCGCGCCTTCGGAGTGTCCGACGGGTTTCCCGAGCAGGGGACCCGCGCCGAAGTCCTCGCCGAAGCGGGGCTGACCGCGCAGTCCGTCGCAGAGGCCCTTGTTACCGCGGTCCCGGTCGTCTCCTCGCGGCCGGGGCGTACGTAGACGTGGTGCCCGCACCACGACCGATCAGTAACACTGAGTTGTCGTCCTGCGCTCTCCCTGGCGGCTCGGGGGTCCTGGTGCCTGGGGTGTGCGCCGCGTGCTCCGCGTGCCCGGTGCGGCCCGCCCGCCCTCAGCCTGAGCCATTCGATCAAAGCCTTATAGAATGGACATATCGGAAGGGGGGTTTGCGGGGACGCGCACCCGCCTGACGCTCTGAGCTGTGACACACCCGCGTCAGCGTTCCTGAGAGCGGGCCGAACCCAGGGCGAGCGCCCCGCCACGCGGGCAGGTGGCGATCGCCTCGACGGCCCGGGTTACCCACCCGCGAAAGGTACGTCATGGGCAAGCAGGTGACCTGTCGCAGAGTCCACGAGCAGACGTCTTTCCAGGACGGCAAGCGGGTGCTGGTCGATCGTGTCTGGCCGCCGGACATCAGCAGGGACGACGCGCATCTCGACGAGTGGCTGGATGACGTCGCGCCATCCAGCGGACTACAGGACTGGTACAGCCATGAGCCCCTGAGTTTCGCGGAGTTCCGGCGCCGCTATCTCGCCGAGCTCGAGGATCCTGAACACCGAGCGGCACTGAGTCACCTGCGTCACCTCACCGACGACGGCAAGCTCGTCCTGCTGACCGCCGCTCCGGATGCGGACCACAGCCATGCTGCCGTACTCGCGGAACGGCTCAGCGACGCCGACCGCTCCGAGCCCCACCGACCCGCACCTCAGCCTTGGCCTGGATACCGGACGGCTGTTTCCGCCAAGGTCGCGAACCTCAACGCGGGAGCGTTCGCGTTCGTCATGGGCACGGGCATCGTGTCCACCGCCCTGTACATCAACGGTGCCCACACCGCCTCCCTCGCGCTGCTGGTGGTGGGGCTGGCGGGATGCGCGGTGCTGTTGCCCGCCTATGTCTGGCGGTTGCTGCGCTGGCGGCAGCGCTTCGTCGCGGATCTCGTCGGGCCGCGCGCATTCGCCTTCCTCACCGTCAGCATCGCTTCCGATGTGATCGCCGCCCGCCTGGTGGCGGACGGCGATACCGCGGTGGCCGGGGCGTTCCTGGCGTTCGGAGCGGTGGGGTGGCTGCTGCTGGGTTACGGGATTCCGCTCGCTCTGATCGCCAGCACCCGGCGGGACGCGTCATTCGACCAGGTCAACGGCACCTGGTTCCTCTGGGCGGTCGCATCCCAGTCGGTGGCGGTCGCGGCCGCCGGTCTGGCCCGGTTGACGTCGAGCCACCTGCTGCAGGTGCTGGCCCTGGTCTGCTGGGGCATCGGAGTGATGCAGTATCTGCTGACCGCGACGATCGTCCTGGCCAGGCTGCTGGCGCGGCCGGTGGCACCGGGAAACCTCATGACATCGTCGTGGATCTGCATGGGCGCGGCGGCGATCAGCGTGCTCGCCGGCACCAGACTGCTCGAACTGCCGCCGGAAGGCATGCTGCTGTCACGCTCCCTCGTCGCCGGATCGGCCGTCGTCCTGTGGTCGTTCGCCAGCTGGCTGATTCCGCTGCTGCTGGCTCTGGGGGTATGGCGGCACGTCCTGCGCAAGGTCCCTTTCCGTTACGAGCTCGGCTGGTGGAACCTGGTCTTTCCGATCGGTATGTACGGGGTCACCACCCACGAACTGGGCCGCACGACCGGGACGTCGTGGCTGACCACACTGGGCCGCTGGGAGATCTGGGTGGGCGGCGCGGTCTGGGTGGTGGTGTTCGCCGCCATGGTGGTCGCCGCAATCCGGCCCCACCTCACGGCCAGGCGTACGGCCGGTTGGAACCGACGCGTCGCTTAGCCGCACACCGACTCGCTCGGACTGACGCCCAGCTCAACGGGCCTATCAGCACCGTCCCCCTCGGGTGCTCCGCGTACGCTGACACTCGTGCCCACCTCCTGTCTGCGCCGCGTCGCCGTCCTGGTGCTCAGCGGTGCGAAACCGCTTGACGTCGGCATCCCCGCGCAGGTGTTCACCACGCGCGCGAGCATGCCGTACGAGGTGCGGGTATGCGGCGCCGCACCTGGACTCGTCACCGGCGGCGACGGCTTGTCGTACCACGTCGCCGACGGGCTCGACGCGCTCGCGTGGTGCGACATCGTCTTCCTTCCCGGCTACCGGTTCCCGGACGTCGATGATCCGCCCCCGGCCGTCGTCGAGGCGCTGATCGCCGCCAGTGACCGGGGGGCACGGCTCGCCGCCATCTCCACGGGTGCCTTCGCGCTCGCGGCCACGGGCCTGCTCGACGGCAAGCGCGCGACGACCCACTGGCACTACACGCGGGCTCTCGCGGCGAAGCATCCACTCGTTCAGGTCGACGAGAACGTTCTTTTCGTCGACGAGGGAAACGTGCTGACGTCGGCGGGCGCCGCTTCGGGCATCGACCTCTGCCTGCACATGCTGCGCGGCGACCTCGGAGTGGCAGCGTCGAACCACGCGGCCCGGCGCCTGGTCGCGGCCCCCTACCGCAGCGGCGGGCAGGCTCAGTACGTGCCGCGCAGCGTGCCCGAGCCGCTCGGCGAACGGTTCGCCGCCACCCGCGAGTGGGCTCTGCACAGACTCGGCGAGCCCCTCACTCTCGACGTCCTCGCCCGGCATGCGGCAGTCTCACCGCGCACCTTCCTGCGGCGCTTCAGCGAGGACACGGGATACACCCCGATGGAGTGGGTGAGGCGCGCACGCATCGACGTGGCCCGTGAGCTGCTGGAGCGCTCGGAGCGGAGCGTCGAGCAGATCGCCACCGAGGTCGGCCTCGGCACGGGGGCGAATTTCCGGATGCATTTTCAGCGCATCCTCGGCACCACCCCGAGCGAGTACAGACGCACCTTTGCCCGGGGTGAGTAGCTCGTCTCCGGATGGCGTTTGCCCGGGGTGAGCAGCTCGTCGCCGGATGGCGCGATCCTTGCGGACCATGGCGCTCTCGCCGATGCCACGAGCAGGCCGTACGCGCGATCGTGGTGGTGAACAGAAAGGACACCCACTCATGACTCGCATCGCCATCAACGGATTCGGCCGTATCGGGCGCAACGTACTGCGCGCACTGCTCGAGCGCGACAGCGACCTCGAGGTCGTCGCCGTCAACGACCTTACGGAACCCGCTGGTCTCGCGCGGCTGCTCGCCTTCGACTCGACTTCCGGTCGGCTCGGGCGCCCGGTGACCGCGGACGGGGACACCCTCGTCGTGGACGGCCGTCGTATCGCGGTGCTCGCCGAGCGCGAACCCGCTCAGCTGCCGTGGGCCAAACTCGACGTGGACATCGTGCTCGAGGCGACGGGCCGTTTCACGTCGGCCACGGCCGCCCGCGCACACCTCGACGCGGGCGCGAAGAAGGTGCTCGTCAGCGCACCGTCGGAGGGAGCGGACGTCACGCTCGCCTTCGGGGTGAACACCGACGCCTACGACCCGGCCACCCACACCATCGTCTCCAACGCCTCGTGCACGACCAACGCGCTGGCGCCGCTGGCAGCGGTCCTCGACGAACTCGCCGGCATCGAGCACGGATTCATGACGACAGTGCACGCCTACACCCAGGAGCAGAACCTGCAGGACGGTCCGCACCGTGACGCCCGACGCGCCCGTGCCGCCGCCGTCAACATCGTCCCGACAACGACGGGTGCCGCCAAGGCGATCGGCCACGTCCTGCCGAACCTGGAAGGCAGGCTGTCGGGTGACTCGATCCGGGTACCGGTGCCTGTGGGCTCGATCGTGGAACTCAATACGACCGTCAGCCGCGAGGTGACGCGTGACGAGGTGCTGGCCGCGTACCGCGCCGCGGCGGAGGGACATCTCGCGGGCATCCTCGAGTACTCGGACGACCCGCTCGTCTCCTCCGACATCACGGGAAACCCCGCCTCGTCGATCTTCGACTCGGCCCTCACACGGGTCGACGGCCGCCACATCAAGGTGGTCGCCTGGTACGACAACGAGTGGGGCTTCTCGAACCGCGTGATCGACACACTCGAACTACTGGCGAACGGCTGACCGTTCACCGGACGGCCACCGCGAGCGTGACACCTTCTCAAGGTGAGCGGGAACGCGGTGGCCACGGTGACTCCTGTCCTTCCTCGGTGGGCTCACGCTCTCCCCCCATGGTCACCAGACCCCACATCGCGACAGTTGGCTCTGCCCAGGTCTCCCATGTGCACGCCGGGACCGCATCGATGCCACTCCGGTCCGATCGCGGCGGTGAGCACGCGGCCCGACGCGGGGCGGTGCGCGGGATGGCGCGCAATGCCGTTCCGCTGTCCCTTCAGGACCCAAAAGCACACGGGCGCAGGACAGTTGCAGGAATGGGTTCGCTCTAGATCATTGTCCGCGGATACGGGAAGTGACAGCATCGGACCCATGTCGGGAATGAGCGAATCGGCCCCGCGCCGACGGGTGGGACGCTTCGTACGGGCGCGGTTGCTGCCGCTGCTGCTGTGCGTGGTGACGGTCGTGGGGGCCGCCTGTTTCGCCGTGGTCGGAGTGTCCTCCGAGGAGCGGCGGGACCGGGAGTGGCGGGCGGCCACGCCGTGCCCGGCCGCGGCACCGGTCGATGTGCGCGCCGACTGCGTGACGACGCTGCCAGGGGTGGTCGAGCGCACCCGGGCCAAGCTGAACAAGTCCCACAGCGACGACTGGCTGTACTTTTCCGGCGGAAGGCCCATGGACCGGCTGAACGTCTCCTACGACACAGCCGCCGCTTTCGAGGCAGGCGACCACGTCACACTGACATGGTGGCGCGGCGAACTGATGAAGGTCGCGAGCGAGCGGCACACCGCGAACGAGGGTGTGCCCCGTCCCGGAGGCATCGCCGGCGGTGTCGTCCTCTGCCTCCTCGCTGCCGGAGCCCTCGCCGTCTTCACGCTGGTACGCCGGCGCCGCGACGGCCGTCCCGTCGTCGCGGACGAACCGGCGTCGCCGGGTGTGTTCCATTTCCTGATGCCGCTCGCCGTCGCCGCCCTGTGGGCGGTACCGCTCGCCGGAGCCCGGCCGGGCCGTGCCGTCGCGGTACCGGTGGCGG
>NZ_JBEXHZ010000113.1:0-7629 GCF_040608315.1 Streptomyces sp. NPDC005195
GCCTTTTTTTATATTTTTATAAATATCTTATCACGACCTTCAAAAAAATAAAAACCACGGCCTAGGTGTCGAACGGTGTCCGGTAGGACGGCGTGTGCGTGCGCAGGCCGATCCGGAGAGTGAGGCGCATCCTGCTGGATCGGGGGAGGTCCACCTGAAGCCAGGGTCCCTCTATGTCCTCCGATGCAGAGGTCACTTCAGGGGGGCGGTGGCCGTAGTCGTACAGGTCACCAACCCAGGACGGGTCCTCGCAGAGAGTGTGTGTCACGGCCTGGATGCTGTGTTCAGCGAATGCCCCTGCCTGTACGATCACCGAACGCGTGTCAAGTGCGTCGAGGTTGACCAGTTCCACGACGGTCGCTTGCGGGTCGATGCTGGTGACCAGGGCGGCGACGGAGGGAGGAAGCCCGGGACGCCGGGCGGCGGCGTCGTAGTAGCGGACTCGCGCCTGTTGCAAGCCCCCGTTGTATACCACCTGGGGTCCGCCCCATGTCAGTTGCACCAGGGCCTCGGTAACCACGGGATTCGACTGCTGCCACAGATGGATGTCAGCTTCGGGCACCCTTTGGCCGCGGTAGAGCTCCATACGGGTCAGACGATGGCGTACCTGGGCCTGGGCGGCGGCCAGCATGTCTTCCGGATAGTCAGGGTTGTCGCCGGAGAGGAAGGCGAGCCAGGGCTCTTCATGTCCGGCTTCCTCCTTACTGCGGAACGCTCGTACCGTACGCCAGTCGTGGCCGCTGAGAGCACGCAGTCGTTCGAGGCGGTCGCGGTCCTCGGGGGAGGCGCTGTGGTGCCACAGAGCGGTCGGGACCGCCATCAGCATGGGGTTGTAGTCGAACCAGCCCTGGTCGGCGTATCGGAAGGGGACGTGCAATGTGGGAGTGTTCACGTCTTCGCCCAACTGGGCCACCCACTTCGAGCGGATGCTGGAGTCGGCTTCGGTGAAGGACATGGTCTTACCCCGGGCGATGATTTCGTCCAGGGTGGGGCGTACCAGGTCCAGGAAGGCGTCGTCGCCGGTGGCGGTGGCCCCTGCCAGGGCGGCGACGATCGCAGCGTGCCCCACGCTGTACCAACCATGAGGCCAGGACCAGCCGTAGTGCCCTCCGTACCACCGTCCCTCCAGCAGTCCTCCCACGAAGCCGTCGGGAGCGACGTTGTCGGGCAGGATGCCGCCGTTGGCGGTGGAACGGTCGCGCCATGCCCCTACGTACTCGGCGATCCAGTCACGGTAGCGGTGCTCGCCGGAGAGGATCAGCGCGTTGAGGACGAGTCCCGAAGCGGCGAGGTTGACGGCGGTGTCTCCTGTGCCCATTCTGCGGCGCATCTCTTCGCCGAGTCGGGGATCTCGGTCACGGGATGGCTCCCCGGCATCCGCCGGCATTGTCCATTCCAGCGGATAGCCGTACATCTGGGCTTCCTTGGCGAGCCACGGATAGCTCCCGCCGTCGAATAGTCCCTGGCGGTGCGGGTCGCTGCCGTTGTGGGGGCGCCGGATGACGTGGTGCTCCGGGTCGTAGTTGCCGTGCTGCGGATCGACGTAGAGTTCCGCGAAACGCAGCGCCCGCTGTTTCCAACGTTCGGGAGCGGCCATGCACAGGAAATACAGCAGCAGCAGGCTTTCGCCCTGGTGAAACCAGTCGTAGCCGCGCTCGTATTCGTCCTTGAGCATGCCCAGCTCGGTCAGCTGACGGGTGACCCCTTCCCAATGTCGCTCCGACTCCTCCAAGAGATCGTCGGCGCCGCCGAGCAGGTAGAGCTGTGGCCAGTTGAAAAAGACTTCGTAGAAGTCGTCCACGCCGTCGCGTGAGGTGAGCCGACCACGGTAGTCCAGGCGCCCGTCGGGGCGGGTGAAGTCGTGGGCGAACCGGCGCCAGGCATGATCCAGGAGATCGAACAGCTGGCGCTGCGCGATAGCCCAGCCGGGTGGTTCGAGCAGTGGCACCGAAGCCGTGACGACGGGATGCATCCGGAGAACTCCATTTCACGGCAGAGGTATGCGCGCGGGGCCG
The DNA here is from genome assembly GCF_040608315.1 of Streptomyces sp. NPDC005195. NCBI lineage: Bacteria > Bacillati > Actinomycetota > Actinomycetes > Kitasatosporales > Streptomycetaceae > Streptomyces > Streptomyces sp. NPDC005195. The sequence goes on from NZ_JBEXHZ010000113.1 coordinate 2,016, forward strand.
AAACGGCGCGGCGAGGTTAGTCTTTCGTCGCGCCGGTGAGCATGCCGGTGACGAGGAAACGTTGGGCGAAGAGGAAGACAGCGAGCACAGGTGTGATCGCCAGCAGCGTGGCCAGAGCCAGTTCGGGTCGGTGAACCGCCAGGGAGCCGACCGTCGGGTTGAACTGTGGGACGTCGTTGAGCAGGGTCCCGAGGCCCACCTGTACGGGGAGCTGGTCGCTCTGAGGCAGCATGACGTAGGGAAGGTAGTAGTTGGTCCAGTTGGCGACGAAGCTGAAGAAGCCGACCAGGGCTACGACGGGGGCTGCCAGGGGAAGGGCGACCCGGCGGAAGACGCCGAACTCTGTGCAGCCGTCCAGCCGCGCCGCGTCCAGCAGTTCCCGCGGGAGGGCGGTGCCGAAGTAGATGTAGGTGAGATATGCACCGAACGGATAGAACGCGTAGGGCAGGATGATCGACCACATCGAGCCGATCAGGTGGACGGCGTTGACCTCCAAGAACAACGGCACCACAAGTGTGGCATTCGGCATCAGCATCACCACGAGGGTGGCTACCAGCAGCGTGTGGCGTCCCCGGAACTCGGTCATTGCCAGCGCGTAGCCAGCGGGGACCGTCACGCACACGGTGATTACCAGAGCAAGGAACGAGTACAGCGCGGAATTGCGCAGCCACATGAAGATGGCATTGTCCTGGTAGGCCATCAGCGACTCCCAGTTGGCGCGTAGCGCGTGCCAGGAGCCGAACGACAGCGGATGACTGTGCACCAGCTGGCCGTCGGTCTTCGTTGCGGCCAGTAGGAGCCAGAGCACTGGGAGCACGAAGAAGACCAGGAACAGGACGAGGGCGAGCGCGGGAAGCGGGTTGAGCTTGCGGTGTGAGATACGCGGAGTGTTCGCGCGCGGAGCTGGCGGTGCTCCCGGTGCCGCGGCGGGGGATCCGGGCCGGCGGGCGTCAGTCTGCATCGAAGAACCCCGATCTGGCGACGAACACTCCCGCCACGACCAGTCCGACCAGCAACAGTTCCACGGAGATGGCTGCGGCGCTGTTGATGTCATTGTTCTGGAAGGCGAAATCGTAGGAGAGCTGGTTGAGCGAGTAGTCTCGTCCGGCCATTCCGACACTGGCCTGTGATAGGAGTTGGGGTTCGACGAAAAGCTGGGTGCCCCCGGCGAAGGCGAGGATCATCATGTAGACGATCCACTTGCGCAGCAGCGGTATCTGCACTTGCCATGCGGTCTGCCAGGCTCCCGCGCCATCGATCCGTGCGGCCTCGAGGATGTCTGGGGAGATGTTGTTGAGTGCCCCGTACATGACGACGATCCAGCCGCCGGCTCCGGTCCAGAAGGCGACGAGGGCGAACAGGATGGGCAGGTGCGCGGGGGCGATGACCTCCGCGAAGGTGCCAAATCCGAGAGCACGCAGCAGGGAGCCGACCGGGCTGACCGTGGGGTCGAGCACGAAGAGCCAGACCATGACGCTTGCCGCCCCTGCCAGGGCGCCGGGGATGTAGTACAGGAAGCGCAGCGCCTTGCTCACTCCGCGTGCTGCCAGGCGGTGCAGCAGCAGCGCGAGGCCGACGACGAGCACGACCAGCGATGTCAGCCAGAAGAGCAGGTAGAGCGCCACATGTCCGATGGCCGGGGCGAACCGGAAGTCCTGGGCTGCGGTAAGGAAGTTCGACAGGCCCGCGAAGTGGCCGCCCGCGTCGCTGAAGGCGAAGTAGACCGCGTAGGCGGTCGGTACCACGCCGAAGGCGATCAGGAGTACCAGGTAGGCGGCGACGAAGCCGTAGCCGGCGGGTACGGGACCCGGCGTGGGGCGCGCGGTGGGTGCCCGGTCCCGTGGGTCTTGCGTGGATGACCTGGTCACTCGCTCACCTTGTACCCGTCGGCGCGAGCGTAGTTCACGATTGCGCTCTTCCAGGCCGGCAGTAGCGAGGTGATGCTCTTGCCGGCGGTTAGACCCGGGGTGACAGTGGCGGCCCAGATGGACTCCTGGCTGAACTGGCCGTAGCCCCACCCGGGCCACACCTGGTCTGCGGCTGTCTGTAGGGGACCGGTGATGTCGGTGGCGTAGTACCCGGCGGACTTCTGATTCGCCAGCCAGGTCTTGGCCACCGGGGCGTACGCAGGATAACCGGGTGCGATCTTGCCCTGGTAGTCGTCCGCGGTGGTCACCCAGGTCAGGAATTGGGTGGCGGCCTTGAGATTCGAGCTGTGTGCGGACAGCAGCCAGGTGCCGCCACCGACGTTGCCGACCGAAGACTTGGCATCGCCGGACCACTGAGGCATGGGCGCTGCCGCGATCTGGCGGGCAGGGGTCTTGAAGGCTTCCTGGAACAGTGCTCCTCCGTACCAGGAGGGGCCGGGGAGCAGGAGAATCTTGTGTGCGGCGTTCTTGCTGAAGTCTGAGCTGAATACGCTGCTCAGGGAGAGCGTTTTGTTCTTGATCAGACTGTCCAGGAGCGAGGCCATGCGCTTGCAGTTCGCGTCGGTGGTGTTGACGGTGACTGCCTTCGGGCCGGTGATCTGGTTGGCGCCGCACTTGCCCGCCCACAGATAGATCTCCGGCGTGAAGGCGTCGCCCGCGGATCCGACGAGATATCCGGGGTGTTCTGTGGCGACTCTCTTGCCCAGGGCCTCGTACTGTGGCCAGGTCGTAGGGACCTGATAGCCCCACTTCTTCATGAGGCCGGCGTTGTACCAGAGCACGGTCTGGGCCAGATCGTTGCGCAGGCAGTGGACGGTGCCGTCCACGGTGCACGGGGCGTTGGCCCCGGTGGCCCATTTTGCCAAGGTCGACTTGGGGATCAGGCCCTTGTTCAGGGGGGCGGTGAAGCCGGCTTGTACTGCCCAGCTGGCCTCGTTGTTCTGCGAGCTGAAGACGACGTCCGGCCAGCCGTGACGGGTGCGGTTGAACAAACTGACTTTGGTCCGCAGGTAATTGGACCCGTTGGCGTCTCCGTCGTAGGTGACGATCTTCATCTTCACCGAGGGGTATTGCTTCTGGTACAGCTTGGCGGCTGCCAGGCGGGAAGAGTCCACCCACACTGTCAACGGCCCACCCGTCTGCTTGACCGGTCTGAAACCGCTGGGAGGGCTGGTCGATCCGCTCCCGCAGGCGACTACGGTCGCCAGGACGAGCGCGCTGCCTGCGGCCATGAGGCCCGTGCGCCTGCTGTTTCTGCCTGTTGCCCTTATGCCGATCGCGCGGCCCTTCGCTGTCATGAGCGACTCCACAAGATTGTCGTGCTCGCGTGTCCTGAGTCGGCGGCGAGCAGGAGATGGATCCGCCCTTGGTGATCGCGACCGGTGGGATCGTCAGCGGCGGAGGGGACAACGAGTCCTGCTGAGCGGCGGCTGGTGCGAGCGCCGTTGGTCACACATAAGAGACGCGGTAGGCGGCATGCGTCAACGTATTAGCATACTTATTTTCAAGATCTTTCAAAAATCGCCCCACTTATGTCATCAATGACCTTTATTATTAGTATTTGTCTGTCCTCTCGACCAAAAAATGAGTAGTACTTATCCAGTCACTGAAGGTTGACAGGTGTATGCTCTTCCGGAGATCAACGGTCCGTGTACCCCGGTTGTGACCCATGTCGAAGGAGGCCAGTCGTTGGACGGCAGCTCCGAACTGCCGGCAAACGGGATGCCGGTTCCGCAACAACAGGCCGAGCGGTCGGTGAGTGCGTACAGACCCGGCTATGAGGTCGTAGCCGAGCAAATCCTGGAACTCATCGTCGAGTTGCGACTCCAGCCCGGTGACCGGATGCCCACGGAGAACGACCTTGCCTCACGGCTGGGTACCAGCCGGACCGTTGTACGGGAGGCCGTGAAGATTCTTTCTGCGCTAGGGCGGGTGCGTGCGCAGAAAGGCCGCGGACTCTACGTCGCCGACGACGAAGGCATGTTGGGGTCTTCACGCTGGGGAGGCTTCTTCCTGCCGACCGACCTCGATCACGTCTACATGCTCTTCGAGTTTCGAAGGGTCCAGGAGGTCACGGCCAGCCAGCTGGCCGCCACCCGGGCGACACCGACCGAGCTGCGCGCCATCGAAGCTGCTGTCGAGGCATGCAGGGAAGGGCATCTGACGCAACAGTGGGACCTGTTCGACCGTGGGGACGACGCCTTCCATCTCAGCATTGCCACCGCGTCACACAACACTTTCCTCGTGGAGGCGGTGCGTGAGGCCCGACGTTTGCAGCGCCAGTCGAGCACCATAGGACTGCACGGCACCGTCGGCGGTCATGCCGAGGAAGCGGTCGCCGAGCACGCCGCAATCTACCGAGCCATCCGGGACGGTGACGCCGAGGCCGCGGCCCGTGCCGCCACCACCCACCTGGACAACACACTCGATGACTATCGTCGTGAAATCCAACGCCGGGTGTTCGGCTGACGCTGTGCGACGAAGCTCCCAGGGTGCACGTTCATCGCCAGCCCTCCGTGAAGGTGACCTGCCGAAACGTAGCGGTCGTTCGTGACGGTTCCGGCGACTTTCCCTCAATGGGTGGCACCCTCCCGCGCGATGTAGCCGACTGACTCCTTGGGTCGGCACCCCGTTTGCTGTGCCAGCCGCTCGGGCAGGAGGTGCATGCCAGGGCGTCCGTGCGGAACTTTCCGGTGCTGGTGGGCACTTCGGTCGAACACGCGACGGCGAGCATGTGGCCGACCCCGTGCTTTTCAAGCGCGGACCGCAGCTCAGGGTTGCCGCCGTAGACCTGGGCCGCCGCGACCCAGCTCACGCGATGCCGGCGTCCAGGAATCGGCCGATCATGCGGGCGGGCAGCTCCGGTTTGGTGGCGAAGGCGGCGTCCTTGGCCAAGCCGCAGGCCGGCGTCCGTGCGGGGCCGCACAGCACTGCATCCTCGATGCTCAGTTGCCCCAGGATGAACCTACACACGTCATCACGCACGCCGTGGCATCCCACCCGGCCCGGCCGAGTCGGTGCTGCATGCCGTCCGGACTCGCCTCCCCGGTCCACTCGGTGATCGACCAGCAGTTCTTGCGTGGCGGGACTGGCAGCAGCCCCAGCACCAAGTCCGGTACCTGGGCTCCCCTCGCGCGAACCGGCCCGCAATTCGAGGCCCCTGTGTGGACGGGATGACCGGAAGTTCTGGTGCTGGGGCGTTCTTGTGGTCGGGGGAGGAGTGCTCGGGCAGGAGATCTGCGCCCAGGGGTACGCCCTGGCTGCGGCTGACCCCGTGGTCGCGGGCCAGGACGGTGTCCGGTCCCGGGAGGAGAACGAGAAGTGCCCTCAGTACGCAGCGGACGCCGGCTGGCGCCGAGGTGGTGAAGGTTTCACCGACGGCCAGGTGGCGCAATGGGACACTTGCGTGGGCAGCGACCAGTCGATCACTTGCGGGGGCTATCCCTACCGAGCACATGCGGCTCAGCTCCACGACCGATACGCCTGCTAGGGCCTGTGTGATGTCGTGATCATTCGGTGGTCTTGATGAGGTCGTCGATCCAGATCATTGCGGCGCGGAGGTGGAGGCCGGCGAGGTAGCTGTCCGGGGTCTTGTCGTAGCGGGTGGCGATGCCGCGCCAGGCCTTCAGCTTGTTGATGAGGCGTTCGACGGTGTTGCGTTCCTTGTAGAGGTCGGCGTCGTGGCT
>NZ_JBEXHZ010000114.1:0-7562 GCF_040608315.1 Streptomyces sp. NPDC005195
CCGGGGCCGCCGGCCCGCCCGCGTCACTTCCCCTCGGGAACGCCACCCCCGCCGGTCCGCCCGTGGACGTGCAGGCGCTCCAGCCAGGCCGGGTCCCGCACCACGGCGGCGTGCTCCTGGGCCAGGCACAGATAGACGTCCCGGCTACCGTCCTCGGCGGGCGTCGGCGCGATGTGCACCGTCGGCACCGGAAGGTCCGGGAACTCGTACCAGAACGGTTTTCCGCCGCCCAGGTCGATGCGGTACAGCGGGAACTGCGACCAGTTGTTGACGGACAGCGCCGTCTCGAAGACGTCCGGCGCCCGGACCGACATGACGTGCCGTGACACCCCCGCCCCGCGATAGGAGTTGAGGAAGGCGATCTCGTCACGGATCTTCTCGGCGGTGTTGGCGTCCAGACAGGCCCGGACGTCCTGGGCGACACGGCCCAGCGGACGCTCACGCAGCGCCGCCGCCGGGGTGGTGGTCCAGCTGTTGCTGACGCAGTTGCCCCAGTACCCGGCGGGCAGCGCGTCGCCGAGCCGGGACTGCACACTGACGATCATGCCGAGCCACTCGGCCGCCTCGTCGGGCCGGGCGCGCAGCTCACCGAGCACCTGCCAGATGTGCGCGGTCAGCACGTCGTTGGTGGAGACCCAGGAGCCCTCGCCGGTCAGCTGCCGCTGCGCGGCGTTCTTCATCGCGGCGAGTTCGGCGGCCTCGAAGCGGGTGGCGACGGTCGCGAGTTTGTGCAGGCCGACCTCGAGGTTCGTCTTCAGCAGCCGCAGCCGGGAGACCCCGGTGAACGCGCGCGAGGCCACCGTCGCGGGATCCGCGGACTCCCGGCCCAGCGCGTCCATGACGTCCCGGTCGTGGGACGGCTCCGCGGAGGCCAGCCCGTGGTGCTCGCGCGACCAGCTCTCCAGGAACGCGAGGGTGTTCCCGCCGTCCGCGAGACTGTGGTTGATCGTCACGCCCAGGATCGAGCCGCCGCCGCGCATCTGCGTCAGCCGGATCTTCAGCAGCGGGGTGTCCCGGCCGACGACACGGAAGGCGCTGACCTCCCGCAGCAGCCGGCCGATCACCGGCTCGGCGCGCAGACCGGGCCCGTACTCCCGCATGGGCTCCGACGACACCGCCTCGGTGAAGCGGACCCCCGCGTCGTTGCAGAGCACACTCAGGCCGCCGTCCCGGTCCCGGGTGAGACGCCCGGCCAGCGGCGGGTAGCGGCGCAGCGTACGCGCCAGGGACGCGCGCAGTTCCGCGCCGTCCAGCGTGTTCCGGTAGAAGAACGTCATCGGCGTGTACCAGGGGCCGGTCAGCAGGTCGTAACCGCTCAGCCGGACCCGGCCGCCGCCGGCCGTGCCGGCACGGACCAGGAAGGTCCGCTCCTCCCGGCTGTCCACGACGCGGCGGAACGCCGCCCCGGCCGTCCCCGCCGCCCCGGCCTCCTTCTTCGCCGCGCTCCTCGTGTCCCTCGTGTCCCTGGAGCCCTTCGCCGCCTTCGGCGTCGGCTTCTTCTCGTTCTTCTCGTTCGTCGTGTTCGTCGTCACGGTGGTCCTCCTCGCGGCCGATCAGTCCCAGGCGACGAGCAGGCTGTCGACCCCGTAGTGCACGGCACGGTCGCGCAGCGGCACCTCGTCCGCGGGCGTGGCCAGCCGCAGCTTCGGGAAGCGTTCGAACAGCGTGCGCAGACCGATCCTGAGGGTGGCGCGGGCCAGATGCTGGCCCAGGCACTGGTGCGCCCCGAAGCCGAGCGCCAGGTGCTTGCGCGGGATCCGGGTGACGTCGAGGGAGTCGGGGTCGGTGAACACCGAGGGATCACGGTTGGCGGCGGGCAGCGACAGGACGACGGTCTGCCCGGCCTTGATGGTGACGCCCTCGATCTCGACGTCCTCCAGCGCGCAACGGCTCGACCCCATCTGCGAGATGGTCAGATACCGCATCAACTCGTCGACGGCGCCGCCCTCGTACAGCTCCGGACGGCTGCGCAGCAGCGCCAGCTGCTCCGGCTGCTCCAGCAGCGCGAACGTGCTCAGGGCCAGCATGTTGGGCGTCGTGTCGAGGGAGCCGCCCAGGGTGAGGACCGCGAGGTTGACCATCTCCTCCTCGGTCAGCTCCCCGGTGGAGGCCAGCTGCCCGAAGAAGTCGTCGCCCCGCTCCTTCATCCGCTCGCGGACCATGGGCCGCAGCGCCGCGTCCATGGACTCCACGTGGTGGATGAACTCCTCCAGCGTGTACGTCAGCGTCATCATCGCCGAGAAGTGCTTGGAGATGGCCGCCATCAGCTCGGCGGAGGCCCCCATCAGGGACTGCACCGTGCGCACGCTCACCACCTCGGCGAACGACGTCAGCAGGTCGGCCCGCGAGCCCTGCGCCGCCATCTCGTCGAGGGTCTCGCCGATGATGCGGGTCAGCTCCGGCTCGAACTGCTGGATCCGGCGGACCGTGAAGTGCCCGGCCAGCAGACGCCGGTACTTGGAGTGCTCGGGCGCGTCCGTCTTCGCGAACGAACCGGGCGGCGAGGGCTGGGGGGTGTACTCGTCCATCGGGAACGGCGGCGCGACCACGTGGGCCAGCAGCTCGTTGCGGTGGCTGAAGCGGTTGTCGGCCAGGATCTGCCGCACCAGGTCGTGCCGGGTGACCAGCCAGCCCGAGGTGTCCGCCGGGGCCACCTGGAAGGTGATGGGGCTGATGGGGTCCTCCGCGCGCAGGCGGGCGTACGCCGCCGGCGGATCGAACGGGCATTTACCCCGGTCCGCCGGGATGACGGGTGCGTCGGGCCGTGTCTTCATGGTCACTCCGTTGGTGTGCCGGCTACGCCGTCGGGTGTCGTGGAGCGGGAGCTGGTGGGGTGTCAGGCACGCTTGACGGCCAGCGGCAGGTGCCGGGCGCCGTAGACGTTGGTGCCGTGGTAGGTCAGCCGCGCGTCGGGGTCGACCTCGATCCGGGCGAACCGGTCGAGGAGCGCGTTCAGGGCGACACGCCCCTCCAGCCGGGCCAGCGGCGCCCCGATGCAGTAGTGGATGCCGTGGCCGAAGGCGGCCTGGCGGGAGTTGGAGCGGTCCGGGCGGAAGGCGCCCGCGTCCTCGAAGACCTCCTCGTCCAGGTTGGCCGACAACAGCCACAGGTGCACCAGGGTGTCGGGGGCGAGGCTCGTCCCGCACAGCTCGGTCCCGGCGGTGGTGACCCGCTCGATCCGGGTGAACGGCGGACGCAGCCGCAGGCTCTCCTCGATCACGGCCGGTACCAGCGACCGGTCCGCACGGACCCGCTCGAACAGCTCCGGCTCCCCGTCCAGGCACATCAGCGTGTTGCCCAGCAGCACCGAGGTGGTGATGTGCCCGGCGAGCAGCAGCAGGGTCGCGAAACTCGCGATGTCCTCGTCGTCCAGGCGCTCGTCGTCGAGCTCCGCGTGCACCAGGGTGCCCAGCAGGTCGTTCTGCGGCTCGCGGCGCCGGTCGTCGATGAAACCCTGCAGATAGGCCGAGATGGTGACGCCGGTCTCCTCCATCCGCCGCACGCTCGCGGGATCCTCCGGATCCGTCGACAGCAGCTGGTCCGCCCACCCCTGGAACAGATCCCGGTCGGCCGTCGGCACGCCGAGCATCCGCGCGATCACCGTGACCGGCAGCGGGTTGGCGAGCACGTCCACCAGGTCGAAACGGTCACCGCCGGCCGACTCCAGCAGCTCCGCGGTCAGCTCGGTGATCCACGGTTCGAGACCGGAGATCAGCCCCGGTGTGAAGGCACGGCTGACCAGGCGGCGCATCTTGCTGTGCAGCGGCGGGTCCAGCAGCAGGAGAGTGCCGCGCGGGGCCTGCCGCTCACCGCCCGACAGACGGCCCACGGTGTCGGACGAGAACGTCGCCGGGTCCGCGAGGACCCGCTGGACGTCCTCGTACCGGAAGAGGTGCACCTGGCCCGACTCGTCGATCCACACCGGACACTCCTCACGCATCCGCGCGAGCCAGGCGAGCAACGTCGTCCCGCCGTCCGGCTCCACCGCGGGAGCCCTGCCGATGCCCGGCCCCGGCGCCGCGCCGGGCGCCTGCTCGGCCGCCCCCTGCGACACGCCGAGATCCGAGGTGCCTTCCTCCGCCACCAGTGGTTCCCCCTCTCGTGCGGCCCGGTCGCGATCGCGGCCCGCGACGCACCGTGTTCGACCGGCACCCGACGGGGCCCGGCTCTCGCGTCACTCCAGCACGCGGCGCCCGCCCGGATCCAGGAACGGCGGCGCAGTCTAGGGATTCACCGAGTACCACCCGCCCGGCACCCGCGCACCGGCCCGGCAGCGGGCCGCAATCTCTGGAGGAAACCCCAGACAGTGACGGCCCGCGGCGGCAACAGGCCCGCCCACGGCCCAAGATGGGCACGCCCCGGCAGCGGGGCGCCCCCCGTACCGCCCACGACGCGGAAGGCCGGCATGGACATCGCGATCGACCAGGACAAGTGCATGGGAGCGGGTCAGTGCGTACTGATCGCGCCCGAGGTCTTCGACCAGGACGAGACCGACGGCCGCGCCCTGCTCCTGCTCGAACGGCCGGGAAGCGACCACCACGAGGCGATCCGCGAAGCGCACGAATCCTGCCCGCTGGGTGCCATCACCCTGCGGGAGAACTGAGAGGCCCCGGCAGCCGGCCGGGCGGCATCGCCCCCGGTCACCGCCGGGCCCTCCCAGACGTCCCGCGGCCCGGCCGCAGACCCTCCACGAACGAGAGGATGCCATGCGCGTTCTGTTCGCCGGCCTGTCGGAGAAGTCGCACCTCTACACCATGGTGCCGCTGGCCTGGGCCCTCGCGACGGCCGGGCACGACGTGCTGATGGCCAACTCGCCGTCACTGACCCCCGCCATCACGGGAGTCGGCCTGGTCGCCGCCCCCGTGGGCACCGACGACCACGCACTCCACTCGGACATGGCCCTCGCCCGCGAATCCCAGGACGCCGACGTCGCCAACTGGAGCCACCTCGGCCCCGGCCAGGTCGACTGGGCCACCCTGCGCGAACGCTACGAGATCAGCGTGCCGTGGGGCTTCGCCCGCTACAACGATCCCGTCATGGACGACATGGTCGCCCTCGCCCGCGACTGGCGGCCCGACCTCGTCGTCCGCGACCCCATCGCCTACGCCGGCGCGGTCGCCGCACGCGCCTGCGGCGCCGCCCACGCCCGCCTGCTGTGGTGCGCCGACGTGTACGGAAGGGCCAGGAAGACCTTCACCGACCTCGCCCGCGAGCTCCCCGAGACCGAACGCGTCGACCCGCTCGCCGAGTGGATCGACGAACGCGGCAGCGCCTACGGCGTGTCCTGCGACGAGGAACTCCTCAACGGCCAGGTCACCATCGACACCCTGCCCCCCAGCCTGCGCCCGCCGAGCGAACTGCGGCAGCTGCCCATGCGCTACGTCCCCTACAACGGCCCCGCCGTGCAGTGGGACTGGCTGCGCGAGCCGCCCAAGTCGCCCCGGGTCTGCGTCACCCTCGGCCGCACCAACAGCGAGGCCTACGGCGGTGACTACGTCCCCCTCCACGACATCCTCAGGGCCCTCGGCGCACTCGACGTCGACGTCGTCGCCGCGCTCATGCCCGAACAGGCCGAACAACTCGGCGACCTGCCCGCCAACGTGCGCGCCGTCAGCGGAATCGCCCTGAACACGCTGCTGCCCACCTGCTCCGCCGTCGTCCACCACGGCGGCTGGGGCTCCTTCTCCACCTCGCTCGTCAACGCCGTCCCGCAGCTCGCCCTGTCGACCAACGTCGCCGACCAGGAACTGCGCGGACGCTCACTGGAGAAGGCCGGCGCCGGGATCTTCGTCCACCACAGCGACGTCGACGCCGGGCAGGTCCTCGTCCACACCCGCAGGCTCGTCGAGGAACCGGAGTTCGCGGCCGCCGCACGACGCCTGCGCGACGAGTCCGCCGCCCTGCCCAGCCCGCACGCCCTGGTCGCGCAACTGGAGCGGCTGGCCGCGGACCGCTGAGCACCGACCGCCCCCCCCCGAACACACCGGCACACCGGCCGGATCCACGCACCGCACCGCACACACGAGGAAGGAGGACGGCGCCCCGCCACCCCGAACAGGGCTGTGGGCGCCGCAATCCCGATGAGTCAGACACGCATCCTGGTGACCGGCGGTGCCGGCTTCATCGGTTCCCATTACGTCCGCACCCTCCTCGGCCCCCTCGGCCCCGACGACGTCTCGGTGACCGTCCTGGACGCCTTCACCTACGCCGCCAAGCGGGCCAGCCTCGACGAGGTCGCCGACTCCCCCCGCTTCCGGCTCGTCGTCGGCGACATCTGCGACCCCGACGTCGTCGGCCCCCTCATCGCCGAGCACGACCAGGTCGTCCACTTCGCGGCCGAGTCGCACGTCGACCGCTCGCTGTCCAGCTCCGCCGAGTTCGTACGCACCAACGTCCTGGGCACCCAGGTCCTCCTGGACGCCGCCCTGCACCACGGCATCGGCACCTTCGTACACGTCTCCACCGACGAGGTCTACGGATCCATCTCGACCGGCTCCTGCTCCGAGGAGCAGTCCGTCAACCCCAACTCGCCCTACGCCGCGTCCAAGGCGGCCAGCGACCTGCTCGCGCTGGTCTACCACCGCTCCCACGACCTGGACGTACGGGTGACCCGCTGCTCCAACAACTACGGCCACCACCAGTTCCCCGAGAAGATCATCCCGCTCTTCGTCAGCCTCCTCCTGCAGGGCAAGAAGGTCCCGCTGTACGGCGACGGGATGAACGTGCGCGACTGGCTGCACATCGACGACCACGTCCGCGGCATCGAACTGGTCCGCACCCGGGGACGGGCCGGCGAGATCTACAACATCGGCGGCGGCACCGAGCTCGACAACCGCCGTCTCACCGAACGGCTGCTGGAGGCGTGCGGCGCGTCCTGGGACCAGGTCGAGTACGTCACCGACCGCAAGGGCCACGACCGCCGCTACTCCGTCGACTGGAGCAAGGCCCACACCGAACTCGGCTACAAGCCGCAGAAGGACTTCACCGAGGGCCTCGCCGAGACCGTCGCCTGGTACCGCGACAACCGCGACTGGTGGGAGCCCGCCGCCACCGACGCCGACGGGGCCGCGACCGAGGCCCCCGCATGCTGACCTTCCGCACCCTGGGACTGCTCGAGGTGACCCGGGACGGACGGCCCGTGACACCCACCGCCCCGAAGGTCCGCCAGATGCTGGCGCTGCTGCTGGCCCGCCGCAACACCCTGGTGTCCATCTCCGCGATCGCCGGCGAACTGTGGGAGCGCACCCCGCCCCGCAGCGCCACCGCCACCGTCCAGACCTACGTCTACCAGCTGCGCAAACTCCTGCAGAGCGACGACGAGACGGCCGCCGGAACGGGACCGCTCGTCACCAGGGCCACCGGCTACATCCTGCGGGTGGCCCCCGGGGACTACGACGCCGAGGAGTTCGAACGGCTCACCGTCCAGGCACGGTCCGCGATCGAGACCGGCGACGCCCACACGGCCACCGAACGCCTCCAGGCCGCACTGGCCTGGTGGTCCGGCCAGCCGTTCGCCGACATCGGCCAGGGCCCCTGCCTCCAGGCGTACGCGCTGCGCCTGG
>NZ_JBEXHZ010000115.1:0-7560 GCF_040608315.1 Streptomyces sp. NPDC005195
CTCCTGGGCGCGGCACGCCGGCCGCGTCGCGGACACTGTCGTGGGCGGCGGCCGCCACCGCTTCGGCCGTGATGCCGAACTCGCTGTAGAGGCGCTGGTAATCCGCCGAGGCGCCGTAGTGCTCCAGACTGACGATGCGCCCCGCGTCTCCCACCACGTCGCGCCAGCCCTGTCCCACGGCGGCCTCGACGCTGACCCGTGCCCGTACCGCGGGCGGCAGCACCTCGTCCTGGTAGTCCCGGGGCTGGGCGGCGAACCACTCCCGGCACGGCATGGACACCACGCGCGCCCTCAGACCCTCACGTGCCAGTCGGGCGCGGGCGTCGAGAGCGATCCGCACCTCCGAGCCGGTCGCGACGAGGATGACGTCCGGCAGCACGGTGCCGGCTCCATCGGTGCCATCGGTGCCATCGGTGCCATCAACAAGGACGTAACCACCGTGCGCCGCACCGGAGGCCGCGGCGAACTCCCCGCTGTCCCGGTCCAGGACCGGCAGGTTCTGACGGGTCAGGATCATCCCCGCGGGGCGGTCGGTGTGTTCGAGGACGGCGCGCCAGCAGGCGGCGGTCTCGTTCGCGTCGGCGGGACGCACGACGTCCAGACCCGGGACGGCGCGCAATGCGGCGAGGTGTTCGACGGGCTGATGGGTGGGCCCGTCCTCGCCGAGGCCGATGGAGTCGTGGGTCCACACGTAGGTGGTGGGCAACCGCATCAGCGCCGCCAGACGCACGGCGGGACGCATGTAGTCGGAGAAGGTGAGAAAGGTGCCGCCGTACGGGCGGGTCAGGCTCTGCAGGGCGATGCCGTTGAGTACCGCGCCCATGGCGTGCTCCCGGATCCCGAAGTGCAGAGTGCGCCCGTACGGGCCGCCCTTCCACTCCTTGGTCTGCCGGCCGGCCGGTACGAAGGACGGTTCGCCGTCCATCGTGGTGTTGTTGCTCTCGGCCAGGTCGGCCGAGCCTCCCCAGAGTTCCGGCAGTACGCCCGCGAGTGCGGTGAGGACCTCGCCGGAGGCCTTCCGGGTGGCCATTCCCTTCGGGTCGGCCGGGAACTCGGGCAGCGCCTCGGTCCATCCCTCGGGCAGTTCCTGTGCCCGCAGCCGGTCCAGCAGTGTCCCGCGGTCCGGGTTCGCCTCCCGCCAGGCACTGAAGGCCTCCTGCCACCGGGCGTGCGCCGCACGGCCGCGGTCGGAGGCGGCGCGGGTCCGCGCCAGGACCTCGTCCTCGACGACGAACGCGCGCTCGGGATCGAAACCCAGCACCTTCTTGGTCGCGGCGACCTCCTCGTCACCGAGCGCCGAGCCGTGGGCCTTTCCGGTGTTCCGCTTGGTCGGGGCCGGCCAGCCGATCAGCGTGCGCAGCATGATCAGCGAGGGGCGCCCCGTCTCCGTTCCGGCCGCCTCGATCGCGGCCAGGAGCGCGTCGACGTCCTCCACGTAGTCGCCGGTGCGGGTCCAGTCCACCGTCTGCACGTGCCAGCCGTACGCGGCGTACCGGGCGGGGACGTCCTCGCTGAAGGAGACGTCGGTGTCGTCCTCGATGGAGATGTGGTTGGAGTCGTAGAACACCACCAGGTTCCCGAGTTCCTGATGGCCCGCCAGCGATCCGGCCTCGGCGGTGATGCCCTCCATCATGTCGCCGTCCGAGGCGATCACGTACACGTGGTGGTCGAAGGGCGAGGTACCGGGCGCGGCGTCCGGGTCGAGCAGGCCACGCTCGCGGCGCGCGGCCATCGCCATGCCCACCGCGGCGGCCAGGCCCTGGCCCAGAGGTCCGGTGGTGATCTCCACACCGGCCGTGTGGCGGTGTTCCGGATGTCCGGGTGTGGCCGAGTCCCAGGTGCGGTACGCCTGGAGGTCGGACAGCTCAAGCCCGTATCCGGCCAGGTAGAGCTGGATGTACAGGGTCAGGCTCGAATGCCCGCACGACAGCACGAAACGGTCCCGGCCGAGCCACCGGTCGTCGCCCGGGTCGTGCCTCATCACCTTCTGGAAGAGCAGATACGCCAGGGGTGCGAGGCTCATCGCGGTCCCGGGATGGCCGTTCCCGGCCTTCTGCACCGCGTCCGCGGCCAGCAGTCGGACGGTGTCGACCGCCCGCACGTCCACCGGGTCCCAGCCCACCCGGTCGGCCACCGGCAGGCCCAGGCCGCGATCACGTCCGGCGATCAGGCTCGGGGTGTTCGACGGCTCGCTCACCATACGTTTCTCCTCAACACATCGTGGACCGGCCAAGCAGGCGGCCTCCTCGCCGACGACGCTGCCACGCCCACCGCCCGCACCGGCGTACCGGAACCGACCGGAGGGCCGGCGCCGGCCGCGTGCACGGACCCGCCGAACCGGGCTCGGTGCAACGCCTACCCGGGCCCTGTCGCCCCACGCCCCACGACTCGGGCCGGTGCGCCATCGAGGGGCCGCCACCGCGTCCACCGCTCCGTGGCCATCGCACCCTCACGAGCACACCCGCGCGATACGTCCCGGGCCCCGAGAGACGGGGCCAGGGGTTCTACTCCGCTTCGCCCGAGGGGTCACCGAGTCCGAGCTCGTGCTCCAACTGGCCGCGGATCTCGCTGGGCAGCTGTCCCGTTCGTGCCCACTCGACGATCAGCTCGGCCACATTCCGCAGCTTGACGTTGGTGTTCTGGGAGATGCTCCGCAGCGTGTCCCAGCCCTGGTCGGGAGTCAGCCGGCCGACCGCCAGGATGACACCGATGGCCTGATCGACAACGGCGTGCGACCGCACTGCCTGCTTGAGCTGGAGATTCTCGTCCTCCAGGCGCAGCACCTCGTCCGCCGAGTCCTCGGGGGGCGAGGGAACCTGCTGCGTCATGTCCGCTTCGGACCTCAACGTCGCCTCCGTGATCCTGGGGAGTCCGGCGCTACTTCGTGTCATCTCATGCCCTCGTATCCGGCGCCCTCACACCGGCGCCGTCACGCCGGCGTGGGGAGCCGGCCCGCGCCGCGGCCTTAAGCGCCCGGGGAGCGAGCCGCCGACGTCACCGGTCGCCTTCCGTGGCACGTGCGTGCGGGGACGCCCCTCGCATCTGCCGGTTGCCGGCGCCGCCGTGTTCGGCGTCGTGCCGGGCGAGGAGGGCCAGCAGGTCGGCCACCGTCGGCCCGGAGTCCGCCGGGTGCCGTAGGAGGGTCCCCTCCTCGATCTGGTACTCGTTCGAGCGCCCCTGCCGGGTGTGGGTGAGGTAGCCGCCCTCCTCCAGGTCAGAAATGATCTTCTGGACAGCCCGCTCGGTGAGCTGGCAGCGCGCGGCGATGTCGCGGATGCGCGTGGTGCGGTCCTCCGCGATGGCGGCCAGCACGCGGGCATGGTTCGTGAGGAACGTCCAGCCTGTATGGGACTCGGGTACTCCATGCATCATCCCAGAGTAGACGCAGCATTCACGTATAAGAAAGGGCGAAAATCTTTTCCTGTATCTCTTGACGGGTGAAGACCGGGGCACGGACCCTTGATGGGTTCCCGTCCACGGCGACCCACCGTCGTGGGCTCCGGCCCCGGCACGCCCCACCGAGCCCTGTCCCACGGAAGGATGACCGCGATGGACTCCCCACGGCTGTCGGTAACCCGCTCCACCACCGCCGAGGGCATCGCTGTGCTGGCTCTGCGCGGCGAGATCGACTTCACCACCGGCACCGAGGTCCAGCGTGCGCTCCTCGGTCCCGACGGCGAGGCGGCCGCCCGCACCGTGGTGGAGCTGAGTCAGGTCACTTTCATGGACTCCAGCGGCATCAACGCGCTCATCGGGGCCCACCACGCCGCCACCGCCCTGCGAGGCTGGGTACGCCTGGCGGCGCCCTCCCCCTCGATCCTGCGCGTCCTTCGGATCGTCGGCCTCGACACCGTCATCACCTGCTATCCCACCCTCCAGCAGGCGTTGGGCGTCGGAGCGCGGGGCGGCGGCGACCGGCCCGATGGTCCAGCGGATGACTGAGACGAGGGCCTACGGCGACCTCGCGCCATGAGGCCGCCGGCCGGACCGAGGACGGTCACGAGGCGCATGGCCGCCCGCGACCCGTGTCCGGCCCAGCGAGAGCCCGCGGAGCGTCCCCGTCAGCCCTCGTGGCTCGGGAGGATCTCCTTGACCTTGGCGATGGCGAAGCCCCACCCCTGCGACACGGTCGGCTTGCCCGGCACGGCCACCTCCTGCGGATTGGTCAGAACATCCAGCAGGACCGGCCCGGGGGTGTCGAGGGCCCGGCGGACGCTGTCGTCGAGATCGGCCGGGTCGGTGACGCGGATACCCGTGAGGCCGAGCGCGGTGGCCACCGCGGCGAAGTCGGGGTTGTCGAGTTCCGTACCGAACTCGGGCAGTCCGGCCTGCTCCTGTTCGAGTTTGACCATCCCCAGGCGGCGGTTGTCGAAGACCACGAGCTTCACGGGCAGCCGGTACGTCCTGATCGTCATGAGGTCGCCCAGCAGCATGCTCAGTCCGCCGTCGCCGCAGAAGGCGACGATCTGGCGGTCGGGCGCCCAGAGTTGTGCCCCGAGGGCCTGGGGCATCGCGTTGGCCATCGAACCAAGGTTGTACGAGCCGATCAGGCGCCTGGACCCGCGCATCTGGACGAAGCGGGAGAGCCACACCGTGGCCATTCCGGTGTCCGAGGTGAAGACGGCGTCCTCGGCGGCGTGGGCGTCCACCGCGGCGGCCAGCGCCTCGGGGCGGATCTCGTGGTCCCGGTTGTCCAGGACAGCCCTCAGCTTCCCGGTCCAGCGGCGCTCGTGACCCGGGTCGGCCAGCCGCCGCTGACCTTCCTGCCAGTGGGCGAACCGTTCCCGCGCGTCGTCCAGGTGGCCCCGGTCCGTGGCCGTCCTCACCAGCGGGAGCAGTGCCCTCAGCGTCGCGCCCACGTCGCCCGTCAGACCCACGTCCACGGGAACCCGGCGGCCCAGGTGCTCCTCACGGGTGTCGACCTGGACGACCTTGCACCCCTTCGGATACCAGTCCCGGTACGGGAAGTCGGTGCCCAGCATCAGGAGCGCGTCGCCGCTGTCGAGCGCGTGGGCGGCGGCCGGGTTGCCTATCAGACCGGTCTGGCCGACCTGGAACTCGTTGTCCCCCTCGAACCCCTCCTTCGCCTTGAGGGTGAGCACCATCGGCGCCGCGAGCGCCTCGGCGGTCCGCAGGACCTCGGCCCGGGCGTCGCGGGCTCCGCGGCCGACGAGCAGGGTGACCCGGTCGGCGGCGTTGAGGAGTTCGGCGGCCCGCGCGAGCGCGGGGTCGTCGGGACGGGTGACGGGACGGTCGAGCGCGAAGCGGGCGGCCCGGTCGTCGCTCAGTTCCTGGTCGCCCAGGTCCCCGGGCACGGTGAGCACCGCCACTCCCCCCTGGCTCACGGCCGCGCGTACGGCGGACTCCAGCATCCGCGGCATCTGGTCCGGGGAGGAGACGGTGGCACGGTAGACGGCCACGTCACGGAAGAGCAGGTCGTTGTCGACCTCCTGGAAGTAGTCGCTGCCGACCTCGGCGAGGGGCACCTGACCGCAGATCGCGAGGACGGGGGTCCGGCTCTTCGCCGCGTCGTAGAGCCCGTTGAGGAGGTGTACGGAGCCGGGTCCCACCGTCCCCATGCACACCCCCAGTGTTCCCGAGAGCTGGGACTGGGCTCCGGCGGCGAAGGCCGCGGCCTCTTCGTGCCGACAGCCGACCCAGTCCAGGTCGTCAGTGGTACGGATCGCGTCGGTCAGCGGGTTCAAGGCGTCTCCGACCACGCCGAAGACGTGCTGGACGCCCAGATCCCTGAGTGCGTCGACGATCACACGGGCGACGGTTCGTGCCACGGGAGTGCCCTTCGGTTCGGTGCGGCCCCTCGGAACGGGTGCCGGGTTCGACGGATGAAGCGATGAGTAGCGGGTTCAGCGGGCGAAGCGGTCCGGGTCGGCCGCCTGCCAGTCGGATGCCCAGCCGGAGGGCGCCGATGCGATCAGTTCTCCGGGGGCGAGCCAGTCGTGGAGTTCCGCGTAGGAGCGGACGGTGTGCGGATTCACCCGCTGCAGCAGCATGTGGGGCCGCAGACCGCGCGGCTCCTCGACGCCCATCGAGGCCATGATCTGGAGCGCGCTCCTGACCGTCGCGCGCTGATAGCGCCGTACGCGCTGGGACTTGTCGGGCACGTCGACGGCGCGGGCGCGCCGTTCGTCCTGGGTGGCGACCCCGACGGGACAGGTGTTGGTGTGGCAGCGCTGGGCCTGTATGCATCCGATCGCGAACATCATGGCGCGGGCGGCGTTGGTGTAGTCGGCTCCCTGCAGAAGGCGCTTGACGAGGTCACTGCCGGTGGCCACCTTGCCGCTGGCACCGATCCGGATCCGGTCGCGAAGCCCCGCACCCACCAGGGCGTTGTGCACGGTCATCAGCCCCTCGCCCAGGGGCAGGCCGACGTTGTCCGCGAACTCGAGGGGCGCCGCGCCCGTTCCGCCCTCCGCTCCGTCGACGACGATGAAGTCCGGCGTGCTGTCCTCCTCCAGCATCGCCTTGCACACGGCGAGGAACTCACGGCGCGAGCCGACGCACAGCTTGAACCCGACGGGCTTGCCGTCGGCCAGTTCACGCATCCGGGCCAGGAAGCGCACCAGTTCGCGCGGTGTGGAGTAGACGCGGTGGTAGGGCGGTGAGATGACGGTCTCCCCCTGCGGGACGCCGCGGACCTCGGCGATCTCCGCGTTCACCTTGGCACCCGGCAGCACTCCGCCGATGCCGGGCTTGGCCCCCTGACTGATCTTCAGCGACACGCACTTGACCTGCTCGTGCGCCGCCTTCTCGGCGAACTGCCGCGGATCGAAGTCCCCGTCGTCCGTACGGCAGCCGAAGTACCCGGTGCCGATCTCCCAGACGAGATCTCCGCCGGGCCTCAGGTGGTACTCGGAGAGGCCGCCCTCGCCGGTGTCGTGGGCGAAACCGCCCAGGTGCGCGCCGGTGTTGAGGGCGAGCACGGCGTTGGCGGACAGCGAGCCGAAGCTCATCGCCGAGACATTGAGCAGCGCCATGTCGTAGGGCCGGGTGCACTCGGGTCCGCCGATCCGGACACGCGGCGCGTCGGTGGGCTCCGGCCGGGGGGCCATGGACGGGGTGAGGAACTCGCTGCCCGTCCGGTACAGGTCGAGTTCGGTGCCGAACGGTTCCTCGGCATCGGTGCCCTTGGCGCGCTCGTAGACGATGCTGCGGGTGTCACGATCGAAGGGGCGGCCGTCGAAGTCGCGCTCGATGAAGTACTGCTGGAGCTCCGGCCGCAGCGCCTCCAGCGCGTAGCGGAGATGCCCGAGCAGTGGGTAGGTGCGCAGGACGGAATGCCGGCGCTGCACGAGGTCGTGGACGGCCACCAGCGCGAGCAGGAGCAGCGGGACGGCCGCGGCCCACCACCAGGGTGAGACGAGGACGGCGATGACCGAGACGCCCGTCGCCAGCGAGCCGAGCAGGACAACCAGAAGTATCTTCAGCACCTGATGCTTGTGTCCCGAAGCCCGGACTCCAATCCGTTCGGTCCCGTCACAGGCGCGCTGTCCGGAACCGTGGGGGGGGGGGGGCTAGGCGCGGGGGGGGGGGCGCCGGGGC
>NZ_JBEXHZ010000116.1:0-7501 GCF_040608315.1 Streptomyces sp. NPDC005195
ACCGCCGACCGCCGACCGCCGACCGCCGACCGCCGACCGCAGCGAGCGGGCGCGAGCACGGCGTCAGCCCGTCGATCGCGCCCGTGCCGCCGGTGCCGTCCGCTCCGATGTCGGCGTGGACGACGTACGCGTCTGCCTCGCCGTCATCACCTCCGTCCACCCGACGCGCCCGGCCACCGCCCTCCACCGTCTCGTCGACCTCCTCCTGACCGCCCGCCCTCCGCCGGGCGCAGGTCAGTGCTCCCACACGTCGGGCCCGCCACCCCGCCACTCGATCAGCTCGGACGTCGCGACCCGCTGTTTGTCCGCTTCCTCTTCCTCCAGGCCCGCGCGCCGCAGAAAGTCCGCGACGTCGAGCAGCCCGTACGCCATGCCGAGAAACTGCTCGCCCACGCGGACACGTCGACCGCCGTCGTCTCCGGGCGGATACACGATCACGGACTGGGGTGGGACCATGCCCCCCAGCGTGTGGGGCACGGGCCCTGGGCGCACGCCGGGACGCTCCTGGAACAGCCGGGGAACACCGCGCTACAGCCCGCGGGCAGGTGCCCGCACCGGAAGCCGGAAAGCTTGCCGCCGCCCGTGGGCGTCGCGAGGCGCGATCCCGGTGGCCCGGTCGACCGGTCAAGCGATCCCGGTGCCGCGCAGCAGCAGTAACGCCACGTCCACCACCGCCACGGCCACCGCGGCCGCGAACGCCACCCGCTCCCGGCGGCGTCCGAGCGCCGTCCCGGCCACCGCGACCAGGCCCGCCACCGCGAGAGCCGCCACTCCCCACCTGCCGGGCGGTCCGGGAGGTCCCAGCGCCAGGACCGCGGACGCGGTCACCAGTGGCACCGGCAGCAGCAGCCGCGCGCCGTCCGGACCCAGCCGCTGGGGCCACCCCCGTACACCCGTCGCCAGGTCTGCGCGAATGTCCGGCAGCACATCACCCAGGTGGGCCCCGACCCCCAGGAACGCTCCGGCGGTGACGAGCCACCAGGCCGGCCACGGCTGTCCTGGCAGACCCAGCGTCACGAACGCGGGGAGCGCGGCGAAACCCACCGCGTACGGCGCCCAGGACCACACCGTCGCCTTGAGCCGCAGGTCGTACGCCCAGGCCGCCGCCACTCCGGTCAGGTGCGCGACACCCGCCCGCAGGCCGCAGCCGAACGACAACGGCACGCACAGCGCCAGCGCCGCGTAAGCGGCCACCCACACCTGCGTCACGCCCACCGTGCCGTCGACGACAGGTTTGCCCCGACGCCTCGCGGCGATGTCCCGGCGCGCGTCGAACGCGTCGTTGCACCAGCCGACGGACAACTGCCCGGTCACCACCGCGGCGGTGGTCAGGGCACAGCGCGCGGCACCCTGCCCCGCGGTCACGGCCAGCGCGGCCGCCAAGGCGGTGACCGTCACCACGGGACCGGGATGGCATGCCCCGGCCAGGCCGCCCACCCGGTCGGCCCCAGTCGAGGTCGTGCGGCAGGCCGTCGGCTCCTCGTAAGTGCCCATTCGCCCGATCGTAGGCGTCCCCGGCCTTTTCCTTCAGTGTCCTTGTCAGGTCAGTGAACCGGGCCCGAGTACGTCCTGGCCACGAAGTGGTCGTGCCTGGACCAGGATTCGCGAAGGAACCCCGACATGATCCGCGGGGCGCCCCGGGCGGCCGGACCGTCATCTCGCCCGGCTACCGCGCGTACCGCGGGACGGACGGACGGCCGGACGGGCGATCCCTGGTGTCGGACCACCGGTCCGGGGAACACGTGCAGAGCAGACCACCCCAGTCGGTAACCGGACGGGAAGCAAATGACGCGGATCGCCGCTGTTCACGGTGCCCTCGCACCGCACCGACGCACCCAGTCCGAGATCACCGACATGGTGGCCCGCACCTGTCTGCCCACGGGCACCGACCGCCGGGTCCTGGACCGGTTGCACCGCAGCGCCAAGGTCCGCTCGCGCCACATGACGTTGCCGCTCGAACAGTACGGGGAGCTCGACGGATTCGGCGCCGCCAACGACGTCTTCATCGCCGCCGCCACGGATCTGGGCGCCAAGGCCGTGCGAGACGCGCTGCACCTGGCCGGCCTGTCCGCGGCCGATGTCGACCTGCTGGTCTTCACCTCCGTCACCGGCATCGCCACACCCTCGATCGACGCGCGGCTGGCCGGCCGCCTCGGACTGCGGCCGGACGTCAAGAGACTGCCCCTGTTCGGTCTTGGCTGCGCCGGTGGCGCCGCGGGCCTGGCCCGCATGCACGACCACCTGCTGGGCCGGCCCGACGACGTGGGGGTACTGCTGTCGGTCGAGCTGTGTTCGCTCACCTTCCAGCGCGACGACGCCTCCATGGCCAACATGGTCGCCACCGGGCTGTTCGGCGACGGCGCCGCCGCTGTCGTCGCCCATGGCGCCAACCGCCCGGCCGGGACCGACGGCCCCACGATCGTGGACACCCGCAGCCACCTGTATCCGGACACCGGGCGCGTCATGGGGTGGGACATCAAGGACTCCGGCTTCCAGGTGGTCCTCGACCCGCGGGTCCCCGACGTGGTGCGTCGATATCTCGCCGACGACGTCGAGGGATTCCTCGACGATCACGGTCTGAAGCCCAAGGACGTGACCGCCTGGGTGTGCCACCCCGGCGGCCCCAAGGTCCTGGAAGCCGTCACCGAGGCCCTCGATCTTCCTGAGGACGCTCTCGACGTGACCTGGCGTCATCTGTCGGACGTCGGCAACCTGTCCTCGTCCTCGGTGCTCCACGTACTGCGCGACACCCTGGCCGAACGCCGCCCGCCGCCGGGCACGGCAGGTGTGCTGCTGGCGATGGGGCCCGGCTTCGCCTGTGAACTCGTCCTGTTGCGCTGGTAGGCCCGACCCGTCGAACTCCTCCGGCCCGTCGAACCCATAGGACAGGAGGACACGGGACACATGATCTGGTACGGACTGCTGGTGGCCGCCGTCGCCGCCGAGCGTGTCGCCGAACTCGTCGTCGCCCGCCGCAACGAACGGTGGAGCACCGCCCGCGGAGCGACGGTGACCGGGCAGGGCCACTATCCGGCGATGGTCGCCCTCCACACCGGCCTGCTGGGCGGCTGCCTGGCCGAGGTGTGGCTGGCCGATCGGCCCTTTCTGCCCGCCCTGGCCTGGCCGATGCTGACCGTGCTGGTGGCCGCCCAGGGGCTGCGGTGGTGGTGCATCAACAGCCTGGGGCCCCGTTGGAACACCCGGGTGATCGTCGTCCCCGGCCTGCCATTGGTGAGGAGCGGCCCCTACCGCTGGCGGTGGCTGCGGCATCCGAACTACCTGGCCGTCGTCGCCGAGGGCGTGGCGCTGCCCCTGGTGCACACCGCCTGGTTCACCGCGGCCATGTTCACCGTGCTCGACGGCGTGCTGCTCACCGTGCGCATCCGCTGTGAGAACCGGGCGCTGGCCACCGCTGCCGCTCCTCACCCGGCCACGCCGTCGCCCGCGTGATCGACGTACTCGTGGGCGGTGGCGGCCCGGCCGGGCTGGCCGCCGCCATCCACGCCGCGCTCGCCGGCCTGGAGGCCGTCGTGGTCGAACCACGGACAGCGCCTGTGGACAAGGCCTGCGGAGAAGGTGTCATGCCCGGCGGTGTCGCCGCGCTGCGAGGACTGGGCGTCGAGGTCACCGGCCGCGCACTGCGCGGCATCCGGTACCTGGACGGCGACGCTCGGGCCGAAGCGACCTTCCGCGGCCTCGGCGGCCTGGGGATCCGCCGTACCGCGCTGCATTCCGCACTGCACGAGCGGGCCCTCGGCCTCGGTGTGCGGATGCTGCCCGGCAAGGTCGGCGAGGTTCACCAGAGCGCGGACACGGTCACCGCCGCCGGCATCACGGCCCGTTGGCTGATCGCCGCCGACGGCCTGCACTCCCCGGTGCGCCGAAGCCTGGGGCTGGAACTGCCGGGCCGTCCCCACGGCCGGTACGGGCTGCGCCGGCACTACCGCGCCGAGCCCTGGACGGACTTCGTGGAGGTCCACTGGTCGCGGCACGGCGAGGCCTACGTGACACCGGTCGGGGACGACCTGGTGGGCGTCGCGGTCCTCAGCGACAGCCGCCGCGGGTACGACGATCACCTGGCCGGCTTCCCCGCTCTCACCGCGTCGCTGCGAGGGCCGGCCGCGACGGAGGTACGTGGCGCCGGACCGTTGTTGCAGCGGGTGCGGCGCAGAATCGCCGGCCGTGTCCTGCTCGTCGGCGACGCCGCGGGTTACCTGGACGCCCTGACCGGTGAGGGCATCGCTCTCGCGCTGGCGTCGGCCGGGGCCGCCGTCCACTGTCTGGCCGCCGGACGGCCGGGCGCGTACGAGGGTGCCTGGGTGCGGCTGACCCGGCGTCACAGGCTGCTGACCGGAGCCCTGCTGGCCGCGAGCCGCCGTCCCGGCACCGCCCGACTCATCGTCCCCGCGGCGTCCCGGATGCCCCTGCTCTTCTCGGCGGCGGTCCACGCACTCCAATAGGAGCGCGTACGCCGCGACCGGAGCTTCCCGCACTGCTCGTGCCGCAGGTACTGCCGCCCGGACACCGGCTACCGCAGCGGCGACGGCTCCTCTTCGTTCTCTTCATTGGATTCAGCGGGTTCAGCGGGTTCAGCGGGAAGCTTCACGTCGCTGACCGCGATGTTGACCTCGACGGCCTCCAAGCCCGTCATCCATTCGACGGCGGAGATCACGCCCTCCCGCACGGCGCCCGTGACGTCCTTGATGGAGACGTCGTAGTCGACCACGATCTCCAGATCGATGGCCGTCTGTGTCGCGCCGACCTCGACCTTGACCCCACGTGAGACGGACTTGGCGGTGCCGGGTACCCGTTCCCGCGCGGCGCCGAAGGCCCTGGCGATTCCGCCGCCCAGCGCGTGGACGCCGATCACCTCACGGGCTGCCGTGCCGGCGATCTTCTCGACCACCCCGTCGGCGATGGTGGTCCGGCCCTGAGCGCCGCGGTCGCGGTCGTCGTCGCGCGTCGCGTGGACATCCTTACCGATAGCCTTCCCCGTGAAGATGCCGCGGGAGGCCTCGGGCTCGCCGGTACCGGTCATAGCGGGTCGGCCCTTTCCGGGAGAGGAACCTGCCGTCCGGAACGAGCCCATTCGCGCGAGCCCGTCGTGCGCCTGGTTCAGAGTGGGCGGGAGAGTCTGTTAGATACCGGAACATGACTACCGAGCCGCAGCGCTTCCACATCGTCCTGGCCCCCGAACACGTCGAGAACAGCGGCGGTGCCCCGGTGGAGAACTCGGCCGTGCGGTCGGCAGTCGTCGAGGCGACGGGCGAGACCGGCGCCTCGGGCTACCCCCGCTATGCCGGGGACGGGATCGTGGCAGACATCGACCCCCGAACACGGACGATCGAGGCCGTGCTGGTCGACGGCTCGGAGCTGGACTACGGACTGACCGCCAGGGTCGCTTCCTGATCGGCGCTGTTCCGCCGATGTGGCGGCACGCTGCCGACCGCGTCCCTGGCCGCCAGGAGGCGGAGGACGTGCGGTCCTCCTGGCGGCGCGGGGATCGAAGGAGTCAGCGGTCGTCGCGTCCGAGGGGCATGGCGCGGCGGTCGTCCTGATTGCGGGTGCTGCGGCGGTCGTCACGGTCGCGGGTGCCGCGGCGGCCCTCGGCGTGACCGTGGGTGGCAACGGCCGCGGCGATGGCGAGGACGGTCGCGATGGCGCCGGTGATCAGGTTGCTGGTGATGGAGCGCGTGTGGGCGACGTCGCCCGCGACGACCCAGGGGGCGACACAGGTCCAGATGCCGATGACGGCGGCGGCCCAGGCCATGGAATGTGTGCGCTCGTAGGAACTGCCGAGGCCTCCCAGGAGCAGCATGTAGGCGATGCCGGCGATGAGGTTGGTGATGGCGAGCGTGGTGGCGCCGTTGAAGCCGGCTATCCAGGGGGACGCGGCGAGGTACAGGCCGGTGATGAGGGCCAGAGCCTCGATCATCTGGGCGCGTGGGGTGGTGGCGGCACGGTCGTGCTGGGCTCGCAGCTCCATCAGGTCGGGGTGTTCTTCGATGGGTGCGTGATGGGTTGACGTCATGATGGGCCTCCATGGGAGAGGGGATACATCCACCCTCTACCCATAAGATCCACGTAAATACTTAAATCGGGCATATCTCTCACATTGGGGAGAGTTGTCGTGATCCTTGGTGCCGATGCCGTCGCTCCGTGTCACACGCCGTCTCGGCTTCCGCTGGACCGAGCGAAGCCTGTGGACGCTTGAGACTTCAGGCTCCAGGCGGGGCGAGGACATCCCGCATGGACGTGCGGAACAGGAACCATGTCACGGTGACCGACCGCCCCGATGCCTCGGCTGTGATGCGTGCCCCGATCGACCGGTGACGAGCGGAAGTGACCTGCGAACCGGTCGTCCGTAACGGTGACTTGGTCGCCGCGCCACAGGCACCTTCGCCCGGCGCCGGAGGTCCGTGGCCTGCCCCGGCCACTCCTGGCCACGGGGCAGGGCCAGGTGTCCCGGGCGCATACGAACGCGGTCCGTCAGCGAGCTCCGCGGGTGTTGAGCCGGGCGGCCTGGCGCGTCAGGTGATCGCGTTCGGCGAGGTTGGGGGCCTTTCGGGCCGCCTCGGCGTACAGCCGCGCCGCGGTCTTCCGGTCGCCGCCCCGCTCGTGGAGATAGGTCGCCACCGCCGTGTGCCGGGGGAGTGCGCCGTCCAGCGTCGCGAGCGCCGCCAGACCGGCGCGCGGTCCGTCGGCCTCGCCGACGGCCACCGCTCGGTTGAGCCGGACGACCGGGCTGTCGGTCAGGCGCGCGAGTTCGTCGTACCACTCGACGATCTGCACCCAGTCGGTCTCCTCGGCCGTGGGCGCGTCGGCGTGGAGTGCCGCGATGGCCGCCTGAGCCTGGAACTCGCCCAGCCGGTCGCGGGCGAGGGCGGTCTGGAGGATCGCGACACCCTCGGCGATCGCCCCGGTGTCCCACCGGCCGCGGTCCTGCTCGGCGAGCGGCACCAGGCTGCCGTCGGACGCGGTCCGGGCGGCGCGCCGCGCATGGTGCAGCAGCATGAGGGCGAGCAGCCCCGCCACCTCGGGGTGGTCGATCGCGGCAGCGAGCTGCCGGGTGAGCCGGATGGCCTCGGCGGCGAGGTCGACGTCGCCCGAGTAGCCCTCGTTGAAGACCAGATAGAGGACACGCAGCACGGTGGCGACCTCGCCGGGCTGGTCGAACACCACGCCGGCGACGGTGCGCTTGGCCCGGCTGATGCGCTGCGCCATGGTCGCCTCGGGCACCAGGTAGGCCTGCGCGATCTGGCGGGTGGTCAGCCCACCGACGGCGCGCAGTGTGAGCGCGACCGCGGACGACGGCGTCAACGACGGGTGGGCGCACAGGAAGTAGAGCTGGAGTGTGTCGTCCACCGCGGGCGCCGGCCCGGGCGCAGGCTCCTCGTCTACGGATTCCTCGCGCCGGCGGCGGGCCGCGTCCGCCCGGGTCGCGTCGAGGAACCGGCGCCAGGCCACGGTGACCAGCCACCCCTTCGGGTCCCGGGGCGGG
>NZ_JBEXHZ010000117.1:0-7469 GCF_040608315.1 Streptomyces sp. NPDC005195
CCCCCTCACGGAACTCCGCGTCGAACTTCCGCCTCTTGCCTGCCATGACCCTCAACTTCCCCTGCAGTCACGGTCTCTACGCTACGAGGGGAAGGCCACATCGGGGTTGGTGGCGGGGTGCCGTGCGCGGCCTGACGAGGAGAGAGGCCGCGCACGACGAGGGGCGCCGAGTGCTGGGATGACCAGGCAGGAAGACTACGAGTGAAGGGGCTCCAGCACGCTTCCCCAACTGCCCCTTACCGTCGCACCGCCCTGGGGTGTAAAGCGGAGGCCGTCAGATTCGATCGTTGCCTGGGCACCGTTCGACTGGCGCGTCAGGATGGAAAGCTGGGTATACGAGTCGGCGGATTCATAGTAAAGGCAGTCTTTCCACTGGTAAGTATCCCCGGCCAGCTTGATGTCGCGAGGCCCGGTACCCTCAACGGTCGTTGCCGGAATTGAAGCGTCTTGATACCACCTGTACCAATACGGGTCGAGCTTAATTGTCCGCTCTATGCATGACACGGCTCCCAGGTCCGGATGCAGAGCGATGGTCTGTACACGTGTATTGGTCGCAATGTCAAGGGCGTGCGCTGACGGCGTGATTGCCATCACGCACGCTGATGCGACTGCCAATAGGACTATTCCGCGCCTTTTCATTAAATTCCCCTTTGATCGCGGGCGAATTCCCGCTTATCGAGCGGCGTGCACTGTACTTGGCTTAGCTCACCCTCACCATACTCATAAAGATTCTATTTGCGGCCATCTCGTGACGTAAATTCTTCCCATCCCGAGCGGCTCGGCGGTCACGTAATTGCACATTCCGGACTTTCCTAATTAGCAATCCGGTCACGCGGTGGGAGGCAGGAGGGTGACTGCTATCCGTGATCCGTCCGGGTGGTCCTCAGCCCGGAAGCGGATCAGGCCGGCTTCGGCCAGTCGGTGCAGAGCCGTGCGAATGATCACGGGTGAGACCCTGAGGGCCCGGGCCGCGGGGCTCAAAGGGAAGACCACCGTCGGTCGGCGAAGAGCGCGCGCGGATCGGCGGCGAGGTCTACCACCAGTCCGGCCACAACGGCACCGTGGGAAACCTTCCTGGCACTGACAGCCCAGCCAAGAGCCCATTGATCGAACGGAATTGCCTGCACGGAAAACTCCCTGGCGATCGTTGTGAACGAGCGTCGGCCGGCGCTCCCTGTGCTGTGCCGTGCGTGGCGGGGCACCCGCCGGCATCGTGGCACCGGGCACGCGACCGCACCGCGTTGAACACGGCGACTGGATGACAGCCGGCCTCCGGAGACCTGGTTGTCGTGAACGGGAAACTCACCGCGGACCAACTCGCCGTGCTCACCGCCTCGGACTCAACTGGGACTGAAGACACCGGGGCTGGCGAGCGGGATACCGTGCGCAGCCGCCGACGGGGGGCGAGGCAGCTGCGCACGGTCAGGAGCGCCCCAGTGCAGGGCGTGTCGGGGCGCCTGTCAGCATCGTGCCATGGGCAATGAGGCTGCGCCGTGTGGGGCTTGGCGGCTGTGTGACGGCTGGCCTCACGCGGCCCGGGCGCCAGTGCGGGGCGCAGCGGCCGGGACAGGCCGTCGCAGCCGTGCTGGGGGTTCGTCGCGGGGTTGTTTGTCCTGGCGGCCGAAAAGCTTTGAACACTCCGGTGGGTCGCGAGGCTTCGCTGGTGATGCGGCAGGCCTCGCAGGTGCGTCCGTCCGCCGGCGGAGCGGAAGGGTCAGTGCCGCCAAATCCCTTGAGCGGGCCGCCGCAGGTCTCGCAGGGTGGCCCCGGCGGGAGGAGAACGGGTTCGGGCTGCCGGGGAACGCGCGGCTGGTCCCAGCCTTCGTCGGCAGCGGCCCGTCGCGCCTTCTCCTGTGCCGTTTGACGTTCTCGCTCCGCCTGGCGCTCGTCGCGTGCCCTTAACCCGCAGCGATCGTTGAGAAGACATCGCACGCCGCACCGCCCCACGGCTAGGCATGCGATTCCTGAGGGCCCGATCCCCGCCCGGTCTCGGGCCCTCACCATGTATTTTCATAGAAATATTTGGCGTATTGCGCGGTTTGCGTGGCTGTCGTATTCATCGTTGGTCGGCATCGTGAATGCTTTGATCACCGGTCTTTTCAGCGTCGCGCAGTGCAGGGATTCTGACAGCGAGGAGGGCCATGTCGTCGTGGCCGTCGCTCGGGTGGTGGTCGGCGAGGGTGTCGAGCAGTTCCTGCAGGGGCAGACGGGCGTGTGCGGCGGCCTGTGCGGCCAGGCGTGCCATGGTCCGGTCGAGGGGCTGGTGGGGGTGTTCGGTCACGCCGTCGGTATAGAAGATCACGGTGGATCCGGGCGGGAGACGCCGCGTGTGGTCACGGCGGGTGATGCCGGTGTCGACGCCGATCGGCAGGTCGGGTTGCGCTGCGAGATAGCGGGCCTGTCCGTCGGGTGTGAGCAGCAGGGGCGGGGGGTGGCCTGCGGTGCTCCAGCGAAGTCTCCAGCCGGTTCGCGTGTCGGCGGGTGGTGTGGGTTCGATGCGGGCCAGGCAGATGGTGGTGACGGGGTTGGCCGTGAGGGCTTCGACCGTGTCGTCGAGTCTGGCGAGGACCTTCGCGGGACTGACGGTGGTGTTGTGGACGAGGGCCAGGAGCATGTTGCGGATCTGCGCCATCGCGGCGGCAGCCTGCAGGTCATGGCCCGATACGTCTCCGATGACCGCGGCGATGCCCCCATTGGGCAGGAGGGCGGCGTCGTACCAGTCCCCGCCGATGTAGCGGGGCGTGGTAGCCGGACGGTAGACAGCGGCGGTCTCGAACGGGGGCAGGGACGGCAGCCGCGGCAGGAGCATCCGCTGGAACTGCTCCGCATCGAGGCGGGCCTGCTGCCTCAACGAGGCGTCATCGATGGCGAGGCCCGCCGCTTCCGCGAAGGACGCGATCATGGCTTCGTCATGGGAATCGAACGGGCGTCCGTCGTGGCGCTCGCACAGATACAGGTTCCCGTAGACCCTGCCCCGGACACTGACAGCGGCTCCCACCATGCAGCGCATCGGCGGATGCCCCGGCGGGAATCCAACCGACGCCGGATGCGCCGCGATGTCCTTCACCCGGACCGGCTCAGGATGCGTGATCAGGAAACCGAGAAGCCCCCGCCCCGACGGCAGCTCCACCCCGGACATCGCAGCGATCTCCGCTTCCGAAAGCCCCACCGGAATGAACTCCCGCAGCCGCTCGCCCGACTCGTCCAGCACCCCCAGAGCGCCGTAGCGGGCCCCGACCAACTCCATGGCCGTACGCACGATCAACTCCAGCACGTCCGACAGGTCCTGATCCCGGCTGATGACCGCTTCATACAGCTCATTCAGCCGGTTCTGCCCCCGCGCCAGGGCAACGAGCTGCTCAGCGATCTGCGCCAGCTCCGTACCCAGCCGTAACCGGCGGGCCCCCGAAGGCGAATCGTCCGGGCTCTCGGTCACCGCAAGCCCTCTCGCACTCCGCAGGATGATCTGAACACCACGCCAGTCTTTCCCCCACACACACCAGCACATCGGATTGACCCATCAGCGGTATGTCCCCAAGACGAGCACGCCCCCCGGTGCCGGCGGACCCGTGGTCGTACCCGAGCACCAGGACCGTCCACGAACCGCTGTGACAGCCTCACACAGCCCTGGCTAGGGGGGCACGGCAGTCGGGGTGGCCCGTCACAGTCGTGCCGGGGGCTCGTCGCGGGGTTGTTTGTCCTGGCGGCCGAAGAGGGCTTTGAACAGGCCGGCAGGCGGCTGCGCGGCTTCGATGATGCGGCACGCCTCGCAGGTACGCCCGTCCGGCCGCGGGGCAGAAGGATCTTCACCGCCAAGTCCCTTGAGCAGCACGCCGCAGGTCTCGCAGGGCGGGGCGGGTGGGAGGGCAGGTTCGGGCTGAGCGGGAATGTGCCGCTGCGACCAGTCCCCGGCGGGGGCCGTTCCTTCTTCCCGCTGGCGGGCTTCCTGTTCTTCCCGGGCTGCGCTGCGTTCGTCCTCACGCCGGCGCCAGGCTCTGCGGTCCTGGGGGTTGTCCAGGGCGTCCGTGAGGGTTTCCCACCGGCGGTGTCCGCAGCGCCACCACACCGGTGCGAGCGGCCCGGAATTCTGGATGCGGTCGAGGGTGGTGAAGAGAACCGGGATGGCGTCGGTGAAGTCGACGTAGCCGTCCGGCTCGCCACCGAAGCCGCTGAGCTTCTGATACGTGCCCGCCCAGTGTGCGCGGGTCAGATCCAGCACCCGGTTCATGCGGTTCTTCAGCGCCTGCTCTCCCAGCCGGGTACCGGGCTCGAACACCACGACGATCGGCGGATACCCGTCCCGGCTCGTCGGCGGGTAGAGGCTCTGCCACAACGGGACGCTCAGACTCGCATGGACCGCGTGGGCTACGGGGATCGTGGGGTCCTTGACCTTCACCCGGAAGTACTGGTGGTAGCGGACGAACTTCCCCGCCAGGACCTCGTCCGCCTCCGTGCACCGGTCGACCTCCACCAGCAGCACTGGCAGCCCGGCCTCCGGGGCCCGCAGGACCGCGTCCGCACGGACGGAGGGCCATGTGCGGCTCGTGCCCGGCAGGTTGTGCACCACCTCCGTCGCCCACGACGACACCGACCCGAACCCCAGCGGGACAGCGGGCTCGGCGGCGATCGTTGGCGTGGCGGGCTCTGTGGGCGCCCCGGGGGCAGGAGTTGGGGTGGTGCGCGCGATGGGGCGTGTGGGAGCGGGCTGGGTGCCGGTCAGCGCGATGACGGTCTCGTTGACGGCCATCGCGTGCGGGGCACCCGAGCGGGCCGCACCACGCGCGTTGCCGCCCATGTCCCCGGCCGGACGTCCGAGTGCTTCGGCTGCGGCAGTGATGCCGAGCGGGGTCAGGCCCCACAGCTTCTGCCCGTCCCGGGCACTGCCCTCGGAAAGCGTCAGTCCGTGCTTGGCCAGGTCCAGGCAGGCGTTGCGCACACCCTTGCTGTCCTTGTGCCCCGGACAGGTCAGCCTGCGGATCTGATCGGCACTCGCCACTTTCAGCACACCGAGCGCGGCAAGCACGTGCCCGCGCACCGCGCTGGTCGACCCGTACGGATACGTCAACGAACCACCCACACCCATACCCTCCCGACCCCCGCCTCACCGCCCCCGGCGCCGACAGGCGCCCGGGGCCGCGGACCGGCCGCGCCGGGCCGCGCACCCCACGCGAACCCGCTGGACCCTCTCGACTCGACGCCGCACCACCCTGCCACCTGCCGCTGACATCACACACAAGGCAGAGGGGCAGGAGGAGAGGAGAGAGGGTTGTCGAGACCCGCGGTCGGGCCTGGTCAAGGGGCCTGACCTGCACAAACGCGGGCCGCTCTACTGCACAAGCCGGTAGGGGAGTTGGTAGGAGGAACGGTAGGGAAGACGGTAGGGGGAACGGTCCACTCCCTACCACGCCACACCACCGGCCACACCACCCTTGCCAAGGCCAGACCGGCGGTCCGCATGATCGCTGCGCAGTGAGCACCCGAAGTGCCGATGATCACCGGCACGCCCATGAAGGTACGGCTACGGGCGAGTGCTCTTGAAACGGACCGCGGAGCCCCACCGCGCCTGCTGATCAGTCATGCACCAGGTGCACAGAGGGAGGCCTCCGGGGCCGTAGCGCCAGGTCTGCCGCTGGCATCCCGCACACAGGCCGATCTGGCTGCCGGCGCAGTGCATCGTGCTGGGATCCGGATCCGATATCGGGGGCGCTGCGGTCGTCATCACTGTGTCCTCATCCGGGCGGCGAACACTCACCACCTCGAACAAAGAATAGAACACTCCCTGATTGTCGGACGGGCGCCATCCCGTGCAGGTATGTCACGAGCCCGGACGGGCGCCCCGCCACCAGTCTTCGACGGGTCCTTGCGGCTGCAGGTACCGGGCGCTCGAATATAATCGAACGCGTGTCCGATCTGCCGCCTGATCCCGCGCGATCCTCGCCCACCTCGACCGGCAGCTCGCCGACACGGACACCATCCGCACCTACCTCCGTCTGCAGCGCGAGGAGGTGCAGCGCGCCCTCCGGGCAGCCGGCCGACCATCCCGCTCGCCGCGGCCGCAGCTGCGGCCGGCGCTGGTGCCACCGCCGTTCCCCGCCGAACGGCCTCCCAACGGACTCACCGGGCCGGGAGACGGCTACATGCTGGAGATCAAGCGCCACCCCAAAGACCCTCAGCCCGCTGTCCTCCACGTCGACAGCTGCACCAGGGCCAGCCGGAGGACGTCTCCGATCTCCGTAGCCCAGTTCCGCGTCGCTGTCCGTGACAGCGAGTTCATCAAGACCTGCAACTTCTGCCGACCAGAAGACAAGCCGGACAACACATCCGGCTGAGCCGTTGCGCAGCCGGTGCGCAACGGGCCGACCACAGCGGACCGCCACCTGCGCAACCCTGCTCTAGCCCCGACCACAGACCCGACCACGGCTGGTCACAGCGTTGCGCAGTCCCTGTGTACTGCCATGCGCAGCCAGTCCGGCGGGACACTACGCAACGGCCGGATGAGGGCAGGGTGCCTGCACTGGTGTGGCCTTTGGTGTGGCCACCCCACAGCCCACACCAGCGGGGCGGACATATCTACTCCGTACCCGCGGCCTTGGTCCCGCTCCTGTCCTCGGCCCCTGGCCGAACGTCGATTGGGAAGCTGTCCTCCCGGTTACTCAGGGACCTGCCGATCAATAACTCATAGATCTTGGTGAGGGCTACGGGGGTGTGAGGTCGTGCCCGGCGATGTCGGCGAGCTGTTGTGCCGTGGTCACGGTGAGGGCGCCGACCGGGACCGTGTATCCGAGCGCGGTGAGCACGGGGGTGACCTCCCGGAGGGTCGCGCCGATCCGGCTCTTGGCCAGGCCGGTTGCCTCGGCGAGTGGCGTCTGGGCCATGGCCCAGCGCTTCGTGAGGAGGAAGACGACAAGCTGGTCGGAGACGGAGAGCCGTCTGCCGCCGGCGCCGGGGCCGCCGTCGGGGCGTTTGCCGGGCAGGAAGACCGGCGGGTGCTCGGCGCACCAGGCTCGGTAACGGACGGCGAGATCGTCAAAGGCTGCGGCCTCGAGTCCGGTGAGGCTGGGGTGCCGCAGCCACATGGGGAGCTTGTCCCCGGTGGGAAAGCGCCCGAACCCG
This sequence comes from Streptomyces sp. NPDC005195, assembly GCF_040608315.1. Lineage (NCBI taxonomy): Bacteria > Bacillati > Actinomycetota > Actinomycetes > Kitasatosporales > Streptomycetaceae > Streptomyces > Streptomyces sp. NPDC005195. The sequence goes on from NZ_JBEXHZ010000117.1 coordinate 7,114, forward strand.
GCAATGGGCGGGGACGGTTCGGGAGCGAGTGGTTCGGGGCGCAACGTGTAGTTCCACGTGCCGTGCCACTCGTGCGGCGTCAGGGGCAGGCGCTCCATGACGGTGTCGGGGACGGTGACGCCGGTGGGGTAGGCGCCGGGGTCGAGCTCGGCGTGGACGGACAGCCCGCTGCGTGTCGTGGTCGCCCCGATGGTGCTGACGACGACTTCGTGGCTGGTCAGTGGCCTGCCCCGCCAGTTGATGCTGATGTGTGAGAACAGCCGGTGGTGAAGTAGGCCCAGAGCGCGGTCTCGTCTTTCGAGCGAGCCGTTTCTCTGGGCCTCTTCCCGCACCCGGCGTGCCACTCTCGCGGCACC
>NZ_JBEXHZ010000118.1:0-7436 GCF_040608315.1 Streptomyces sp. NPDC005195
CCGGTCAGGGCGGCGTCGGCGTCGAGAAGCGCCGGTGCCGGGGCGGTGCCGGTGTGCGTGGCGGCGGGCAGCCACCGCACGCGGTAGAGGCCGGCGGCGCCGGTGGGGTGGGCCGCCCGGGTGCTGTCGACGGGGCGCAGGACGAGTCCGGTGATGCCGGCGACGGGCGTGCCGGTGGCGTCGGCGACCTGGACGGCGTACTGGTGGTCCCCGCGCGGGGTGAGGCGTACGCGCAGCGCGGCGGGTCCGGCGGCGGTCACCGTCACTCCGGTGAAGGTGAACGGTACGACGGTGGGTCCGTCGGCGTCGGCGGCGAGTGCCACGGTGTGCAGGGCGGCGTCCAGGAGCGCGGGGTGGACGGTGAAGTCCCCGGCGCGTTCGTGGGCGGTGCCGTCCTGCGGGGCGATCTCCGCGTACACCTCGCCGTCCAGGCGCCAGGCGGCGCGCAGGCCGCGGAAGGCGGGGCCGTAGTGGAAGCCGTTCTCGGCGATGCGGGTGTACAGATCGGACACGTCGAGGGGTTCGGCGCCGGCGGGCGGCCAGGAGGCCGTGCCGAGGTGCTCGGGCGGGCCGGCCGGTTCGTCGCCGAGTGTGCCCGCGGCGTGCCGGACCCAGGGCAGGGCCGTGTCGTCGTGGGTGCTCAGGGGCCGTGCGTGCACGGTCAGGGCGCGGGCCGCGGAGCCGTCGGAGGGGGCGACGGTGACCTGGATCTGGAGGGCTCCGGTGAGGGGCAGGACGAGTGGTGTCTCCAGGGTGAGGTCGGTGACCTGGGCCGCGCCGGCCCGTTCGCAGGCCTGGAGGGCGAGTTCGAGGAACGCGGTGCCCGGGAAGAGGACGCTGTCGCCGAGTGCGTGGTCGCGCAGCCAGGGCTGGCGTTCCACGGACACGGTGCCGGTGAGCAGGACGCCGTCGGAGCCGGCCAGCGGTACGGCGATGTCGAGCAGCGGGTGCCCGGCGGCCTCCAGTCCGGCGTGGGCGACGTCGCGGGTGCTGGGGGTGGCCTGGAGCCAGTAACTGCCGCGCTGGAAGGGGTAGGTCGGCAGGTCGACCCGGCGTGCGCCCAGGGGGGCGAGCAGGGTGGCCCAGTCGGGTGCGTGGCCGCGGACGTGGAGTCGGGCGAGTGCGGTGGTGAAGGACTCGCTCTCGTCGGTGTCGCGGCGCAGCAGCGGGACGAGGGTGGCGTCGCCGGTGACGCAGTCACCGGCCAGGGCGGTCAGTACGCCGCCGGGGCCGATCTCGACGTAGGTGGTGATGCCCTCTTCCTCCAGGGTGCGCACGCCGTCGCCGAACCGGACGGCCTCGCGGACCTGGCGTCCCCAGTGGGCGGGGTCGGCGATCTCCTGGGCTCCGTAGGGGGCGCCGGTGACGGCGGAGATCACGGGCAGGGCCGGTGTGTGGTGCGGGAGGTGGGCGGTGAGGGCGGTGAACTCGTCGAGCATGGCGTCCATGCGGGGCGAGTGGAAGGCGTGGCTGACGTTCAGGCGCCGGGTCTTGCGGCCCTGGGCGGCGAGTGCGTCGGCGACGGCGGTCACCGCGTCCTCGTCTCCGGAGACGACGGTGGCCAGGGGGCTGTTGAGGGCGGCGATCGCGGCCCTGCCCTCGTGGCCCGCGAGCAGTTCCCGTACCTCCTGCTCGGATGCCTGTACGGAGATCATGGCGCCGCCCTCCGGCAGTGCCTGCATGAGCCGGCCGCGGGTGGCGACCAGCAGGCAGGCGTCCTCCAGGGCGAGTACTCCGGCGACGTGCGCGGCGGCGATCTCGCCGACGGAGTGGCCGAGTACGGCGTCGGGTTTGAGGCCGGTGCTCTCCACGAGCCGGAACAGGGCGACCTCCACGGCGAACAGGCCCGCCTGGGTGTAGGCGGTCTGGTCGAGGAGCGCGGCCTCGGGGGTTCCGGCCGGTGCGAACAGGATGTCGCGCAGGGGGTGTTCGAGGTGGCGGTCCATGTGTGCGCAGACCGCGTCGAGGGCGTCGGCGAAGGCGTCGTAGCGGGCGTAGAGCCCGCTTCCGGTGCCGGGCTGCTGCGCGCCCTGGCCGGAGAAGAGGAACGCCACCTTGCCGGTGCGTGCCCGGTCCGTGCTGAGGAGCGGGTGTTCGCGGCCCTCGGCGAGTGCGGTCAGTGCCTCGGTGAAGGAGGCGGGGTCGTCGGCGACGACCGCGGCGCGGTCCTCGAAGGCGGTCCGTCCGCGGGCCAGGGACAGGGCGATGTCGGCCGGGCGTGCGTCGTGGGGCGGGTCGAGGTGGTCGAGCAGGCGGCGTGCCTGCTCGCGCAGGGCGGCGGTGCCGCGGGCCGACAGCAGCCACGGCACGACCGGAGCCGGGGCTGTTGCCGTTGCCGTGGATGCCTGCGCGGGCGTGGTGTCCGTCGGGTCGCCGGTGCTGCCGGTGCTGTCGGTGCTGTCGGTGCTGTCCGCGGTGTCGGTGGCGCCGGTGGTGTCGGTGCCGTGGCCGGCGGACGGCTGTGCGGTCCCGGGGAGGGCGCCGTCGGCGGGCTCGGGTTCCTGGAGGATGACGTGGGCGTTGGTTCCGCTGACGCCGAAGGAGGAGACACCGGCACGGCGCGGGGCGTCGCCCCGGGTCCAGTCGCGTTCCTGGTCGAGCAGGCGTACCGCGCCGGAGGACCAGTCGATGTGCGGTGAGGGGTTCCCGGCGTGCAGCGTGCGGGGCAGGACGCCGTGCCGCATCGCCATCACCATCTTGATGATGCCGGCGACGCCCGAAGCGGCCTGGGTGTGACCGATGTTGGACTTCAGCGCGCCGAGCCACAGCGGCCGGTCGGCGGGCCGGTCCTGGCCGTACGCGGCGAGCAGGGCCCCTGCCTCGATGGGGTCGCCCAGCTTGGTGCCGGTGCCGTGTGCCTCGACGGCGTCGACGTCGGCCGGGGTGAGGCCGGCGGAGCTGAGGGCCTGGCGGATGACCCGCTGCTGTGCGGGGCCGTTGGGGGCGGTGAGCCCGTTGGAGGCGCCGTCCTGGTTGACGGCCGTACCGGCCACGGTCGCGAGGACGGTGTGGCCGTTGCGGCGGGCGTCGGAGAGCCGTTCCAGGAGCAGCAGGCCGACGCCCTCGGCCCAGCCCGCGCCGTCGGCGTCGGCGGAGAAGGCCTTGCAGCGGCCGTCGGGCGACAGGGCGCGCTGCCGGCTGAACTCGATGAAGGTGTCCGGTGTGGAGATGACGGTGACGCCGCCCGCGAGGGCGAGACCGCACTCCCCCGACTTGAGGGCCTGTACGGCGAGGTGCAGGGCGACGAGGGAGGAGGAGCAGGCGGTGTCGACGGTGACCGCCGGGCCTTCGAGGCCGAAGGTGTAGGCGATGCGGCCGGAGGCGACGCTGCTCGCGCTGCCCGTGGCCAGGTAGCCCTCCAGTCCTTCGGGTGCCTGGCGGGCCCGGGTGCCGTAGTCGTTGTAGTTGGAGCCGATGAAGACGCCGGTCTGGGTGCCGCGGACGAGTTCGGGGTCGATCCCGGCCCGTTCGAGGGCTTCCCAGGAGGTCTCCAGCAGCAGCCGGTGCTGCGGGTCGACGGCCACCGCCTCACGGGGCGAGATCCCGAAGAAGGCGGGGTCGAACCGGTCGGCGTCGTAGAGGAATCCGCCGTGCCGGGCGTAGGAGTGGCCGGACTTGTCGGGGTCGGGGTCGTAGAGGTTGTCCACGTCCCAGCCGCGGTTGTCGGGGAACTCGCTGATGGCGTCGGTGCCGTCGGCGACGAGGCTCCACAGTTCCTCGGGCGAGGTGACGCCGCCGGGGAAGCGGCAGCCCATGCCGACGATGACGATCGGGTCGTCGGCCGGTGCCCGGTCCGGGAGCCGGTCCCCCGTGGTGGCGTCCGCGGCGGTTTGCCGGCCGTCGGTGAACAGTTCGGTGTCGAGGTGGGCGGCGAGCGCGGTGGCCGAGGGGTGGTCGAAGGCCATGGTGACGGGCAGGCGCAGTCCGGTCGCCTCGGCGAGGCGGTTGCGCAGTTCGACGGCGGTCAGCGAGTCGAAGCCGAGGTCGCGGAAGGCCCTGCCCTCGGGCACGGAGTCGGTGTCGGTGTGTCCGAGCACCGCCGCGGCCTGGCGGCGGACCTCCGTGAGGAGCGCCGCTCGGCGTTCGGTGGGCGCGAGGCCGCGCAGCCGGGCCGGCAGTGGCGGGCCGTCCTGGGCCGCGGTGTCCTTCTCGGTGTGTTCGCTCTCGGTGGCGGCGGCGCGGGCCTCGGGGAAGTCGCGCAGTGCGGCGAAGGCGCGAGCGGTGACCAGTTTCCAGTCGACGTCGGCGACGACGAGGAACTCCTCGTCCTGGTCGAGGGCCTGCTGGAGGGCGGACACGGCGAGTTCGGGTTCCATGGGCGGGACGCCGTCGCGGCGCAGCCGCTGGGCGACCTCTTCGCTGACCATGCCGCCGCCGGCCCAGGTGCCCCAGGCCATGGACGTGGCGGGCAGGCCGTCGGCGCGCCGCTTGGCGGCGAACGCGTCGAGGAAGGCGTTGGCGGCGGCGTAGCTGCCCTGGCCGGCGCGGCCGAGGGTGCCGGCCATGGAGGAGAACAGGACGAACGCGGTGAGGTCGAGGTGGCGGGTCGCCTCGTGCAGGGCCAGCGCGGCGTCCACCTTGGGCCGCAGGACGCCGTGGGCGCGCTGCGGGGTGAGGGCGTCGATGACACCGTCGTCGATGATCCCGGCGGTGTGCACGACGGCGGTCAGGGTGCCGCCGCCGGGCAGGTCGTCGACCAGTCGGCGGACGGCGTCACGGTCGGCGACGTCGCAGGCGACGACACTCGCCGGGGTGCCCAACTCGGCGAGTTCTGCGACGAGTTCCGTGGCTCCGGGGGCTTCGGGGCCGTGCCGGCTGACCAGGACCAGGTGTTCCGCGCCGCTGCGGGCCAGCCAGTGGGAGACGTGGCGGCCGAGGCCGCCGGTGCCTCCGGTGACCAGGACGGTGCCGCTGGGCGACCAGGCCGGTCCGGCCGGGCGGGGGCCGTCGCCGGCGCGTACCAGGCGGCGGGCGAAGAGGCCCGAGGGGCGCAGGGCGATGTGGTCCTCGTCGAGGAGTCCGGACAGGGCGGCGGCGAGCCGTCGGCCGGCCCGCTCGTCCACGGTCTCCGGCAGGTCGATCAGGCCGCCCCAGCGCTGTGGGTACTCCATGGAGGCGATCCGGCCGAGGCCCCAGGCCATGGCCTGCAGCGGGTGGTTCAGTGTGTCGTTGCGGTGCACGGAGACCGCTCCGCTGGTGGCGCACCACAGGGGTGCGTCGAAGGACGCGTCGCCGAGCGCCTGGATCAGGGTGGTCATCAGGACGAGTCCGGTGGGCAGGGCGCACTCGTCGGCCCAGGGCCGTTCGTCGAGGGCCAGCAGGGAGACGATGCCGTGTACGGGGCCCTGGGCCGCCTCCTGCCTCAGCAGGTCGGCGAGCCGGTCGCGTTCGGCTTCCCGGGATCCGATGACGAGGGTGCGCAGACCGTCCGCCCGCTCGGCCACCGTTGACGTCACGCCGCGTACGAAGTCGCTGTTCTCCTGCCCCTCGGGGACGACGACGAGCCAGGTGCCGTCGAGGGTGGCGGGTGTGCCCGGTTCGGGCTTCGGCCGCCAGACGATGCGGTAGCGCCAGCTGTCGAGGGTGGAACGGGCCTGACGTCCCTTGCGCCAGGACGACAGGGCGGGCACGATCGCGCCCAGTGACTCCTGGTCGTCGAGGCCGAGGGTGCGCGCGAACCCCTCCAGGTCACCGTCCTCGACGCTCTTCCAGAACGCCTCGTCCACCGGATCCACCACCGCCACCGACGCCTTCGGCAACTCAAGCCAGTAGCGCTGGTGTTGGAAGGCGTAGGTGGGCAGTTCGACTCGGCGTGGCGCGTAGGGAGTGAACGCAGGGGCCCAGTCGACGGTGACGCCGCGCGTCCAGGCCTCGCCGAGGGAGGTGTAGAAGCGGGCGAGTCCGCCCTGACCCCGACGCAGGGTGCCGGTGACCACGGCCTCACTACCGGCCGCCTCCACCGTCTCCGCGACCGGAACAGTCAGCACCGGATGCGGACTCATCTCCAGGAACGCACCATGCCCGGAAGCCACCAACTCACGTACCGCAAGCTCTAGTTGGACGGTCTGGCGCAGGTTCGTGTACCAGTACGCGGCATCCGTGTCCGCCGACTCGATCCACCCACCCGTCACCGTCGAGAAGAACGGCACCACCGGCTCCCGCGCCACCACCGGGGCCAGGACATCGAGGAGTTCCTCTCGGATCAGCTCGACATGCGCGGAGTGGGAGGCGTAGTCCACCTCCACCCGCCGCACCCGAACATCCTGAGCAGCCGCCTGCTCGACGAGTTCGTCCAGGGCGTCCGCGTCACCGGAGACCACCACAGAGGTCGGACCGTTGACCGCCGCGACCGAGATACGGCCGTCCCAGCCGGAGATCAACTCCTCGGCCCGCTCACGCGAGAGCGCGACCGACACCATCCCGCCATGTCCCGCCAACGCGGTGATCGCACGACTGCGCAACGCCGCGACCCGCGCACCGTCCTGCAAACTCAGCGCACCCGCCACCACAGCAGCCGCGATCTCACCCTGCGAATGACCCACCACAGCCGACGGGCGCACACCGAACGACTCCCACAACGCCGCCAGCGACACCATCACCGCCCACAACACCGGCTGCACCACATCCACCCGGTCCAACGACCGGCCCTCACGGATCACATCCAGCAGATCGAAATCCACGAACCCGTCCAACGCCACCGCACACTCACCGAACCGCGCCGCGAACACCGGCGACGAATCCAGGAGTTCCACCGCCATCCCCACCCACTGCGCACCCTGACCCGGGAACACGAAGACAGCGGACGGCGGGGATGCGGAGGCGGCGACACCGGAAGCCACGACCTCCGAGCCGATCAGCAGCGCCCTGTTCTCGAACACGGAACGGTGATGGAACAGAGTCCAGGCCACATCGACGGGACGCGCACCCGCCTCCCGCAGATCCGCCTCCCGAAGGTGCGCCACAAGCCGCTGCGTCTGGTCGTCGAGCGCCTTCTCGGAGCGGGCCGAGACCAGCAGGGGGACACTCACCTCCGCGGGGTCGGGCACGTCCGTAGGGGCGGGCTCGGCGGGGACGGGTTCGGGCTGTTCGATGATGACGTGGGCGTTGGTGCCGCTGATACCGAAGGAAGAGACGCCGGCCCGGCGGGGGTGGCCGTTCGCCTCCCAGGGCCGTGCCTGGGAGAGGACCTCGACCGCACCGGCCGACCAGTCCACGAACGACGACACCTCGTCGGCGTACAGGGACTTGGGCAGCACACCGTGCCGCATCGCCTGCACCATCTTGATGACCCCGGCCACCCCCGAAGCGGCCTGACTGTGACCGATGTTCGACTTCACCGAACCCAGCCACAACGGCCGGCCCGCGTCCCGGTCCTGCCCGTACGTCGCCAGCAGCGCCTGCGCCTCGATCGGGTCACCCAGCTTCGTGCCCGTGCC
>NZ_JBEXHZ010000119.1:0-7419 GCF_040608315.1 Streptomyces sp. NPDC005195
CCGCCACGGCCGGATGCTGCGCGACGAGATCCCGGACACCGCGTACTGGGCGGACCTGGCCGTGCAGCCGGTCCGGTTCGCCGACGCGCTGTCCGCCCTGATGACCGAGGCCGCGCCGACCTGCCTCGTCGAACTCGGCCCCGCCGCACACCTGCTGAGCCTGGCCCGGCAGGGCGGCCTGCCCACGGGCATCCGGCTGCTGCACCCCGCCCCCGGCCGGGCCGCCACCTTCACCGACCTGGCCGAGACCGTGGGCGGCCTGTACCTGAGCGGCGTCGAACCGTGCTGGGACGCCCTGTACGAGCCGGCCCACCGCCGCACCGAACGCCTCGCCCCCTACGTCTTCTCCGGCGCGCACCGCTTCGGACAGACCGCCGCGTCCCAGCCCGCCGCCCAGCCCGCCGCACCGGACACCACCCCGCGGCATGAGAGCACCGGCGTGACCCACCCGCCCCACCCCGGCGGCCCCGACACCCCGGCGGCCCGGCCCGACCCCGCCCTGAGCGCGGTCATCGAAGCCGTCGTCGAGGTCGGCGCCTACGCACGCGAACAGGTCAACGCCGAGGCCCGTCTGTACGAGGACCTCGGCTTCGACTCGGTGATGATCATGCAGCTGAAGAACCGGATCGAACAGCAACTCCCGCAGGGCGCCGACATCACCGTGCCGCAACTGCTGCCCGCGCTGAAGTCCGTGGGCGCCCTCGCCGCCTTCGTACGCGAGCTGACCAGCACGGGGGGCACGGTATGACAGCACGCACCGCACTCATGCACATCGTCGGCACGGGCAGCGCGCTGCCCGCCGAACCCGTCGACAACGCGGCACTGAGCCGCGCCTTCGGGATCAGCGAGGACTGGATCGACCTCTTCGTGGGCACCGGCACCCGCCACTTCGGCTGGGACCTGGCGACCGGAAAGGTCACCCACACCCTCGGCGACCTGTGCGCCGAATCCGCGGCCCGGGCGCTGGCCGCCGCCGGACTGGCCGCCGCCGACCTGGACTTCCTGGTGCTGTCCACCGCCACCCCCGACACCCTGCTGCCCACCACCGCCAACGAGACCGCGGACCGGCTGGGCCTCAACCACCTGCCCACCTACCAGATCCAGGCCGGCTGCTCGGGCGCCGTCCAGGCCCTCGACGTGGCCCGCGCCCTGCTGGCCGGCGGCCACCGCACCGGCCTCGTCGTCTCCGGCGACGTCACCGCCCGCTTCCTCGAAGCCGGCCGGGACGCGTCCACCCTGGCCAGCCAGGAACTCGTCAACTACGTCCTGTTCGGCGACGGAGCCGCGGCCGCGGTGGTCACCGCGCACCCGCACGGCGACGCCCTCGCCGTGCACGGCCTGCTGCACCGCTTCGCGGGCCGCGGACGCCCGCCGGGACAGATCGTGGGCTGGCACGGGATCACCGAACCCGACCCGGACCGGCAGATGCTCTTCGAGGACTACAAGACCATCGAGGAAGAGGTACCCGCCCTCGCCGGCGAGATCGTGTGGGAACTGCTCAGCACGGCGGGCTGGACCCCGCAGCAGATCGACGCCGTCCTGCCGCCCCAGCTGTCGGGACACATGACCGACCGGATCGTCGCCGGCCTCGGCCTGCCGTCCGGCTGCCGTGAGGTCTCCTGCGTACGCGACACCGGAAACACCGGCAACGCCCTGCCCCTGCTCCAGCTCGACCGGCTCATGGACCGGCTGGCCCCGGGCGAGCGCGCTCTGTCCGTGGTCGTCGAGTCCAGCAAATGGGTCAAGGCGGGGCTGGCGCTGGAACGGCCCGCCGACCCCGGGGAAGAAGGGCACACCCGATGACCACCGCCCTCGACGAACTGCGCACCCTGCACCGCACCGGCCGGCTGGCCGCGGCCTACCCCGACGTGGCCCCGCTGCTGACCGGGGTCACGGACGCCGCCGACCGCACCGAGGAACAGACCGCCGACGAACTGACCCGCTGCGGAAGCCTGCTGACCCGGCTGGACCCCGAGGACGTCCTCGCCCACCACCCGCACACCCCCGTGCTCACCGTCGCCGTCACCGGCCACTCCGCCACCGCCCAGCTCACCGACCCGCTGACCGCCGAACTCGCCCGGCACGGCCTGCTCGGCCGCCTCGTCACCGGCGACCACGGGGCCTACCTGCGCGACCTCACCGACGAACACAGCGAACTGCGCCGCCGGCGACCGGAACTGACGGTGTGCGTGCTCGGCGCCGACGCCGTCCTGGAACAGCTCCTGCCGCCGTGGACCGTCGACGACGCCGAACAGGCCTGCGCCCGGCTCCTGGACCAGCTGCGCGACGTCGCCGACGCACACACCGCACACGGCACCGGAGCCCTGGTCCTCAACACCCTTCCGCTGCCCCGCGCCGCCACCCACCAGATCATCGACCAGCGACAGCGCGCCCTGCTCGGCGCGGTGTGGCGGGAGTTCAACGCCCGCCTGCTGCGCCTGGCCGGCGAACACCCCGCCCTGGCCGTCGTCGACCTCGACCCGCTGATCGCCGCCACCGGACCGGCCACCGACGCCCGGCTGGCCCTCTACACCCGAAGCGCCTTCAGCGCCGCCCTCTTCGCCGCCCTCGCCCGCGAAGCCGTGCACGTGCTGCGCGCCCGGCGCGGCATGACGAAGAAGTGCCTGGTGCTCGACCTCGACAACACCCTGTGGGACGGCGTGCTCGCGGAGGACGGACCGGACGGCATCACCTGCGGGCCCACCCCCCAGGGCGAGCCCTACGCCGCGCTCCAAAGAGTCGTCAAACAGCTCGCCGCCCAGGGCGTGCTGCTCGCCGTAAGCAGCAAGAACGACCCCGGCCCGGTCCGCGACGTCCTCGCCCACCACCCCGAGATGACACTGCGCCCGGCGGACTTCGTCAGCGTGCAGGCCGGCTGGGACCCCAAGGACACCGCCCTGCGCACCATCGCCGGCCACCTGGGCATCGCGACCGACGCCCTGGTGTTCGCCGACGACAGCCCCGCCGAACGCGCCCTGATCCGCCACCGCCTGCCGGACACCCCCGTCGTCCCGCTGGGCACCGAACCGGCCTGGCACATCACCCGGCTGCTGGCCGACGGCTGGTTCGACACCCCCCACGTGACCGACGAGGACCGCGGCCGCACCACGCAGTACCGGGACGCCGCCGCCCGCGCCCGGATGCGCGGCACGACCGGCTCGCACGAGGAGTACCTGCGCGAACTCGGCATCGTCGTCCGCCTCTCCCCGCCCCGCCCCCAAGAACTGCTCCGGGTCTCCCAACTCTCCCTGCGCACCAACCAGTTCAACCTCACCGGCGAACGCCTCCCGCCGGAGCGCATCCTCACCGAGGGCCGCCGCCCGCTGACGGTGCGGGTGAGCGACCGGTACGGCGACAGCGGCCTGGTGGGCGCGCTCTTCACCCGGCGGACCGCGGACGGACTGACCATCGACAACATGCTGCTCAGCTGCCGGGTACTGGCCCGGGGCATCGAAGACGGCTGCCTCGCCGCGGTGCTCGCGCACGCCCGTGACCTGGGCCTGCCCGCGGTCCGCGCCCGCTACCGCGCCACCCGCGGCAACGGCCGGGCCAGCGGCTTCTACCCCTCACTCGGCTTCGTGCCCGACACCCCCGGCGACAGCCCGGAGACATTCTTCCGGCACGATCTGAAGGACATCCCCGCCCCGCCCGGTCACCTGACCGTGGAGGCCGACTTCGAAGGAGACGCCGATGAGTCGTGACAGCGACAGCACGGCCGACCTCGCCGGCTTCCTCGAAGCGGTGCGCGACGGCCTGGGCCTGGACCTGACCGAGGAACAGGCCGCCGCGGACTTCGACCTGCTGCCCGACTGGGACTCGGTGCACCTGCTGCGCCTGCTGATGCTCCTGGAACGCGAGACGGGCCGCAGCGTCCCGGTCGGCCGCCTGCTCAAGGCCCGCAGCGTGCGCGAGATTCACTCACTGGTCACCACCGAGGGGAGGGACACCCGATGAACGCCGTCGGCGGGGGCCTGATCGGTGTGACAGCGGAGGACAGCGACTGGACGGCGGTCCGCGAGGACCTGCGGCGCTACGGCACGGCGGTGGTCCACGGCCGGCTCGCCGACTGGCGCCCGCGAGCGCCGGACGGCCCCGCTCTGCGCGCCGTGCTGGGCCGCGACTGGTCGCGCTACCGCGACATCGGACACCCGGACATCCGGAGCCGGTACGCGGCTTCGCGGCGGCTGCTCAAACACGCGGCCGCGGCCGCCCTGCGGGCCGAGGCGATCGACCTCGAACTGGCCTACGGGCCGACCGGACGGCCGTACCTGCGCGGCTGCGACCAGATCGACATCAGCCTCAGCCACACCGACGACCTCCTGCTGGTCGGCCTGACCAGCAGCGGCCTGATCGGAGTGGACGCCGAACGCGCCGACCGCAGCATCTACGCCCGGGGCCTGGCCCGGCTCATCTGCACCCCCGACGAACAGCGGATGCTGTCGGGACTGCCGGAGCCGGAACGCAACCCGAGCCTGGTACGGCTGTGGACGCTCAAGGAGGCCTACAGCAAGGCGATCGGCCAGGGCATGCAGTTCCGCTTCAACGAGTTCGGCTTCGGCCCCGGGAGCCGGCCCGTCCAGCTGAACCGGCCCGACGGCACGGCGGGAGCGGGCGACGAGTGGACGCTGCGGACCCTCGTCCTCAACAGCGGCGGCACCGAGTTCGTCGTGAGCATCGCGGTCTACGACGCCGGCATGGGCCGCACCCTGGACACGGAGATCACCACGATGCTCGACGCCGAGGCCGTCGCGGCCATCCAGGAGGCGCTGGACGCCGAGCAGGAGGACTGGTCACAGATCCTCGACGACTGACACCGCCGCCTCCGTCACCGCCCTCCCCGCCTGGGTCAGGGCGAGTGTCATCGCGACCAGCGGCCGCCCCAGCGCGTCCTGTCCGGCCGACTGCGCCACCGCGACACACCGCAGCGGCAGATCGGGCTCCGCGTGTCCCCGGAAGTGCGTGTGCATGGCCACGGGCGCGCAGTGCCGCGGATCCAGGCCGTGGAGCCGGTGAGCGGTCAACAGCGCCGTCTGGCGCAGCACTTCGAGCAGCAGCGCGGACGAGGGCACCTGGTCCGGCCGGGCCGCGCCGGCCCGCCACGTGTGGGGCGCGAGCACCGCCGCGGACAGCCGCTGACCGTTGATCGTCACCGGGGACCGCAGCAGGACGTTGGCGGCGCTGGCGCGCCCCACGTCCGCGGGAGCGGGGCCCGGCGACGTGTCGATGGTGTCCTCGTGACCGGGATGCTGCTGCCCGGCCGTCGCGAGGACGGTGTGACGGGAGTGCTCACGGTGGCTGCGGTGCGCCATCGGGGCGAGGAAGAGCAGATTGGCCGAACCGGTGCCCGCCGCGACCCCGTCGATCTCCAGGCGCGCGTCGAACTCCAGGGCCCGCGGGACTCCGGAGATCACCTTGTCGGGCCGCACCCGCATGGTCGCCGTCAGCGTGCCGGGGCCGGAATGACGGCGCCAGGCACTGACCTCGTCCATCTCCAGGCCGAACCGGTAGAAGATCGGCACCCGGTCGGCCGCGACCCCGAAGTGGGCCTGGCCGATACCCCCGCTGACCTGGCGGACCATCGCCATGGCCGCCTGCAGATCGTGGAAGCGGTCGTGCCCGTCGTTGAACAGCGGGTGAGAGGTGGGAAGTTCACCGGTCAGGACGAACTCCTGGAACCGGTCGTCGGGGCTGTCGGGCGTCTGGGGGCCGAAGCACTGCGGCCGGTGCACCAGATGGCGGCTGCCGTGTCCGTACCCCGGCGGCGCGGACCGGGAAGTCTCCAACGCCTCACTCTCCTCGGCGGTGTCCTGGCTCGATGTGACTGGTCGTACCAGCCTGCCGGGGCGCGGGGCAGGAAGGCCACTTGCGTCCGGTGACAGGTTGTGGCCTGGCATGCAGTGCCGGACGGTTCACTGGAGGTCGGGCAGCCCCGTCAGCGCGATGTGCACCCCGGCCTGGAAACGGCTGTTGGCGTCGACACTCAGCATGATCTGGGAGATGTACCGGCGGCAGGTGCGCACCGACATGCCCAGCCGGCGCGCCACGAGCTCGTCCTTGTAGCCCTGCGCCATGAGCCTGATGATCGACCGCTTCAGGTCGTCGGTGATCTCGCTGCCGTCCTCGGCCCCGGGGACGAACTGGGTGGCCCCGGACCACAGATGCTCGTAGACCCGGCAGATGAAGGCCACCAGGGTCGGCTCACGCACCACCACCGCCCCGGGGGCCCGGCCGCCCACGTGCTGCTCGGGAAGGAAGGCCACCTCCCGGTCGTAGATGACGATCCGGTCGATCAGCTCGTCGGTGGTGCGCACCTCGGCCCCGTGCTCGGTGATCGCCCGCACGTAGGAGGCGGTGGCGAGGTCGCTGCGCGCGGTGTGCTGGTAGAGATGGCGTATCTGCACCCCGCGTCCGAGCCGCTCCAGAGTCCTGGGCCGGGCGTTGGCCAGGAGACTGGAGGGGCGGGCGCCGCCGGGCTGGGCGCTGAGCATCTCGGTGCGGCAGCGCTCGCCCTGCTCGTCCAGCACGGCCTGCAGCGCGTTGATGTCGCTGATCACGTCGAAGGCCTCGGCCTGGTTGCGCTGCTGGCGGCTCTCGAAGTACGTCGCGCGCAGCGCGCCCATCTGGTCACGGATCCCGGTGACCTCCCGCTGCAGGTCCCGTATGCGGCCCTCGGCCGGTCCCACGAGGTCGGCCACCGCCGTGTCGGGGCTCACCGGCACCAGCAGTTCCGGCTCGCCGGGCAGCGGACGCAGCAGGCTGAGCGCCGTCAGCCGCTCCTCGACTTGTGCCACCTTTTCCAGGGAGACGCCGAGGGCGGTCGCCATCTCCTCGCGGACAAAGCGGCCCAGCAGGACCGCATTGCGGTACGCCTTCGCTTCTGCGTCATCCAGCATGGCGAAAGCGCCTGCAGGGAGAGAGCTTTCAGGCACTGGAGGCTCGCATTCCCGCGCGACGGAACTTCTTGTCAGGCAACTTTACGACATCAGGAATGGGTTGGGCGTAGAACCCCGGTCGGCGAGTCTTGCTGCTGCAAGGCCAACTGTCGAACGTGGGGGTAGCTATGAGCAAGCTTGTACTGCGAATCACGACCGCCGGACTTCTGGCCACCGCCGGATTCATCGGCGCGCTCGGGGCCAACATTACGGTTCCCGCCATTGCGCACGGTCAGGTAGCCGTCTCGTCGCCCTTCCCGGCGCATTCTGTGCACGCGGCCCCGCTCGGGGACGACCAGTGGGGCTGATGAATCAGCTGTGACGCGGGCGGGCCGGTGCTTCCCGGGCCGCCCGTCGGCATGTCCGCAAAGCGGGCTTTGCTCATGTTTCACCCCGACGGGACGGCCCCGACCAGCCGGCCCGTCGAGCCGGCACCCGACCAGCCGGCCCCGACCGGTCGGACGGCCCGCCGCGGAAACCGGCGGGC
>NZ_JBEXHZ010000120.1:0-7269 GCF_040608315.1 Streptomyces sp. NPDC005195
CGCCGAGCGGGCAACGGCCGAACGAGCGAACCTGAAACCCCGTCAACCCCTCCTGACCAGCTGATCAACACCTCTCGCACAGCGGGGGAACCTCACGGCCGCACGACAGAGAAGCGGCCTCAGGAACGATCATCACGGACCCGACCTCACCCCCGCAGCAAATTGCGCAGCAGAGTCACCGCACAGACTCACGGCGCAGGCGGCCCGGCCCGGGGTTCTCGGGGGTCGCCTCAGCGTGAAGGTCCTGGGCGACGCGCTCCAGGTCGGCTCGATCCACGTCGCACATGCCCAGGGTGGTGCCGGCCTGGCCCGGAACGTCTCCGTGAGCAGCGGCCGACCTTGCCGATGGAGACACCAGCCAGAGAGACCGCCGCGTGCACGTCGTCTTGGACGTTCATCAGTAGACCCGCGTTCGGGTGTAGAGGTCTGCGCTGCTGGCTAGCGTGATGTCGTCCGCCCGCCGCACGATGAGAGGACTGCTGGTACCCGAGCTGGAAACGGGAGCTCGCCCGTGATCTGAGAAGGAGGCGTTCGTGAGCAGCGGGTCCGTGAAGCGGTCTGAACGTATTGCTGTCATCGGAGTAGGCATCCTTGGCGCCATCGTGGGCTGGAATCTTTCCCGGCACGGGGCCAACGTTGTCTTCATCGACGCAGGCCGACCGGGCGAAGGCATCTGGACCGCGACCAGGTGGTGGCACTGCTGTCCGCCGGCGACTGCACCGGCCAGGGCGAGCAGCCAGCCCCCCACCGTGAACGCCTCCTCTTCCAGACCCGCCCTCGTGGCCCGTCGTAGCCCCCGGTGAGGATCAACTCCGCGACACTGCGCAGGTTGCTTCTGGTGCGCCAGGAAGCTTCCCAAGCACACCCGAGCTCGTATCACAGCGGCCTTGGACGCTCGGGCAGAGCGGCCATGGCCACCCACTCGAACCGCATGGTTTAATTGTGCAACTAATGGTCTGGGAGGAGGGCGCACGTGCGCAAGACGGACCTCAGCGGGGTTTCGTGCCCTATCGCTCGCTCACTGAGCGACATCGGCGACTGGTGGTCATTGCTCATCGTCCGGGACGCCCTGTCCGGCATGACCCGGTTCAGCGAGTTCCAACGCAGCCTCGGGTGTGCCAAGAACATCCTCAGCGCCCGCCTGGCCAAGCTCGTCGAACGCGATGTGCTGACCCTTGCCCCGGCCTCCGACGGCAGCGCTTATAACGAATACCGGCTGACCGACAAGGGGAAGGCGTTGCGGGTCCCGCTCGTCGCGCTGCGACAGTGGGGTGAGGAGCATTTGTTCGATGCCGATGAGGAGCGACTCAGCCTCGTCGACAAGCGCGACGGCCTGCCCGTGGCCCGCCTCGAACTGCATGCCCAGGACGGCCGCGCCCTGGGCTCCGATGACGTAGAGACCCGCACCTCCGCCCCCTGATCCATCCCGCCTCACCGACACCGCACGGCCACCCGCCACCGGACCCTGGCTGCCAGCCTGGCGCTCTGCCATCCGCGGCAGGCATTGGAGCCCAGCCGGTCGGCGTTGGGTCCACGAAGCAGGCGTTCGAGCAGGAAGAGCTGCTGCCACCCCAGGCGGCGACTGCCCCTCCAGCGGCCCTGACGCGGCAGTGCTGACGGGGGCGTCCGTACTGACACCTCGACATGGTATCGCCGGTACCGTGGACACCATGTCGGCTCCCAAAGCGATGAGTCTGCGTTTTCCGGATCCTGCGCAGCGGGCGGCCATCGCGGCGGCCGCCAAGCAGACGGGGGTCAGCATGCAGGAGTACATCCTCTCGGCCGCCTACGAGCGTGCCACTGCCGTGGAGCGGCGGTTCCTGGAAGGCTTCAAGGCATCCATGGCCCGTAATGGCGCGGCGTGCGCGGCCGAGCCCGGCGGCATGGATCCCAGCGCTGACCAGCGGGCGGCCAAGCAGGAAGCGCGACAGGAAGTCGAGCGCCGGGAACGAGGCCACGCCGCGTGACTCAGCAGGGACCGCTCCGCCCGATCGACGTCACGTTCCTGCTACACGCCGCCGAACTCCTCGACGGCGATCCGCAAGTCGACGACTTCGCGCCGCTCTACGCCGCTGCCGCCCGGGTCAATGCCAGGGCGATGGAGCGCAACATCTACGGATCCCTCTACCTCAAGGCCGCCGCGCTGCTGCAGGCGTCGGCGAAACTGCCATGTCTGGAACACTCCAATGAAGCCTTCGCCTGGCACGCCACCGAGGCCTATTTGATCCTCAACGCCCGTGAGCTCGAGTACCCGCACAAGGCGGCCGTCGCGCTCGTGCACGACGCGCTCTCCGGAACGCTCGGCGTCGCCCGGATCGCACGCCAACTGCGCGACTGGACCGTTGCCTGATCCGCACCCATCCAGCGTCCACACGCGCCGAACCGTCCAGCAGTACGTCCCGCGGCGCAGAACAGTGCGCAATGCGGCACGGCGGTCGCCCGCCCGGGCCGCTGAGAGTCGGGATGCCGTCCTCAGCCGGAACGGGGTGCGGACAGGACGTCGAACTCGTGGCGAGGGACAGGAAGTTCACCAACGAGGTGCGCCCTCGGCGAGCTGAAGCTCCCCCCTGCCGAACGAGAAGCTCTCATTCGGAACCGGGATCAGCGCGATGAATACGTCGTCGGGCGAGATGTGAAGTGCCTCGACCACCAGCTTGTTGATGGCCGCGGCCACTGCTTTCTTGTCTGCGAGAGGTCGGTGGGCACCCAGTAGAAGCGTGATGATCACGGCGTCGCTGCTGCGCTGCATGCCCATGAAGGTCGGATCCAGGAACAGCTCGTTCTCGCCGTGTTCGCTGATCGTGATGAAGCGGTCACCCTCGGGGATTCCGAGTCCCTGTACCAGCGACTGGTTGAGCGCGTCGGCGAGTGCGCGCTTCTGTTCCGGTGAGTAACGGTTGGCGGGGATATGGGCATGGGAAACGGGCATGACAGGCGCCTTTCATGAATGCGGCGTCGAATTGTTTACGTACGAGATCCGATCGCTCAGGGGCGCGACACGGCCGGGCCTTCCGAACGATCACCATGAAGTCGGCCTCCACGGTCGGCGGCTGCGGAGTGCACGCCCCCTTCGGCCAGTGGAGGGGTCCGATTCGGCCTTGATGTCTTTGCAAGGGGGCGGTCGGATTGCCCGCGGGCGGCCGTCGGACCCTCCACCGCCCGGCTACGGCAAGGCTTGCCGATCCAGTACTGGAGCCGGTGGCGGCAGCCGGACGACCGCCCCACCGCCACCCACACGACCGTCCCACCGCCACCCATCAGTTAGACCTGGTCCCGCCCGCCGTGGCGCTTTACAGCTCGCCAAGTGCCGCACCGAAGTCGAGTTCGGTGCGGGAGCGTTCCTGCATCCCGCGCTGCATGAGGGCGCCGATCCTGTCAGCACTCGATGAGTCGCGTGCCAGGATCTGGAAGACGCCCGAGTCGACCTGGACATCTTCCTTGGGCGGGAGGCCGGCCGCGTTGATCCGGCGCTTTGCCAGCCGCACCGCGGCCTCCGGGAATGCCGCGATGCGCTCGGCGAGGCGCTCGACGTAGGGGATCAACTCCTGGTCCGGCAGCGCCTTGTTGACCACGCCGATGCGCTCGGCCTCAGTCGCGTCGAGGTCCTCGCATCCGAGAATCACCTGCATGGCCTGACCGCGGCCGGCGAGCCGGACGAGCTGCTGGACGGCTCCCGCGCCCGGGAAGAGGCCGGTGCCCACTTCGATCTGGCCGATCACGGCGCGATCGCGGGACGCGAACCGCATGTCGCACGCGTAGAGGAGCTCCGCCCCCGCGCCGCGGGCCCGGCCCTCGAGAACCGCGATGGTGACGGGGCGCGCCTCGCTGAGCCGGCGGTACAGCGCGCCGAGGCTGATGTCGTCGGGTCCGCCGGACGTCGCTGCCACAGCCGTGTACTCGGGGATCCGTCGAACGTCCACGTGCGGGATGAAGAAGTCGGGATCGGCGCTGCGAAGCACCACGACGCGTGCGCCGCCGTCGGCCTCCGTGTCGTCGAGCAGTGCGATCAGGTCCGCGACGAACCGTTCGTCGATCAGGTTGAGGGGAGGGTTGTCGATCGTGGCCCATAGGACGGTCTTGATCAGTTTCGTCTTGATTGTGTGGTAATTACGCATCCGATAGCACTCCTCACAGAATGTCCGTCCGTTGCAACATACAAGCAACGCGGTCTATGCTGACAGCACCGGTTTCAAGTTGCAACCAGAATCTCCCAGGGAGTCCCACCGAACCTCTCGATGCCGCCCGGGACCGGAATCACGCCGTACCCCCAGGTCACCCCCACACGGGCGCGCCCTGCGCCCGGCTGCTGACCGCCGCCGACGACGCCGCCCCCAGCAGGGCGCTGCTCCCTCGACGCACAGGCCGACTACACCAGGGCCGGCCGCCGTCCGGTGCAACGGGTCATCCGGGACGACGCCCCCGTCCTCCAGCCCACAAGGTCACTACCAAGCAAGGAAAATCACCATGGTCGAGCGCACCAACCAGCTCATCCACCTGCCCGACGAAACCGTGCTGCACGCCTGGCTGTTCCTGCCGGACGGCCCCGGCCCCCACCCCACCATCACCATGGCTCACGGCTTCGGTGGCACCAAGTACCACGGCATCGAACCGATCGCCCAAAAGCTCGCGGAAGCCGGATTTGCGGTCTCGCTCCACGACCACCGCGGCTTCGGCGACAGCAGTGGCGCACCCCGCCACGACATCGACCCCTACCAGCAGATCGAGGACTGGCGACGCGTCATCTCCCACCTCCAGAGCCTCGACGCCGTCGACGCAGACCGCATCGGCCTGTGGGGCTCCAGCTACTCGGGCGGACACGCCTTTGTCCTGGCCGCCACCGACCCAAGGATCAAGGCCGTCTACTCCCAGGTGCCCACCGTCAGCGGCTCCGAGACCGGCCGACGGCGCGTTCCGCCACACCTGACCCGCCAGCTCGAGGAGTCCTTCGCCGCCGACGAACTCGCCCAGGCCCAAGGCAAGCCACCGGCCACCCAGGCATTCGTCAGCGACGACCGGTCCACGACCGCGTCCTACCGCGCCACCGACGCCATCGACTTCTACCTTGGCCACAGCGCGCCCGAGGGGCTGTGGGAGAACAGCGTCACCGTCCAGTCCAACCGGCGTTTCAGGGCGTACGACCCCGGCCACTGGATCGACCAGATCGCCCCCACGCCCCTGATGATGCTGATCGCCACCGGCGACACCGTCGCCCCCACCGACTTGGCCCTGCGAGCCTACGAACGCGCCCTAGAGCCGAAGGAACTCGTCCTCATACCCGGCGGCCACTTCGATCCCTACCTCGACGGCTTCCAGACGAGCACCGACGCCGCCATCCGCTTCTTCCGCACCCATCTCCAGGCGCACTAGCCAGCCGGGGTGCCTGCCGCCGGCAACGCCTACCGGGCGCGCCCTGGGAGCGGAGCGCGCCGGGCACCCTCTGCACGAACTCGGCGGCACCACTCCCCGCTGCACGCGACCGACTGGCGGATCGTGTACCGCGGGGCACTGCCAGCCGTCGTCGAGGAACTGCTCACGTTCCTGGCCGCGCACGGCGCAAGCCCGTCCGAGCAGCACCCGCACGCCAGGGACAACGGCCGGATCACCGCCCACCGCGGCCCGCGCGCCCCGCACCCCCTGCGCGCACAGTGGCGGACCGCCCACCGTGCCGACGGCCGGACCCGCTACATCGACGAGAGTTCAGCCTGCGCCCCGCTGGACACATCCCCAAGAACACCGATCACAGCCGGCCGATGCCGGTTGGAGGGACCACCATGCCCAATTTGACCCATCAGCTCGCCCTGCCCGCCTTCACCACGCGCAACCGCGTGTTCATGGCGCCCATGACCCGCATGCGCGCCGCGCAGCCGGACGACGTCCCCACCGACCTCATGCGCGAGTACTACACGCAGCGCGCCGGCGCGGGCCTGATCGTCACCGAAGGCACCCAGATCAGCCCCGAGGGTAAGGGCTACCACGCCACCCCGGGCATTCACTCCGAGGAGCAGGTCGCAGGGTGGCGCCGTATCACCGACGCCGTCCACGGGGCGGGAGGCAGGATCGCCCTCCAGCTGTGGCACGTCGGCCGCATCACCCACCCCGCCGTCCACGGCGGCGAGCCGGGCGTCTCCGCCAGCGCCCTGCCGTTCAAGGGCACCACCAGGATCCAGGGCCCCGACGGCAACCTCATGTCCGTCGACGCGCCCACCCCGCGCGCCCTGGCCGCCGACGAACTGCCCCGCGTCGTCGACGACTTCCGCCGTGCGACCGTCAACGCCCGCGCGGCCGGCTTCGACATGGTCGAGATCCACGGCGCCAACGGTTACCTCCTCCAGCAGTTCATGTCCACCAGCAGCAACCACCGCGAGGACCAGTACGGCGGCAACCTCGACGACCGCGCGCGTTTCCCCCTGGAGGTTGTCGACGCCGTCGTGGACGCCTGGGATCCGGCCCACGTCGGCATGCGGATCTCCCCCCTGATCAAGGCTCGCGGCCTCGACGACAGCGACGGCCTGGAGATGGGCCTGCACATCGCCAGCGCACTCAACCGGCGCGAGTTGGGCTACCTCCACCTGGCCGAGCCCGACTGGGACGGCGGCCCGGAACTCGACGACGACTTCCGCATCAAGCTCCGCGAGGCGTTCGACGGCGTCATCATCGCCGCCGGCAACTACACCCCCGACAAGAGCGCCCGCATCCTGCGCGCGGGCTGGGCCGACGCCATCGCTTTCGGACGCCCCTTCATCGCCAACCCCGACCTGCCGCGCCGCCTCGCCGACGGGTCCCCGTTCAATGAACTGCGGGCCGAGGTCATCTCCGGCGGCGACGCCACCGGATACACCGACTACCCCGCCCTGATCGGCTGACCTGCTGACTGGCCATCACGGGTCCGCCCGGGCCTCCTGCCCGTACCCGCGTCCCCCCGCCGCCCGGCCGATCTTCCCCACGGCCGATGCGGGATCCTGATCTCCGGTCAACACAAGGGGCGTCCGAAGAACATAGGTGGCTTCGGACGCCCCGTTCGACTGTACGGGTCTGCAACTACTCGTCCTCGCCGTCGTCCGTCTCGTCGTCGCCGGAGCTCGTTGGTACAGGCAGTCGACCAAGACAGCTTGCACCGAAGGAGCTCCGTTGCCCCGTCATTGTGTCCAGCCGTCCGCGCTGACGGCCATCTTGCTTGCTCAGTTGGTGGTGAAGGCGGGGTAGTCGGTGTAGCCCTCGGCCTGACCGGCGTAGTAGGTGTTCCGGTCGCTGTCGGCCAGTGGGTGGCCC
>NZ_JBEXHZ010000121.1:0-7048 GCF_040608315.1 Streptomyces sp. NPDC005195
CGAGGGCGCCGCCGTCGTCCTCGCCTCCCGCGGCACCGACGCCCTCGCGTGCGAAGAGGCGGGCGGCGGCCGCTCCGATGCCGCGGCCGGCGCCGGTGATGAACACGACCTTGCCGGTGAGCAGGCCGATGGGGGCGATGTCGCTGTCGTTCGTCATGGCGCCAGTGTCGGGCCGGCCGGCGGACCGGATGCAGGCACAGGCGGTACCAGGATCCGCCGCCGCGCAGCGTGCAGACTTGGGGTATGGACAAGCAGGAGCTCGGGGCGTTTCTCCGTAGCCGTCGCGAGCGGCTCCGGCCGGAGGACGTCGGCCTCCCCTCCGGCTCCCGACGGCGGACACCGGGTCTTCGCCGCGAGGAGGTCGCGGTTCTCGCTCACATCTCCACGGAGTACTACGTCCGGCTCGAGCAGGGCAGGGCGCCACGGCCGTCCGGTGAGGTCCTTGCCGGGATCGGCGGCGCGCTGCGGCTGACGGACACCGAGTCCGACCACCTGCACGTCCTCGCGGGCACGGCGCCGAGCCGTCGCGGACTGCACCGGCGCGACGTCCGCCCGAGCATCCTCGCGCTCCTCGAACGGCTCCCGCGGACGGCCGCGTTCGTGACATCCGCCGTGTTCGAGGTCCTCGCGTGGAACGACCTCGCGGCCGCGCTCATGGAGGACTTCGCCGAACTCGCCCCCAAGGACCGCAATCTCGCGCGCCGGGCATTCCTGGGGGCGGCCCGCTCCGGTGCGACGCTGTACGGGGTCTCCGACGCCGCGGAGTTCCGGCATCACGTCGTCATGCGGCTCCGGCTCGCCCTCGCCAGGTACCCGTCCGACCCCGCGGTGACCGAACTCGTCGATGAACTCCGCGACGGCAGCCCCGAGTTCGCCCGGCTCTGGGACCGGCACGACGTGCAGGCCGCGCCGATGCTCACGAAGACCTTCCGCCACCCGGTCGTCGGGGAACTCACCGTCGACTGCGACTCGCTCACGCTCACGGACAGCGACCAGTACCTCGTGCTGTACACCGCACCGCCCGGATCCCATGGCGCCGAGGCGCTGGCCCTCCTGAACGTACTTGGCACCGAGGGCGTCGACGCGGGCAGCTCGCTCTGACGGAACCGGACACGCCGGACCGCGGTGCGCTGCGTCCGTGCGGCGGACTGTGCCGCGTCCGCGATGTCCCGGCTTAGCGTTCACTCTCAATCCATTGCAATGCTCTGCGTGCGTGACGTTGCATTCCTTGCAGGACCGTTGCAACGAACTTCGCGCATTCACCTGCGAATACAGGGATTATCCGCAGCAAGGCTGTTGTCGAATCTATGAATGCAACGTAGCGTTTCTCTCATCGGAAAACGCGAGCCGCAAGGGCGCGCGATGCAGGAGAAGGAGAGCACGATGCACAAGTTCGACACCCCCGCCCCCGTCTCGGCCGTCCTCGACATTCCGGCGGGACGCATCCGCTTCATCGCGGCCGACCGCCCCGACACCACCGTCGAGATCCTGCCCGCGAACGCCTCCAAGAGCCGCGACGTGAAGGCCGCGGAACAGATCCGGATCGACTACACCGACGGCGTCTTGCGCATCGAGGCACCGGAGGCGCAGAACCGGATCCTGGGCAACTCCGGTTCTGTCGAGGTGACTGTCCAGCTTCCCGTCGGCTCCCGTGTCGAGGCGAAGGCGGCCGCCGGCGAGTTCCGTGGCGTCGGACGCCTGGGCGACGTCGCCTTCGAGGGTGCCCAGGGCACGGTCAAACTCGACGAGACCGCCGGCGCCCGTCTCACCCTCATGGCCGGCGACATCTCCGTCGGCCGCCTCGGCGGCCCCGCGGAGATCAGCACGCAGAAGGGTGACCTGAACATCGCCGAAGCCACGCATGGCGCCGTCACACTGCGCACCGAGTCCGGCGACATCACGGTCGGCGCCGCCCGCGGAGTCTCCGCCTCCCTGGACGCCGGCACCGGCTACGGCCGGATCAACAACGCGCTCAAGAACGCCGACGGCACTCCGGGTCTGACCATCCGGGCGACCACCGCCCAGGGTGACATCACCGCTCGCAGTGTCTGACCCACGGCAGATCATCTCTCGCAGTTTCCGAAGGAGTCCCTTTCATGACTGACCTGGCCATCGCGGCGTACGGGTTGCGCAAGTCCTACGGTGACAAGGTCGTGCTCGACGGCGTCGACCTGACGGTCCCCGAAGGAAGCGTCTTCTCCCTGCTCGGCCCCAACGGTGCCGGCAAGACCACCGCCGTCAAGATTCTCTCCACGCTCATCAGCCCCGACGCCGGCTCCGGCCAGATCCACGTCGGCGGCCACGACCTCGCCTCCCAGGCGCAGGCCGCACGCGCCGTGATCGGTGTCACCGGCCAGTTCTCGGCGGTCGACGGTCTGATCACCGGCGAGGAGAACATGCTCCTCATGGCGGACCTGCACCACCTGTCCAGGGCCGAAGGCCGGCGCACCGCCGCCGAACTCCTGGAGCGCTTCGACCTGGTGGAGGCGGCGAGGAAGCCGGCCTCCACCTACTCCGGCGGCATGAAGCGCCGCCTGGACATCGCGATGACCCTGGTCGGCGGCCCGCGCATCATCTTCCTCGACGAGCCCACCACCGGACTCGACCCGCGCTCGCGGCACACCATGTGGCAGATCATCCGCGAACTCGTGACCGGTGGCACCACGGTCTTCCTCACCACCCAGTACCTGGAGGAGGCCGACGAACTCGCCGACCGCATCGCGGTGCTCCACGACGGGAAGACCGCGGCGGAGGGCACCGCCGAGGAACTGAAGCGGCTGATCCCCGGCGGACACGTCCGGCTCCGCTTCACCGACCCGGCCGCCTACCAGTCCGCCGCCCTCGCACTGCGCGAGGCCTCCCGGGACGACGAAGCCCTCGCCCTGCAGATCCCCAGCGACGGCACCCAGCGCGAACTGCGCTCCCTCCTCGACCGGCTCGACTCCACCGGCATCGTGGCCGACGAACTGACGGTGCACACCCCCGACCTCGACGACGTCTTCTTCGCCCTGACCGGCAGCACCGACGTACCGAGGCAGCCGAACCAGCCGAACCAGCCGACCCAGGCCAAGGAGGCCCTGCGATGAGCTCCCTCTCCCTCGCCGTGCGCGACTCGTCGACGATGCTGCGCCGCAACCTGCTCCACGCCCGCCGCTACCCCTCCCTCACTCTCAACCTGCTGCTCACCCCCGTCATGCTGCTGCTGCTCTTCGTCTACATCTTCGGCAACACCATGAGCGGCGGCGCGGGCCGCTCCGCCTACATCGCCTACATCGTGCCGGGCATCCTGCTGATGACGATCGGGTCCACGGTGGTCGGCACCGCCGTGTCCGTGGCCACCGACATGAACGAGGGCATCATCGCCCGCTTCCGCACGATGGCCATCCACCGCGGGTCCGTGCTGTTCGGGCACGTGGTCGGCAGCGTGCTGCAGGCGATCATCAGTGTCGTCCTCGTCGGCGCCGTCGGTGTCGCCATGGGCTTCCGCTCCACCGACGCCACCGTGGTGGAATGGCTGGCGGCGTTCGGGCTGCTGGTGCTCTTCGCGCTGGCGTTCACCTGGATCGCGGTCGGCATGGGTATGGGCAGCCCCAACGCCGAAGCGGCCAGCAACAACGCCATGCCGCTGATCCTCCTGCCCCTCATCTCCAGCGCCTTCGTCCCCCTCGACTCCATGCCCGGCTGGTTCCAGCCCATCGCCGAGTACCAGCCCTTCACCCCGGCCATCGAGACCCTCCGCGGACTCCTCCTCGGCACCGGGATCGGCAACAACTGGTGGATCGCCCTCGCCTGGTGCCTGGGCCTGAGCGTCCTCGGCCACCGCTGGTCGAAGGCGCAGTTCGACCGCGATCCCAAGTAGACGCCGTGGCACCGCGGACCCCACCCGCGAACCGGTTCCACCCCGAGGCGCCGTACTCCGACATCCCGTCGGAAGACGGCGCCTCGTGCCGTCTCCACCGCCCGCCGGCCTCACTCTCCGACACCGCCGCACGCCCACCGTGATGCCAACTCCGTTCAGGAGAAGGGGTGATGCCCGCTCCGAGTACGATGCTGCGGACCACCCATGATCCCCCTCGTGCGCCGGAGCCCGTCATGACGACCGACACCCCCCAGCCACCGCAGATCGACACCGCCAACGCGCATCCCGCGCGCGTCTACGACTGGCTTCTCGGCGGCAAGGACAACTACCCCGTCGACGAGGCCGTGGGCGAGAAATTGCCGCCCGAGGCACGCGACGCGGCCCGGCAGAACCGGCAGTTCATGCAGCGCGCCGCCGCGTGGCTCGCCACGCAGGGCGTCGACCAGTTCCTCGACATCGGCACCGGCATACCCACCGAGCCGAATCTGCACCAGATAGTCCAGCGGATCGCGCCTACGGCGAAGATCGTCTACACCGACAACGACCCGATCGTGCTGCGACACGCGCAAGCCCTGCTGACCAGTGGTCCCGAAGGGGCCACGGACTACATCCAGGCCGATGTGCGCCAGCCGGCGGCGATCCTCGAACGCGCCCGCGCGGTACTGGACTTCGAGCGCCCGATCGCGTTGTCGTTGATCGCCCTGATGCACTTCGTCCCCGACGACCAGGACGCCCACGGCATCGTCCGCGACCTGGTCGCCACCCTGCCGGCCGGCAGCTACCTGGTGCTGTCGCACGCCGCGTCCGACCTGTACCCGGAACTGGCGGAGCTGGTGACCGCCGAGTACGCCAAGGGCGGCATCCGCCTCGGCTTCCGCACCCGCGCGGAGGTCGCCCGCTTCTTCGACGAACTCGATCTGGTCGATCCCGGACTGGTGACGGCGACGGAGTGGTTCAGGACGGACCCGGCGCCCGTCGCGGAGGGCAGCGGAATCTACAGCGCGGTGGCCCGCGTCCGCTGACGTCACGGCTGCCACGAGCGCCGGCGACCGACCGTGCCAGGACTCGTTCTGTGCGATGGCGGTACGGTCCCCGGCCGGACGGCGAAGGCCGCCCTCCACGAGGTCGGCGAGGCGCGGGAGTTCGTCCGCCGGTGCGACGGCGCGGCCTGGTTCCGCGGCCGATCCGACGCTTCGTCCACGGGTGGCAGGGCCCTCCTGCGGTGCCGGCCTGGCGGGCGGGGCACCCGAATTTCCGTGCCCGGAGACCTTCGCCCTTGCGGCGGCCGCGGGCTCAGCCGGCGGTCGCCTCGGACGCGTCGAGGGCGTCGGCCAGCAGTTCCAGGATGTGGCGGTACGGGCGGCCGGTGGCGCGGGTCATGCCCATCTCGCAGGTGCGGTTGCACGAGGCGTACCCGTCGTGTTCACGCTCGTTGACCTCGGCGGCCTGGGCCGCCGTCGCGCCGGCGGTCACCTCGGGGTGGAGCAGCCCGCGGTCGCCCGCGAAGGCGCAGCAGCCCCAGGAGTCGGGGACCGTCACGGTGCCGGCCACCGCTTCCGCCACGGTGCGCAGGTCACCGGTGATGTCCAGGTGCACGGTCGAACAGGTCGGGTGCAGGGCGAGGGAGCCGAGGCGTGGTGCGCGGGGCAGCAGCGGCAACAGCGTGTCGGCGGTGAAGGTCACGCTGTCCACGAAGCGCAGCCCGGCGTACCGGTCACGTTCGGCCTCCGGCAGCGCGGCGGCGAGCTCGCCCAGACCGTGGGTGCACGAGGAGGCGTCGCAGACGACGGGCAGCCGTCCGTGGTCGCTGGCCGTCCACAGGGCGTCGAGCGTCCGGGCGGCCATCGCCCGGTGGCCCTCGGTGTAGCCCTTGGACTGCCAGGGCGTGCCACAGCAGAGCCCCGCCGACTCGGGGACGTCGACGGCTACGCCCGCGCGCTCGCACAGACTCAGGAACGCGGCCGCGGACCCGCTCGCCCGTCCGCCTGAGCCGCCACGGGAGGAGCCGCCGGGGCCGGAGCCGCCTCCCTCCTCGGCGGCGAAGATGCTGCCGATGCACGCCGAGAAGAAGACCGCCCGAGCGGCGGGCACGTGCCGGGCCGTCGGACGGGGGTCGCCACCACGGGGGATGTCCGGGCTCCAGGCCGGTACGAGGTCGGTGGCGCCGAGTCGCCGCATCACCTTGGTGGCCGCGCCGGTCAGCGGGGCCGGTGCCGCGTGGGCGGCACCGAGGCCGATCCGCACGCCCTTGACCGCCGTCGCCCAGTGGCGGGCCGCGGCACGTCCGGCGTGCTGCGCGAGCGGGCCGTGGCGTTCGCCGCGCAGCCGCTTCATCACCGCTCCGGTGTCGATGGTCACCGGGCAGGCGGTCACGCAGAGGCTGTCGGCGGCGCAGCTGTCCACGGCGGCGTAGGCATAGTCGTCCTCCAGCTCCCGGCGCCGTTCGTCGTCACCTGCCGCCTCGGCCAGCGCGATCTCCCGCCGGAGCGCGATGCGCTGACGGGGTGTGGTGGTGACGTCCGCCGTCGGACAGACCGGCTCGCAGTAGCCGCACTCGACGCAGGCGTCCAACGCCGGGTCGACCGCGGGCACACTCTTGAGGCGGCGCAGATGCGCGGCCGGGTCGTCGTCCAGCAGCACCCCGGGGTTGAGTACGCCCGCCGGATCGCACAACCGCTTCAGTTCCCGCATGACGTCGTACAGTTCGTCGCCGTACTGACGGCGGACGAACGGCGCCATGGCACGTCCGGTGCCGTGCTCCGCCTTCAGCGTGCCCTCGGCCGCGAGTACCAGATCGACCATGTCGTCGGTGAACCGCGCGTACCGGTCGGTCTCCTCCCGTGAGTCGAAGTCCTGGGTCAGCATGAAGTGCACGTTGCCGTCCCGGGCGTGCCCGAAGATCACCGCGTCCTCGTACCCGTGCCGGTCGAACAGGCCGATGAGACCCTCGCAGGTGCGGGTCAGCCGGTCCAGGGGGACCGCGATGTCCTCCAGCAGGGCGGTGGTGCCGGGCCGGCGGGCGCCGGCGACCGCGGTGTAGAGGCCCTTGCGCAGGTGCCACAGCCGCGCCCGCTCCTGGGGGGAGCGGGTCAGGGCGGTGCCGGTCACCGCGGGCAGGCGTTCCAGCACCGGCCGGGCCGCGGCGGCCACCTCCTCCAGCCGCTCCGCGGTGCCCTCGGCGAACTCGAC
>NZ_JBEXHZ010000122.1:0-7014 GCF_040608315.1 Streptomyces sp. NPDC005195
ACGGCGAAACCTCCACGGGATCACGTGGCACTCCCGGCATCACAGGCGAGGTCGGCCCAGACGGTGTGCCCCTGGGGTGTGGGTTCGTCACCCCAGCGGCTGGAGAGCGCGTCGACGAGACACAGGCCCCTGCCGTTCTCGTCCATCGTGCAGGTGGGGTGCCCCCAACGAGACCCCGAGACGCCGCAGTTGAGGGTGTGGCCGGCATCGGCGACCTCGATGTGCACGGTGGGGTTGTCATGGCGCGTACGCCGAAGGGTCACGGACACCCGGACGGGCGGTGCGCCGTGGCGCAGGGCGTTGGACAGCAGTTCGCTGAGGACGAGCGCGGCGTCGTCGGCGAGCCCTTCGACGTGCCACTGACTGAGACAGCTGCGCACGCTCCGGCGTGCGGCGCTCGTGCCGAGGGCCGGGTCGCAGACGAAATCATCAGGTTCATCAGATGTCATGATGCGCGTCCCTATGTGGGCCCACAGCGGTCGTTCGCGCCAAGGGGGAGCGAATGCCTCTGAGAGCGGCGTCACACGCACGGCCGAGCCTCGTGAAACCGGCCATACCCCGGAGGACGGCTCGGGCGAGGGCCTCGACGAGCGGGGTGGAAGCGAGGACGCTGCGTGCCCGCGCATCAGTCGCGCGGACCCCGGGCGGGACCTGGAGCGCCCGCACCGCGTGGAGCGCGCTCCACGCGGAGGGGTCCCGGTGGCCTCAGTAGCCGATGATGCGAGCGGCGAAATAGGCCGCCACGATGACCGCCCCGATGATGATCAGGCCGAGCCACCACAGGGGGTGCTCCCAGATCCCGCCGTCCGGCCGTTCCTGATGTGCCTCGGCGATCGAACCCTCGACCGGAGGGGTTTCGCCCGGTGGCACCAATGGATGTGACATGTTCCCACTCTCCACCTCCGTGGACGTCACCGCATCTCAGCATCCGGAGATGTACAGCTGAAACTGTACAATCCAAGCTGCGGGTTCTACCGTGGAACGCATGGAACCGTGCAACGCATGAAGGAGACCCCGCGCCCGTCGCCCTCCGCGGTTCAGGCCTCGCGACAGGTCCGGACGGTCATCAGCCGTCTGCGGCGCCGCATCCTGAACGCCGCGGAAGCCGAGGACATCACCCTGGGGCAGGCGTCCGTTCTCACTCATCTGTCCGGCAGACCGGGCGTCACGGCCAGTGAGCTCGCCGCGGCCGAGGGAGTACGCCACCAGTCGATGACGACGACGATCGGGTCGCTGACCGCCCTGGGACTGGTGGAACGGCATCCCGACCCCGACGACCGGCGCCGTCTGCTGATCGCGCTGACGGAGGAGGGGCACCGACGGGTGGAAGAGGGACGACAGGCCCGGCAGGAATGGCTTGCCGGCCGGCTGCAGGAGAGGTGCACGGAGGAGGAACGACGGACCGTGATGGCCGCCATGACGGTACTGGAGCGCCTCACCCATGACTGAGCGGACGACAGAGGAGCGGGGCACGACGGCGACGACGGGCTTCGACCGGCGGCTGCTTCCGCCGATGATGCTGGGCTCCGTCCTGAACCCGGTCAACTCGACGATCATCGCCGTCTCGCTCATACCCATCGGCGACGCCTTGGGCGCGCCACCCTCGCAGACCGCGTGGCTGGTCTCCGCCCTCTACCTGGCCACCGCTCTCGGGCAGCCCGTCGTCGGCCGGCTCATCGACGTCTTCGGCCCGCGCCGGCTCTTCCTCGTCAGTACGAGTCTCGTCGGGGTCGCCGGGGTCGTCGGCACCCTCGCACCGAACCTGGGGGTGCTGATCGCCTCCCGGGTCCTGCTCGGGTTCGGCACCTGCGCCGGATACCCCGCCGCGATGGCTCTGCTGCGCAGCGAGGCCAGGCGCACCGGGCGGGACAGTCCCGGCGGGGTCCTGACCGCCCTGGCCGTCACCAACCAGACCATCGCCGTGATCGGCCCGCTGCTGGGCGGCCTCCTGATCGGTCTGGGCGGCTGGCGCGCCACCTTCGCGCTCAACGTGCCGCTGGCCGTCGCGGCCGTGCTGCTGGGGCTGCTCCGGCTGCCCAAGGAGCCCGGTACCGGCAACTCCCCGCAGCGCGGGCACCTCGCGGCCCGGCTCGACCTGCCCGGCATGGCACTGTTTGCCGCGACGCTTACCTTACTGCTGCTGTTCCTGATGAACGCGCACCTGCGCGACTGGTACCTGCTGGTGACGGCCCTCGCCGCGAGCGCCGCGTTCGCTGCACGGGAGCTACGGGCCGCCACCCCGTTCATCGACCTGCGGGTGCTGGGCGGCAACACCCCGCTGCTGGCCACCTACGGGCGCGCGCTGGTCGCCTACATCGTCTCCTACGCGTTCCTCTACGGGTTCACCCAGTGGACGGAGGAGGGCTTCGGGCTCTCGCCCGTCCACGCCGGGCTGGCGCAGATCCCCATGTTCCTGGTGGCCATCGGTGTCTCGATCGTCTCCGGACGGCGGACGGGAGTGCGCGGCAAGCTGCTCGTCGGCGGGCTGGGGCAGGTCGTCGCCTGTCTGGTGATGCTGACGCTCAGCGCGGACAGCCCCGTGTGGACGCTGATTCTCGTGGCCCTGATCTTCGGCGTCCCGCAGGGACTGAACAGCCTGGCCCTGCAGAACTCCGTCTACTTCCAGGCCGATCCCGAGCGGACCGCCTCCTCGGCCGGCCTGCTGCGCACCTTCGCCTACGTCGGCTCGATGGTCGCCTCCTCCACGACGGCCGCCTCCTTCGGGCGGCGCGCGGACACCGGCGGCATGCACCACCTCGCCTGGGTCATGCTCGGCGCGGGCGTGCTCTACCTCCTCCTGACCGCCTTCGACCGGACTCTCGGCCGCGCGACGGCCGGGGACACCTCGGCCGAAGCGCCGCAGGCGTCGTAGACCACCCGGTGGCTCCCTCTTCACCACGGACGGCCCCGGTGCCGCAGGCCGACCTCGCCTACGAGGTCACCGTCCTGTCCGACATCTGCGCCGACCTCAACTCCGCACCGCACCACACACTCGTGAACGACGTCCTCACCCGGCACCGCGAGGTCACCACCGTCGAGGAGTGGGCCCACACCCTCGACGCCGGTTCGTGAACGGGCTGCGCAGTGTCCCGACGCGTCAGCCTTCCGCGCCGCCGAACACGCCCAGGATGCGTTCCGCCGCCAGCGTGGCCGTCAACTCCCCGTCCCGCACCTGCTGTTCGAGGGCGGGCGTGAGGGCTCGTACCGCCGGATCCGCGTGCAGCCGGCCGAGCAGCTCGTCGCGGACCATCGTCCAGGTCCAGTCGACCTGCTGGTCGCGGCGCTTGGCGGCGAGGCGACCGGTCGAGGCGAGCAGGACGCGGTGCTGTTCGAGGCGCTCCCAGACGGCTTCCAGGCCGGTCGACTCGCGGGCGCTGCACGTCAGCACGGGGGGAGTCCAGGCCGCGTCCACCGGGTGCATCAGACGAAGGGCGCCCGCCAACTCCCGTGCCGCGGAACGCGCGTCCCGCTCGTGCGGGCCGTCCGCCTTGTTGACGGTGATCACGTCCGCGAGTTCCAGGACCCCCTTCTTGATGCCTTGGAGTTGGTCGCCGGTGCGGGCCAGCGTGAGCAGCAGGAAGGAGTCGACCATGTTCGCCACCGCGGTCTCCGACTGGCCGACGCCCACCGTCTCCACCAGGATCACGTCGTAGCCCGCCGCCTCCATCACCACCATCGACTCCCGTGTCGCCTTCGCCACGCCGCCGAGGGTGCCGGCGGTGGGGGAGGGCCGTACGAAAGCGGCGGGGTCCACCGCCAGACGCTCCATACGGGTCTTGTCACCCAGGATCGAACCGCCCGTACGGGTCGACGAGGGGTCGACGGCGAGCACCGCGACCCGGTGCCCGAGCGAGGTGAGCATCGTGCCGAGCGCGTCGATGAAGGTCGACTTGCCCACGCCGGGCACCCCGGTGATGCCGATGCGCCGGGCGTTGCCGCCGTGGGGCAGCAACTGGGTCAGCAGGGCCTGCCCGAGGGACCGGTGATCGGCCCGGGTCGACTCGACGAGAGTGATGGCCCGCGCGATGTACGCGCGCTTCCCGTCGAGTACGCCCTTCACATAGGAGTCGAGGTCGATCGCCATGGGCCTCAGCCGTGTCCGAGACCGGTGGCCAGCCGTTCCACCAGGTCGTACGCCGCGTCAGGGATCACCGTTCCCGGCGGGAAGACGGCAGCCGCGCCCATCTCCAGCAGGGTCGGCACGTCCTGCGGCGGAATCACCCCGCCCACCACGATCATGATGTCCTCGCGTCCCTCCTCGGCCAGTTGCTCCCGCAGCGCCGGTACCAGGGTGAGGTGCCCGGCGGCCAGCGAGGACACCCCGACGATGTGCACGTCGGCCTCGACGGCCTGCCGTGCCACTTCGGCCGGGGTCTGGAACAGCGGGCCGACGTCCACGTCGAAGCCGAGGTCGGCGAAGGCGCTGGAGATGACCTTCTGCCCGCGGTCATGGCCGTCCTGGCCCATCTTGGCCACCAGGATGCGCGGCCGGCGGCCCTCGGACTCCTCGAAGGCGTCCACCCGCGTGCGGGTGCGCTCGACGGACGGAGACTCGCCTGCTTCGTTGCGGTACACACCCGAGATCGTACGGATCTGGCTCGAGTGCCGTCCGTACACCTTCTCCAGAGCGTCGGAGATCTCACCGACGGTGGCCTTGGCGCGGGCCGCGTTCACCGCCAGCTCCAGCAGGTTGCCGGTGCCCTCGGCGGCCGCCGTCAGCGCGCGCAGCGAATCCTGGCACGCGGACTCGTCGCGCTCCGCGCGCAGCCGCCGCAGCTTCTCGATCTGCTGGGTCCGTACGGAGGAGTTGTCGACCTTGAGGACGTCGATCTGTTCGTCGCTTTCGACCCGGTACTTGTTGACGCCGATGACCGGCTGACGGCCCGAGTCGATCCGGGCCTGGGTGCGGGCCGCCGCCTCCTCGACACGCAGCTTCGGGATGCCCGCGTCGATGGCCTGCGCCATGCCGCCCGCCGCCTCGACCTCCTCGATGTGCTGCCAGGCCCGGCGTGCCAGGTCGTACGTCAGCTTCTCCACGTACGCACTGCCGCCCCACGGGTCGATCACCCGCGTCGTGCCCGACTCCTGCTGGATCATCAGCTGGGTGTTGCGGGCGATCCGGGCCGAGAAGTCGGTGGGCAGGGCGAGCGCCTCGTCGAGGGCGTTGGTGTGCAGCGACTGCGTGTGACCCTGAGTGGCGGCCATCGCCTCCACACACGTACGCGTCACGTTGTTGAACACGTCCTGCGCGGTCAGCGACCAACCCGAGGTCTGCGAATGCGTGCGCAGAGAAAGGGACTTGGCGTTCTTCGGGTCGAACTGCCGGACCAGCCTCGCCCACAGCAGCCGGGCGGCCCGCATCTTCGCGATCTCCATGAAGAAGTTCATGCCGATCGCCCAGAAGAACGAGAGCCGGGGAGCGAACGCGTCCACGTCCAGCCCGGCCTCCTTCCCGGCCCGCAGGTACTCCACGCCGTCCGCGAGGGTGTAGGCCAGCTCCAGGTCGGCCGTCGCACCCGCCTCCTGGATGTGGTACCCGGAGATGGAGATGGAGTTGTATCGCGGCATCCGCTGGGAGGTGAAGGCGAAGATGTCGGAGATGATCCGCATCGACGGCTTCGGCGGATAGATGTAGGTGTTGCGGACCATGAACTCCTTGAGGATGTCGTTCTGGATGGTCCCGGCCAGCTTCTCGGGCGGAACGCCCTGCTCCTCGGCGGCCACGATGTACAGCGCCAGCACGGGCAGCACCGCGCCGTTCATCGTCATCGACACCGTCATCCTGTCCAGCGGGATGCCGTCGAAGAGCTGCCGCATGTCGTAGATCGAGTCGATGGCGACGCCCGCCATGCCGACGTCACCGGTCACCCGGGGGTGGTCGCTGTCGTAACCGCGGTGGGTCGGCAGGTCGAAGGCGACGGACAGACCCTTCTGACCGGCCGCCAGATTGCGCCGGTAGAACGCGTTGGACTCCTCGGCGGTCGAGAATCCGGCGTACTGGCGGATCGTCCAGGGCTGGTTGACGTACATCGTCGGGTACGGGCCGCGCAGATACGGCGCGATGCCCGGGTAGGTGCCCAGGAAGTCCAGGCCCTCCAGGTCACGGCCGGTGTACAGCGGCTTGACCGCGATGGCCTCGGGCGTCTCCCAGAGCAGGTCGTCGCCTCCGGACGCCCCCTTGACGGCGGCACGCCACTCGTCGGCGCCGCCCTCGGCGGTGGGCGTCCCCAGTTCGATCCCGGAGAAGTCGGGGATTCCCATCAGGACACTCCCATGCGGTCGAGGGTGGTGGAGAGGACGTCCACGGCGTCGCAGCCCGCGAACACGTACGCGTCGACATCGGTGTACTGCCCGGGGCGCCCGGCGAGGAACACATGCCGTGCGCCCGCGGACCTGAGCACCTCGACCGCCGCCTCGGCCCGCTCCTCGTACAGCGCGTCGCTGGAACACAGGCAGACCTCGGTGGCACCGGCGGCGCGGAACGCCTCGGCGCTGGGCTCCCCGGTGACCGGCTCGACGCCGCCCGCCTGGAAGAGGTTCGAGGCGAAGGTCGCCCGAGCGGTGTGGGCGGCGGCGGGGCCCAGGGTGGCCAGGAAGATCCGCGGCCGGGCGCCGGTGGCCGCGAGATGGGCGTCGGAGCGGGCGCGCAGCGTCTCGTAGGCCTCGTCGCGCCGTACGCGGGGGAGGCCTCCGGACGGTGGCTCGGGCGAGGGCGCGCGCTCCACGAGACGCTCCGCGAGATGCGGGAACTCGCTGACACCGGTGATGGGTTCGCGCCGCTTGGCGAGCTTCGCGCTGCGCGCGGCCCACGTCCTCGCCAGGTCCTCGCCGACCCGGCCCGAGCGCAGCGCGGCCGCCTGGCCGCCCGAGCGCTCGATCTGCTGGAAGGACTCCCAGCCCGCGTGGGCGAGTTCGTCGGTGAGCCGCTCGACGTACCAGGAACCGCCCGCCGGGTCGATGACCCGGGCCAGGTGCGACTCCTCGACCAGGATCGTCGAGGTGTTGCGGGCGATG
>NZ_JBEXHZ010000123.1:0-6923 GCF_040608315.1 Streptomyces sp. NPDC005195
CCGCGAGCGCCTCTTCCCAGCGCCCCAGGCGGCCGAGGTTGACGCCGAGTCCGTGCCGGGCGCGCAGGGTCTCGGGGTGGGCGGGGCCGTGCACTCTGGTGCGGTCGTCGATCAGGTCGCGGTACAGCTCCAGGGCCTGCGCGCTGCGACCGAGCCGGCCCAGGCTGATGCACACCTCGTAGCGGGCGGAGAGCGTGTCCGGGTGGTCGGGGCCGAGCGCCCGCGCCCGCGCCCCGGCCACCTCCCGGTAGGTGCGCAGCGCCTCCGGCCAGCTTCCCAACTGGCCCAATGCGTAAGCGACTTCGTAGCGGGTGAGCAGGGTGTCCGGGTGGTCGGGACCGAGCACCCGCGCACGGGCGTCCGCGACCTCGCTCGCCATCCGGTAGGAGTCCTCCGGACGGCCCAGTCTGCTCAGGTTGAAGGCGAGGTTGTGGCGGCAGCGCAGGGTGTCCGGATGGTCGGGCCCCATGGCGCGCTCCCGGGCGGCGAGCACGGTCGTATAGGCCTGGTGCGCCTCGAAGTGACGGCCCAACCGGCCCAGGACGTAGGCCGTTTCCTGTCGGGCGGCCAGGGTGTCGGGGTGGTCGGGGCCGAGTACCCGTTCCCTGACCCCGGCGACGTGCGCGTAGGCGTCCAGCGCGTCCGCCGGCCGGCCGGTGCGGCTGAGCGTGAAGCCGACCTCGTACCGGCTGGCGAGCGTGTCGGGGTGGTCGGGGCCCAGGACGTGCTCCCGTTCGGCGGCGACCGCGCGGTGCACCTCGCCCGCCTCGGTCCACCGGCCGAGCCGGCCCAGGCTGAGTCCCGCGTCGTGCCGCCCCGCCAGGGCGGTGAGCACCTCCGGCGACGGCGTGGGGAGTTCGGTGCGGTCCGGCGGTCCGGAATCCGTCGCCGACGTACCCACGGTCCATTCGCCGGTCAGTCCGGCCGCCGCGTCCGGCGGTGTGACCCGCGGCCCGACGCCGGTCGCCTTGTGGCCGGTGGTCATGCCCCGCGTCCAGGAGGGCAGCACAGGGTCATGGGACGGCGGCGGCTGCGCCTGCGACTGGGCCGAGGACGTAAGGCTCCGCCGGCCGGGAGCCGGCCCGTGGAGGACCGGGGACACGACCGTCGGCACGTGCACCGGAGTCGTACGGCCCTCGCTGAGCCGGCGGCCGAGCTCACGGGCGTCCCGCGGCCGCCGGTCCGGCTCCTTGGCCAGCAGGTCCAGGATGATCCGCTCGACGTACTCGGGCAGCTCGGCCCTGTGCCTGCGCGGCGGCTCGGGAGAGGTGTCGCGGTGGCTGATGAGGACCGCCCACGCGTCGTCGTGAGCGAACGGCGGTGCCCCGGTGGCGATCTCGTAGAGCACGCATCCGAAGGAGTACAGATCGCTGCGGCGGTCGACCTCGACACCGCTGATCTGCTCCGGCGACATGTAGTACGGGGTGCCCATCGCGATACCGGTGCCGGTCAGCCGGGCCGTGAGGCCGATGTCGTGGCCGAGCCTGGCGATGCCGAAGTCGCAGATCTTCACGGTGCCGTCGGCGAGCCGCATGATGTTCGCCGGTTTCAGGTCCCGGTGCACGATGCCCTGCTGATGGGTGTACGCGAGCGCGGCCGACACCTGGTCGGCGATGTCGACGACATCGGCGACCGGCAGCGGACGCTGCTCGTTCTCCCCCAGCAACTGACCGAGGTTGTGCCCCTCCAGCAGCTCCATGACCAGGTACAGCACGCCGTCGGACTCACCGAAGTCGTGTACCACGGTCACCCCGCGGTGCTGCAGCGCGGCGGCCACCCGGGCCTCACGCCGGAACCTCTCCCGCAGGACACCGGTGAGGGACGGGTCGTGGTGCGGGCCGAGAGGCTTGAGGCACTTGACGGCGACCTGCCGCCCCAGCGACTCGTCGCGGGCGCGCCACACCTCGCCCATGCCTCCCCGCCCGATCATGTCGAACAGCCGGTACCGGCCCTGGATCAGCCTGGTCTGCGCCATCTCGTGCGATCGCCCCCGTCGCTGCTCGCCGCACCCTCCCCTGGCCTGTCCAGTATGGCGAGTTGTCTGTCGACTTTGTACGGCACCCGGAGCGAGCCGGGGCCGAGCCACGCCATGCCCGCAGCACGCGCTCGGACGGGCGTAGCCGGTGAAGACGTCCGGGAACGCGCCGCGGTACGACGCCCGCGACAGGCACCCGCCGGGTCCCCGTGCCGGGCGGCGGGGCCGGTCCGCCGCGCACCTCGTGGGCGTACGGCGGCGGAGCGGCGTACGCCGGCCGCACCACGCGCCGCGACAGCACGACGCGCGCCGGAGTGACGTGCACCGCAGCCGCCTGGCGGGAGCCGCCCGGCCTGCCTCGCACTCCTCGACGCTCTCCGGGTCCCGGCCCCCGTGCGATCACCCCTCGAGTGCTCCGGTCGTGCCGGCGGGGATGTCGGTCGTGGGTGCCAGAATCGGCGGCATGACGCTCTGCGACTACTTCTCCGCCGCCGACGATCAAGCCGCCGTCGCCGTGGACGGATCGCCGGGAGGACCGGGCCCGGCCGGGTTCGATGCGGTCTCCCTGAAGGGCATCGACCCGGTGGTCGCCATCGCCCGGCTCGAGGCGATCGCGACCGACTGCAGCTACGAGGAGGCCGGTCGACGCCCACGCGCCGGGCAGCTGTTGTCCGAGGCGCACGGCCAGGGCCCGCTCGTGTTCAGCCTGTCGGACACCTTGGTGACCGCCCTCGTCACAGCGACCCGAGGCGATTTCCGGCGCTTCGCGGAGTCGTGGTCCATGACCGCCGAACTGCGGCAGAACCAGGTCGACGCCGAGACGGCCCGGGGCGCCCTGGAAGCCCTGGCCGGTTTGGCCCGCCGCGCTCAGCCGGCCGGCCTGCGCCTGTACTGCTGGTGGTCACTGTGAAGGACCGGGCTTCCACACCGGGAGGTCAACGCCGCACCCGCGGCATCCCCAGCCCGATCCACGAGATGATCTCGCGCTGGATCTCGTTGTTGCCGCCGCCGAAGGTGAAGATCACCGCCGACCGGTAGCCGCGTTCCAGCTCGCCGTGCAGGACCGCGCCCGCCGAGCCCTCCTTCAGGACACCCGGCGCGGCGACGATCTCCATGAGCCAGGCGTACGCGTCCCGGCGCGCCTCGGAGCCGTACACCTTGACCGCGGAGGCGTCCTGCGGGGTGAGGGTGCCCTGCTGGACGGCGTTCACCATCTGCCAGTTCAGGAGCTTCATGGCGTCGAGCCGGGTGTGGGTCTGCGCGAGCCGGCGGCGCACCCAGGGAAGGTCGACGACCCGGCGGCCGTCGGCGAGCTTGGTCTCCATGGCCCAGCGCTGGACGTCGTGGAGGGCGCGGATCGCCATCGTGCCGTGGGCGGCGAGGGTGACGCGCTCGTGGTTGAGCTGGTTCGTGATCAGCCGCCAGCCCTTGTTCTCCTCGCCGACCCGGCGGGAGACGGGGACGCGGATGTTCTCGTAGTAACTGGCGGTGGTGTCGTGCGAGGCGAGGGTGTTGATGAGGGTGCAGGAGTAACCGGGGTCGGAGGTCGGTACGAGGAGCATGGTGATGCCCTTGTGGGGCGGGGCGTCCGGGTCGGTGCGGACGGCGAGCCACACCCAGTCGGCGGTGTCGCCGTTCGTCGTCCAGATCTTCTGCCCGTTGACCGTGTAGTGGCCGGTGGTCTCGTCGCCCTCGCGTACGGCCCGGGTCTTCAGCGCGGCCAGATCGGTGCCCGCGTCGGGCTCGCTGTAGCCGATCGCGAAGTCGATCTCGCCGGAGAGGATCCTGGGCAGGAAGTACCCCTTCTGCTCCTCGGTGCCGAACCGCATGATCGTCGGGCCGACGGTGTTCAGCGCCATCAGGGGCAGCGGTACGCCCGCCTGGGCGGCCTCGTCGAAGAAGATGAACTGCTCCATGGGCGTGAGTCCGCTGCCGCCGTACTCCTTGGGCCAGCCCGCACCGAGCCGGCCGTCCGTGCCGAGGCGGCGGATCGTCTCACGGTAGAACCGCTTCTGCGCCGCCGGATCGCCGTACCGGGCATAGGCGTTGTCCGGCACCAGCCCGGCGAAGTAGTCACGCAGCTCGGTCCGCAACCGCTGCTGCTCCGGCGTGTATTCGAGATGCACGGCGCCTCCTGGCTCCCCAAGGCGGGACCTGACGGCGCACACCGTAGAACGTGTTCCAGAAATAGGGAATGGCGGCGACATGCGTGAGGGGGCGCCCCGGCGGGCGCCCCCTTCGGTCCGGGCCGTCAGTGGCAGGGGAATCCGAGGAGGTGGCGGGCGTCGTGCACCCACTCGTGGACGTTCTCGCCGGACACGAGGGAGGTGGCGCCCTGCTCGGCGCCGACGAAGTAGAGCAGGACCAGCATCAGGACGCCGAAGAAGACCGCCCAGGGGACGATCGCGCCGATCGGCAGCTTGGCGGGAACGGCGGTGGGGGTGGCGGTCGGCTGGGCGACGGACTGCGCCATGGGGCAGTACCTCCTGGGGAACTCGCGTCCCGTCTCGGTGGTGCACAGGACGACAGCCCCGGGTCTGACTCGCCCGGCCTGGGCCGCCCCTGGGAGGGGTGACGTCCGCCGGGCATACAGTGGCGCGACCGTGCCGGACTCCCACCGGACTTCCGCCGAACCGTCGTCAATATCATCCAGACCGTACCGCGAAGCCGGGGCCCGGCCAAGGGCGCGCGACCGCACCGCCGTTGCGCCGCGGGGCCGGGGTGACGTCGGCGGATTCCCTGTTCCGGCAGGGGGTTTCGGGCACGGGTGAACACGACAGCGCACGAGAGTGAACGTATGACGAGCCGAGTGATCTTGATCTCAGCCGCGCTCAGCGCGGCGCTGCGGGAGGCCCGCTTCGACGAAGGGGGCCGGGTGGAAGCCGCGGGACTGCGGCTCGCACGGGCCGCCGCGGGCTCGGTCCCCGGCGCGGAGCGACTGTGGGTCTCCCCCACCGTGCGGTGCCGCGAGACCGCCGCCGCGCTGGGCCTCGACGCGGTGCTCGACGTCCCGGAGCTGGCCGGCCTGGACGTCGGCCGATGGCGTGGCGCGACACTGGAGGAGGTCAGCTCGAAGGAGCCGGAGGCGGTGGCCCAGTGGCTCGGCGATCCCGGCGCGGCACCGCACGGCGGGGAGTCGGTGCGGGCGTTCTGCGACCGGGTGGCGGGCTGCCTCGACACGGCCGCGCGGTCGACGGGCCGGACCGTCGCCGTGGTGGAGCCGGAGGTGGTACGGGCTCTGGTGGTACGGGTGTTGGGCGCACCGGAGTCGGCGTTCTGGCGGGTCGACGTACCGCCCCTGACCGCCACCGAGTTCAGCGGCCGCTCCGGGCGCTGGAACGTACGGGCCGGACGGCCGCTCGCCCGGCCGGCGGGAACGGGTGACTCAGACGGGTGACAGCGTCGCGAGGAAGTCCGTGCAGGCCTGGGCGCACGCGCGACAGGCCCGTGCGCTGACCTGCGCGCCGGGACACCGGTCGAAGACGTCCGCACACTCACGGCAGACGGACCGGCACCACTCGACCTGGACACGGATGCCCGCCTCGCCCCGGGGGTGCTGCCCGTCCAGGACGAGGCAGGTCGCGTCGCACACCTCGGCGCACATGAGGCCCATACGGCGCGCGAGTTGCCGCACCTCGGATCCGTCGGGATCCAAGGAGCTCGCCCGCAGCGCACAGGCGCGGGCGCACTCGACGCAGGCCTGCGCGCAGTCGAAGCGGTCCTCCAGGAAACGGATCGGTTCCCGCTCGGGTGCCGGTGCGGTCGTCTGCTTCGTCTTCGTCCTCGTCGTGGTCACCCGGCGCGGGTAGCCCCCCGGGGGCCGCGCCAAACACCGGGTGGACGATCGGCCCCGGGGGGCGCGGCTCACCGGCCCGCGGCCTCCGCCGCCTCGCGCGAGATCCGCTCGAACTGCGCGCCCATCGCCTCGGAGAGCGCGTGGGCCGCCGAGAGCGGGCGGACCATGACCATCAGGTCGTCGATCTTGCCGTCCTCGTCGAAGTGCAGGAAGTCGCAGCCGTTGATCTCCTTGTCGCCCACCTTCGCCGTGAAGACCAGTGCGTGGTCACGGCCGTCGGCACCCGCGATCTCCCGTACGTAGCGGAAGTCGGTGAAGACGCGGGTGACGCCGCGCAGGATGGCCGCGGTGATCGCCTTGCCCGGGTAGGGCTTGAAGGCGACGGGGCTGGTGAACACGACGTCGTCGGCCAGCAGTTCCTCGACCGCGGCAAGGTCGCCGGCCTCCACGGCCT
This sequence comes from Streptomyces sp. NPDC005195, assembly GCF_040608315.1. Classification (NCBI taxonomy): domain Bacteria; kingdom Bacillati; phylum Actinomycetota; class Actinomycetes; order Kitasatosporales; family Streptomycetaceae; genus Streptomyces; species Streptomyces sp. NPDC005195. The sequence continues at coordinate 6,226 of NZ_JBEXHZ010000123.1, forward strand.
TGCGGAAGGGGTGCATCGGTGGTCCCCGCTCTCATAGTCAACTAATTGAATAGGTGCGTAAGAGATTAGTCGCGGGGGTGTGTGCCGTCTAGCCTTGGCCCATGGCATTGCGCAACGCGGTCCTCGCCGCGCTCCTGGAGGGTGAGGCGTCGGGATACGACCTGGCCAAGGAGTTCGACGCCTCGGTGGCCAACTTCTGGATGGCGACCCCGCAGCAGCTCTACCGGGAGCTCGAGCGGATGACGTCCGAGGGGCTCATCGGAGCCCGGCTGGTGCGGCAGGAGCGGCGTCCGAACAAGCGGGTCTTCTCCCTCACCGCGGCGGGCCGCGCCGCCCTGCGCGAGTTCACGGCGGACCCTCCGAAACCCACCGCCATCCGCGACGAACTGCTGGTCAAGGTGCAGTCCGTCGACGCGGGCGACGACGCGGCCGTACGGGCGGCGATCGCCGAGCGGCTGGAGGCGGCGCGCGCCAAGCTGGCCCGCTACGAGCGGCTGCGCGCCCGCCTGCTGGACGGACGCACCGAGGACGAGTACCTGGCCCGCGCGGAGCGTGTGGGCCCCTATCTCACCCTGATGCGCGGACGCTCCTTCGAGGAGGAGAACATCCGGTGGGCGGAGCGGGCCCTGGACATCCTGGAGCGGCGGGCCGCGGTGCGCCGCTCGTGACCCGGGCAGGAACTGGGCAGGAACTGGGCA
>NZ_JBEXHZ010000124.1:0-6870 GCF_040608315.1 Streptomyces sp. NPDC005195
CTGACCAGGGCATTCGCCTACCTGCCGGAGGATTTGCCATCGCCATTCGGGCCCGGGCCCCGTAAAGGCAACGGCATTGGGTGCTGGCCGGGCAATGCCTCCGACCAGACGCTGATCCGCCAGGTCAAGGACGAGATGCGGGACTGGACCCTGTCCAAGATCGTGTGGGTGGCAGACCGCGGTTTCTCCTCCGCCGCCAACCGCCGCTACCTGCGCAAGGGCGACCACGCCTACATCATCGGCGAGAAGCTCCGCTCCGGAAGTCCCGAGGTGCAGGCCGCCCTGTCCCGGCAGGGCCGCTACCAGGACGTCGGCGAGAACATGCGCGTCAAGGAGGTGCGGATATCCGACACCGACCGGTTCGTGATCTGTTACAACCCCGAAGCGGCCGAGCGCGACCGGCACATGCGTGAACAACTCGTCACCCAGCTCGCCGACCTGATCGCCGACACCGACAAGCTCAGCGACTTCAAGCGGGGCGAACTACGCGGGAAGATCGCCGACAAGCCCGGCCTGAACCGCTACCTTCGGGCCACCCAGGCCGGCAAGCTCCGCGTCGACCAGAAGAAGATCAAGGCGGAGGAGAACCTCGACGGGAAGTACCTCCTGCGCTGCAGCGACCCCCACCTGAGCGCCGAGGACATCGCGCTGGGCTACAAGCAACTGCTCGAAGTCGAGCGCGGCTGGCGCGACATGAAGCAGATCATCGACCTGCGGCCCGTCTACCACCGCCTCGAAGAACGCATCCGAGCCCACGTCATCCTCTGCTGGCTCGCCCTCCTCCTCATCCGGATCACCGAGACCACCACCGGCAAGACCTGGCCGCACATCCGACGCGAACTCGACCGCCTCCATCTGGGCACCTTCACCGGCCGCACCGGCACGTTCCAGCAGGTCACCACCCTGACCAAGCCTCAGCGCGACCTACTCGCGAAGCTGGACATCCCCGCCCCCAAGCAGGTCGTCTCACTTCAGCCCGCACCTCGCTGACCAGCGAGAACACCACCGCCTAGAGACACGCCCTCCAGGCGGACACACGCATGTCCGCCCAGGTCAGGCCCCAGATCCGCCTCTCCAGGCTGCCGAATTACGTCGAACCCGGGACGGTGGCAGACTTACGGCACATCGAAACTCCGGTGGTTCAGGGCGACTTGGGAAGGTCACCCCGTTCAACCGGAGTTTCGTTGCGTTCGTGACGGGCCCGGCTGGACCTCTCTGGCCTGCGGACTCACGTGATCACCAGGACTTTGAAATACCCCTGGGCCGTCCCGTCTGGCCTTGCGAACGCCCTCGTCGTCATCGCCGACAACACGGTGCACCTGGCGTCAACGCGGCCGCCCTAGCGTGGTGGGGGTGACGGTGATGGAGCGAACCGGGAGCGAAAATTGAGGGGAGGGGCCTACGTTCGGATCGACTCTGATCAACATCTCGTCGTGCTCTAGACGGCCTGTGTGCAGTGATGGATCCTGCGTGAATGTGGAGACGCCAGAGGGATGTAAGGGTTCAGAGCCCTGAAGTCGCGAAGCAGATGAGGAAGTTCTTCAGGAAACGCGGTATCACGCGCCTTGATCCTGAGAGCGTAGCCCGCAAGTACGGGATGTTCTTTACGCGGGGAGACGGTCTATGGGGGCCGTGGCGGCCACCAGGCGGAGGGGAGCGGTATTCCGTACACGTCTCCTCCCAGCAAAGAGAGGACCTCGCTGCTGTTACTAAGAGAGTGACGCTGATATCCGACACGCTGCTCATGTCCCATGCACCCGGTGCCGGTCTTCATGAGATCGGAACTAAGAACCTACGGGCTATAAGCGATGTTTACAGTGATGAGAACTTGACCTCGATTACGTACGGGATGCACTGCCCGGATCTCGCGTCCCTGGGACGGTGGATTCTTGATGCGGAGGGGCTGCTTCGCATGGGCCTTACGGCGTACCTACCTACAATTTCCACTCTTTCGATCGTCGACAGTGAGTGGAGAGAGCCTTCACACGCGCAGTCGTCGGCCGTCGATTACCTTTTGCGGGATGGCCGACTGGTCGAGGTTTCACAGACACGGCCAGAGATAAACCGGATGGTCCGCCCAATTGTCGCCATGGACATCCCCTTCATTGAAGGGGTTTCTCTGGGGGAATTTAGCAAGATTACGGAGGGTGAGTTCAACTCATTTCGGGGGTTCCGTACGTTTCTGCGTCGCGAGTTCAATGCCCTGGATGAGGCTGTGGACGCGGAGCAGATGGACCGTGCTCTGCGGGATGTGGGTTTTGAGATTGAGGAGGGGATTCGCGAGCTGGAATCCACCATGCGCGTGTTGAGTCGACAACGCGCCTTTGCTACAACGGGGGCCGTGGTGGCAGGGGTCACGGTGGTCCTGGCCGCGGTGTACGGGGCCGTCTTCAAAGAGTATGTGACTGGACTTGTGGGTGGGGCTGGTGGAGGTGCCGTGGGCTGGGCGCAGGCAATGCTTGCTGACAAGTCAAGGGGCCCGGTGGAAGACAACAAGTGGTACTACGTGTGGTGCCTACAGAGGCAGAGTGAACGGCGCCTCTGACCGAAATCACGTGCACACGCTTCGTCAGTTTAGGGAATCAGCGGTTGATCTGGTTCATCAGCTCGCGGTTGGCCGCCCGTGCCGCGGTGAGGTCCTCGTCCCGTTCGGCAAGTTCCGCGCGGAGGTCGAGGATCTGCTGCTCCAGCTCGGTGACCCGGCGGGTGAGCGTTTCGACGTCTGCCGGGGCACCGAGGCCGGAGGCTTCCCAGGCCACCTGCCCCAGGGCCTCGGAGAGGCGTCGTTCGAGCCGGGCGATGTGTGCGGACAAGCGGCTGTTGCGGGCCGTGAGGTTCGCGACGTCGGCCAGCAGCGACTTGCGGCTGACCTGCGTTCCGGCAGTCTTGCCGGGCGGGAGCTGGCCCGCGCGGGCCATGACGGCCGCGTGCAGGTCTCCGTGGCGGTGAATCAGGCTGCGGTGGACGCCGGCGGCGCGAGCGACCGACGAGACGCTGATCTCCTCCCCGGCGGCAGTCAGCTGGTCGAGGGCTTTGAACACTCGGTTTCGGCGACGGTCGGAGTCCGCGGCCCGCGCTCGGGCCAGGTGGTCCGGTGATGTGGTCATGCGTCGCGCTCCAGCCGCAGGTCAGACTCGGGTGGACGGATTCCGGGCATGCCCAGGGAGACGGTGCGGGTCTTGCGCAGGGTCCGGGTTGCGTCCTTGATCTGCTCGCGTTCGTCGTCGGTGAGCCCGTCGAGGTCGGTCTCGACGCGGCGGATCAGTGTGCGGATGCGCTTGATCTCCTCGTCGGACGGAGTCGCTTCGGTGCGGGCCCAGGCATCGAGGTCGGTGGCGGCGGCGAGGCGTTCGCGGTCCCGCAGCAGGGTGTCCAGGTAGATCCGGAGCTCCGGCAAGTACGACGGGTCGGTGCGGAAGTGGTCGCAGCCGACGCAGCGGAACCGGAACGGGCAACCGTGGCCGCCGGCCTTGACGTTGCTCGGCTCGACGCAGATCCCGTAGGGGACGGACACCTGGCCGATCCGCAGGCGGGCGTGCTCGTGCTCCAGGAGCTGGCGGGCCTGGGTCCAGATCTTGTTGCCGTGCCGGTCGAACTGGTGCGAGACAAGTTTATCGACCGCGGCCCGGGTGCGTTTCTCCGTGACCCGTAATGGTGGAGTCGGGTATTGGAACTGCCTGAATGCCCTGCGTGACTGAGGGGTCACTTGAGGAAGATCGGGTCCGTCTACTGGCGGGCTGTGATAGGCAGTGCTGGTGATCAGCCGACTGCCTCTCGACCAGCAACTTGACTCCCTGCGTGCGGTGTTGTCCCGGAATGACGTGTTGTTGGAAGTGTTGGCCCGGACTGCGAAGTTGGACCTGCCCGGTTGGTATGTGACGGCAGGGTGCCTGTTCCAGACGGTGTGGAACGTGGTGTCGGACAAGCTGCCGACCAGCGGCATCAAGGACTACGACGTCTTCTACTTCGACGCCGGCGATCTGTCCTGGGAGGCGGAGGACGCGGTGATCAAGGCCGGTAGGGAGGTCTTTGCCGACCTGGCGGCAGAGGTGGAGATCCGCAACGAGGCACGGGTTCACCTCTGGTATGAGGACAAGTTCGGGGTCGCGTGTCCCCCGTACAAATCTGTCGAGGCAGCGATCGACAGCTTCGCTGCGACGACCTGCTGCCTGGGTGTGCGTTTGGAGACGGACGGCAGGTGGCGTGTGTATGCGCCTCATGGACTGTCGGACGTGTTCAACCTCGTCGTTCGCCCCAACCCTGTGCTCGCTCCGCGGTCGGTCTATGAGACGAAAGCGACGCGATGGCGGCAGGAATGGCCCGAGCTGACTGTGCTGGAATGGCCTTCCACCAGCGTCACGAGCTGTTCCGGCGGCTGATCTCGGCAGCGTAGGCGGCCCAGTCTCCGGCGGCGGCCCGCTGCCACTTGACGGCGACGGTGATGTCGATACCGAGGGTGCGGGCGAGGACTGCTGCGGGCAGCTCGGTGGCGAGTTGGAAGAGAGCGGTTGAGCGGGCTTCCGCGAGGCGGATGCCGAGTTTGCGGAGCCGTTCGCCCATGGCCCAGGCGCTGATCGGGCGGCCGGGCTGGCCGCCGGGGAAGAGCCAGGGTGAGTCCGTCCGGGCAAGGACGGCATGGCTGCGGCGGACCGCGACTTGGCGAAGGGCGAGTTCAGCGACGGGTGCCGGGAGTTCGACCGGGACGGCGCCGAGGTGGATGTGGACGGCGCCGTCCGTTTCCTCGATGTGGTCGACGGTGAGCCGGGAGATCGTGGCGGGCCACTGGGCATAGAGGAGCAACAACAGGCCGGCGAGGCGGTCTTCGGGCTTGAGGGTGTCGTCGTGCAGCAGGCGTCGCGCGGTGTCCCAGCGGGCCTCGTTGTCCATCGGCTGGGTGGGGCCGTTCCATCTGACGGCCGGGAAGCTGAGGTCGCGGGTGATCTTCTGGGCCAGGGCCCAGCGAACGAAGTGGCCTGCCTCGGTGCGAAGGAGGACTTCGTCGCTGGTCATCCAGCGATCAAGATCGGCCTGTCGGCAGGTGGTCAGGGTCAGATTCTGTTCCTCGAGCCAGTCCAGGAGATAGACGGCCGCCCGCAGGTGGTGCCGCGCGGTCGCGAGCTGGTAGTGGGTGATCTCCTTGCCGCGGCTGCGTCGGCGAAGCCGACGTAGAAGGTGCCACGTTGCGTACCGGTGCAGGATTTTCCGTCCCTCGACCGTCGTATGGGAGGTGACGAGGTCCTTCACGTGCCGTTCGAGACGGATCATCTGCTCGTCCCGTTGGGGCAGGACTCCGGCGGCGACGAGAACGCTGCGGATGTGCTCCACGACCTTGCCTTCCGGGAGCTCATCCAGGGCCTGGTGGGTGAGAGGGCGGCGGCCGGAGCCAAGATCGGACAGGACGGTGGAGACGATGCCTTTGGAGAGCCAGCTCATCGCGGTGCGGGCCCGTTCGGTGCCGGCCAGGGCGTCGTAGAGGGGCTGCAGCTTCGAGGGTATGGAGCCGGTGTCGTTGGCGAGGAGATCGTGGAGCCGCTGCTTGAGAGTGCAGCGAGGACACGGGCCCGACGCGTGAAGCCGCTCGGCTTGTCCGCAAGTGGGACATGGGCGCCAGAGTTCGGCGTCCGGTGTCGTGCACGGACCGCAGATGGGCGCGTCGGCGGTGCCGGAGTGGATGCCGCGGAGTCCTCCGCAGACGGTGCAGTGAGCTTGGCGTTGGAAACAGCCGCGGCAGCGGGGCAGGCCGGTGAGCTTCGAGAGTGTGCCGGGTGCGGTGCGGCCGCAGATCGCGCAGACCAGGACGGGCAGGGGGCAGCAGTTGGGGCAGAGGGGACCGTCGGCGGTGCGGTTCTGTACTCGGCGTCGTTCGCAGCAGCTGATGCAGACCTCGGTATTCGCGGGGTCGGTGATCAGGCAGTTCGGACACAGCGGTCGCCCCTGGTCGTCGCGGGTGGCCGGCTCGCGCCGGGCTCCGCAGCGTACGCATTCTTCGACGCGGGACTTGGCGATGCAGTTGCGGCAGACTCGCTGCCCGTCCAGCGGCTTGTCGATGCGGACCACCCGGCGGCAGCGAGGACAGGCGGGCCGGACGACCCCGGCGATACCGGCCTCGTGCAGCAGGTCGATGAACTTCAGGATGGCGCGATGCGGCGCCAGGTAGCCCTCCCCGGTCAGCAGTCGGGGATTCTCCTCCAGGGCCCAGACCACTCGCTGGCGATAGTGGGGGCGGTCGGGCGCCGTCCGGCGGAGGGCCTCGGCGACCGCATCTCGGTCGGTGCCCGGGGCGATCGCGGTGATCAGATCGTAGACGACCGTGACGGGATCGCGGTGGTCGTGGTCGGGACACATCTTGCAGCGCGGCAGGTCTTTCCGGTCTCGGAAGCTGACGCGACGGACGTTGCCGCAGGCGGTGCACTCGGCGGTTTCTTGCCCGCAGACCGAGCAGTACCAGTCCTGCCCCTTGCGTTGGAGGGTTCCCAGCTTCTTGCCGCACTCGGCGCAGACTGGCGGTGCGATCGCCGATGCTCCGGCCTTGCGGAGCTCGATGAGCAGATCGCCGATGGCCCGGGGCGCCGGGGATCGGCCGTCGGTGAGGAGCGCGGGCTGTATGGCCAGGGCCTTGGCCAGCTGTCGTGACTTCGCTCGGCCGCCCGCGACCGCGGTGACCACGGCCCGGATCGTCTCGATGCCGAGTTCCCTCTCGATGCCGGCGACGAGGTCGGTGATCAAGCCGACCGGGTCTGTGACGGCGCGGTCGAGCTGGTCAACCGTGGTCATGACCCAATGCCGTTGCCTTTACGGGGCCCGGGCCCGAATGGCGATGGCAAATCCTCCGGCAGGTAGGCGAATGCCCTGGTCAGGGGGTTTCTTCGT
>NZ_JBEXHZ010000125.1:0-6845 GCF_040608315.1 Streptomyces sp. NPDC005195
AGCCGGGCCACCTCGTCGTCGGTGAGCCGGAGCGCGCCCGCGGCGACGTTCTCGGTGAGGTGGTCCGGGTTTCCGGTGCCGGGGATGGCCAGTACGTGCGGACCCTGCCGCAGCGTCCACGCCAGACGGATCTGCGCGGGGGTGGCGCCATGGGCTCGCGCGACGGCGAGCACCTCGCTGCCCGCCCCACCGGCCGAACCGTCCGTGCCGCCGGGGCCCCGCGCGCCGCCCTTGCCGGCGATCGCGAAGAACGGCACGAACGCGATGCCCAGGTCCCCGCAGATCCGCAGCAGCTCGTCGGTACCGGAATCCGCCGAGCCGAGGCCGTACCGGTTCTGAACGCACACGACGGGCGCGATGGCCCGTGCCTCGGCCAGCTGCCGGGGTTCGACGTCGGAGACTCCGAGGTGCCGGATCAGCCCCGCGTCACGCAGTTCGGCGAGCGCGCCGAAGTGCTCGGCGATCGAGTCCTGCCCCATGCGGCGCAGGTTCACCACGTCGAGGTGGTCGCGCCCGAGCTGGCGCAGGTTCTCCTCGACGTGGGAACGCAGTTGGTCCGGCCGGGCGGGGGCGCCCCACTCCCCCGCGTAGTCGCGGTACGGGCCCACCTTCGTGACGATCACCAACTCGTCGGCGTACGGGGCCAACGCGCTGTTGATCAGCTCGTTCGCGGAGCGCAGCGCCGAGAAGTAGAAGGCCGCGGTGTCGATGTGATCGACACCGAGCTCGATCGCGCGTCGCAGCACGGCGATCGACCGGTCGCGGTCACTCGGCGTACCCAGGTGGAAGGCCGCGCTGCCGGTGAGGCGCATGGCACCGAACCCGATGCGGTTGACGTCGAGATCTCCGAGTCTCCAGGCACCCGCGGCGGCCGCGGTGATCATCTCTGAGGTCATCGTGGCAGTTTCGCATACGGTCGTACGAGGCCACGTCGGCGTTCGGTGGGGCGGCGGCATCCCGTGGCGGGGCGGAGGCGTCCCGTGCGGCGACGGGGCCTCCGGGGACGCCCCACCGGGGGAATGCGGACCGGCGCCGGTCAAGTCCCCACGCCACGACGGTCAGTCGTGGTCGTACCAGGCGAAGGCCGAGATCCGCCAGCCCTCGGTGGTGCTGACGTACAGGATGGTCTTGACCCCGCCGCCCTCGAACGGCTCACCGTCCAGGATCCCGGACTTGCGGTACTCGCCGAAGCGCGAGGCGACATCGCCGGCGATGTCGGTCCGTTCGGAGGTCTCCCACTCGCGGAACTCGACCAGCCGGCCGTCGCCCAGCAGCGTCCGGCGAGGGGCGATGAACTCCTCCACCGTGTAGACGGTGAAGTCCGGGCCCGTCTTGACGATCACGCCACCGGGCACGACCAGCCGGCGGAGGCGTTCCAGGTCGGCTGTCCTGCCGCCCCGGTTGTCGAAAGCGCCGAAGAACTCGGCGGTCACCGAGTAGATCTCGTTCTGGGACACCGCGCGACCGTAACACGGGCCCGCGGGACTCCGCGGGGTCGCGCGGGAGCCCTCTTCCCTGGTAGGGCGTCGGCTCGATCCGCCGGGGCGGCCGGGCCCGCCGATCCGGTGGAACCGTGCCCGTCTCAGCTCAGCGGCTTCGACAGTACGGCCTTTCGGTGGCTGAACGTCTCGATGGAGTAGCGGCCGTGGTAACTGCCCATGCCACTCTCGCCGACCCCGCCGAACGGCAGGTCGGAGACGGTCAGATGGGCGAGCGGCAGTCCGAGGCCGAGGCCCCCGGAGGAGGTCTCGGCGGCCAGCCGCTCCCGGGTGGTGTCCGACTCGGTGAAGGCGTACAGGGCCAGCGGCTTGTCGCGGTCGTTGATGAAGTCGACGGCCTCGTCCAGTCCGGACACCGTCACGATCGGCAGGATCGGGCCGAAGATCTCCTCGCGCATGACGGGCGCCTCGGGGTCGACGTCCGCCAGGACGGTCGGCGCGAGGTACTTGGTGGCGCGGTCTCCGGTGCCGCCTGTGACGGTGCGGCCGGAGTCGAGCAGGGAGCCGAGCCGGTCGAAGTGGCGCTCGTTGACGATCCGCCCGTACTCGGTGGACTGCCGCGGTTCGGTGCCGAACAACTCCTGGACGGCACGGACGAGTTCGGGTTCCAGGGCTCGAGCGGTCTCCGGGTCGGTGAGGACGTAGTCGGGCGCGACGCAGGTCTGACCGGCGTTCAGGAACTTGCCGCGGGCGAGCCGGTCGGCGACGACGGCCAGGTCGGTGCCCCGGTCGACGAACGCCGGGGATTTCCCGCCCAGTTCGAGCGCAACGGGGGTGAGGTGCTCGGCGGCGGCCCGCATGACGATGCGGCCGACGGTGCCGTTGCCCGTGTAGAAGATGTGGTCGAAGCGCTCCGCCAGCAGCGCGGTGGTCTCCTCGACGGCGCCCTCGACGACCGCGACGGCGTCGGTATCGAGGTACCGGGGCAGCAGCCGCGCGAGGGCGGCCGAGGTGGCGGGGGCGAGTTCGCTGGGCTTGACGACGACCGTGTTGCCCGCGGCCAGCGCACCGAGCATCGGCGTCAGCAGGAGCTGGACGGGGTAGTTCCAGGGAGCGATGACCAGGACGACGCCCAGCGGGTCGAACCGCGTCCACGCGGTCGCGTCCGCGCCGAGGTGTGCCGGTACCGGGGCGGCCTGGGGGCGCAGCCACTCGTCGAGATGCTCCAGCGTGTGGTCGATCTCCCGGACCGTGAAGTCGATCTCGGTGCGGTAGGCCTCGGTGGGGCTCTTGCCGAGGTCGGCGTGGAGTGCTTCCGCGAGGTCGTCGCCGTGCGCGGTGAGCATCTCGCGCAGTCCGCGCAGCTGCGCCGTACGCCACTCCACGGGCTTGGTCCGGCCGGAGCGGAAGGTGGCGCGCAGCCGGGCCACGAGGTCGGCGGGCTGCTCGGGGGTGGGGTGGGTCACGGTGCCCTCGCTGGTCGAAGCTGATCGGAGCGGACCGGATGATCCGCGCACTGGGCTCGCACGGCCTCTCGGCGCGCACTGGCCCTCATCGAGACTACGGGCTCGATGTAATTGCCAACCTTTCAGGTACCCAAGTACATTCCGGCTACACGAAGGTCGCCGTGTGTCATTCCTGGCACCACGCCCCGGCGGACGCAGGGGCGTGGAAAGCCACCGCGTCCGCAGCGTCTTCGGGGTCCGAGCGGCCCGAGCGGCGTACGGTCAGCGGCCGTCAGCCGGCGACGCGGACCGGTCGGGGCCCGTCGCGGGCGTCCGGGTCGTGCCGGTGGCCGCGGCCTGTTCGATGGCGTCGATCAGCCGGTGGCGCGCGAGGGCGTGGGTGAAGTCGGGCACGGTGTGGGTCCCTTCGGCCAGATCGCGGGCGAAGCGCTCGTACAGCCGTGCCACGTTGCCGGCCGGCGAGGCGGCGAGCGCCGCGGGCAGTTCACCCGTGTACGACGCGGGTACCGGGAGGGGTGCCGTGGCCGTGTCGGTGCCCCTCCCACCCGCCAGGGTGAGCGCCGCGACCTGCATGTTGCCCCAGTCGGCGGTCAGTACGAGATCTCCCTCGGTGCCGTTGATCTCCCAGCGGAAGTTACCGGCCCGCGAGGTGCCGCCGCGGTAGAAGACCGACGCGGAGGCGCCGCCGGCGAGCGTACCGATCACGGCGACCTGGTCCGCGGCCGTGACGGGAACACTTCGGCCGTCCTCGGCGACCGTCGCGCGGGTGCGGCCCACCACGAGGTTCGCGGCCACGGACTCGAACTCGCCGAGTACGTGGTGCAGCGGGTCGAGGGCGTGCAGCGTGGGCGAGGTGAGGGGCGTCGCGCCGTTCGCCCTGTCGTACCAGTACGCCTGACCGTGGGTGGCGACCTCCGGGCCCCAGACCATGCCGGAGCCGGAGAGCGTGGTGCCCAGCACCCTGCCGACGTATCCGTCGCGGATCAGGTCGCGGGCGAAGCGGACCTCAGGGGCGTATCGCCCCTGAAGGCCCACGACGGTGCGGACCCCGGCCGCCTTCGCCCGCAGGGACAGGCGCTCCGCCTCGGCCAGGCCGTTGCCCAGCGGCCATTCGCTGTAGACCATCTTGCCCGCGTCGAGGGCCGCCGAGACGAGTTCGAGGTGCTCGGTGACCTTCACGGCGACGACGACCAGATCGACGCCCGGATGCGCGAGGAGTTCCTGATGGTTGTCGTAGGCCGACACCCCGTACGCGGCCGCCGCGGCCTGGGCCGAACTGTGCCGGGAGGTGCTGACGGCGCGCAGCTCGAAGGCCGTCGAGGCCTGGATCGCGGGGATGTGTGAGAGGGAGGCCCACCCGCCGGTGCTGCCGCCGATGACGCCCACGCCTGTCGGTTCCATGTGTCGATCCTTTCGATGCTCATATCTTGAGCGACTGTTCCATAATTTGGGTACACGAACGCGCGGGGGCACGGGGACTCTTCGCACGCAAGAATGTCCCCGTGAGCGGAATCCGCTCAGTCCAGGCAGCTCAACGCGACCTCCGCGGACCGCATCAGGGCGGCACGATCGGGGTCGATCGCACCCATGACACGCAGCCCTTGCAGGCTCGTCACCAGGAAGGCGGCGAGGTCTGCGGCGGCGCGCGCCGACGGGAGCCTGCCGCGCAGCTGCCCCTCGGCGATCACGTCGAACAGGGCGAGCTCCAGCGACCGGGTCGTCGAGCGCAGCCGCTGCCCCACCCGCACGTCGTCACGGGCCCGCTCCATCGCCCCGGCGACGATCAGACAGGCGAGCCGGCTGCCGTCGCGGGCGATCTCGTCGACCGCACCCACGAAGACCTCGCGGATCACCTCACGGGCGTCGCCACCGGAGCGGAGCAGATCGGTGAGCGGCACCGCGTAGCTCCGGCGGTAGAGATCGAGGGCGGCCAGATAGAGGCCTTCCTTGCTGCCGAAGGCCGCGTAGATCGAGCCGCTGCCCAGTCCCGTGGCCTCGGCCAGGTCCCGCATCGAGGTGCCCTCGTACCCCGTACGCCGGAACGCCTCCATCGCCGACGCCACCACGGCGTCCGTGTCGAACTCTCGGGTACGTGCCATACGAGCACCGTACAGCTATCTGGAACGAACACCAAAGAAATGGTGGCCCCACCCCCTGTCACGTCCGTCTCACCTCTGTCACGTCCGTCTTCCCCGTGCCGCATCGGGCTGCCGCGTCGCGCTGTCGCGCAGCTGCTGGATGCCCAGATCGAGTGCGGCCTCCAGATGGGTCGTCCGCCCGGTGGAGAGCAGCACCACGACACCGCCCTGAATACCGGCCAGCAGCGCGGCCGCCGAACGGTCGGGGTCGACGCCCGGGCCGATCTCCCCTTGGCGCTGCATCGCCCGGACGCCCTCGGCGATCTCGCCCTGCCACTTTCCCAGCAGTTCGGCGACGACCGCCCGCGCACCCGGGGTGCTGCGCCCCAGCTGGGACATCAGCATGTTCAGCGGACACTGCGGCCCCTGCCCCCGATAGCGGGCGACCACGGTGTCGCGCCAGGCCAGCCAGGCGTCCCACGACGTGAGGTCGCCCAGTTCGGGCCGCTGGTCGGCCAGCACCTGGTCGGCCTCGAACCGCGCCACCGCGAGCAGCAGTTCCTCCTTGCCGCCGGGAAAATAGTGGAACAACTGGCTCTTGCTCGTGCCGGTCCGCGCCCGCACGTCGTCCAGTGTCGTGACGGCGACACCCCGCTCCCGCATCTCGGCGGCCGCTCCCTCGATGATCCGCCCGCGCGTGGCCGCACCCTTGGGGGTGAGCTTCACGATCTCTCCCTCTTCCGAACTGTCGAGTCCCCGGACCCGCCAGTTCCTGAACTTGCCCGTTCCTGAACTTGCCCGTTCCTGAACTTGCCCGTTCCTGAACTTGCCCGTTCCTGGACCTGCCCGCCGTTCCTGGACCTGCCCGATTCTGAACCCGCCGGTCCCTTTTCACCGTGCCGGCCTCGCACCCCGTGCCGCCGCCGGGCACTCTCTCACTCGCTCGCGAGCGCCGCCCGGCTCCGTACGAGGTGGGCGCGCTCCGCCGGACTCGCGGTCAGCGCGATGGCCGCCTCGTACGCCCGTACGGCCTCGGCGGTCCGGCCGAGGCGGCGCAGCAGATCGGCCCGTACGGCGTGGAAGGCGTGATACCCGTCGAGGCCGAGCACGTCGACCAGGGCGAGCGCCGGCCCGGGGCCTTCGACCTCGCCGACGGCGACGGCCCGGTTGAGGGCGACCACGGGGCTCGGGGTGAGCTCCGTCAACTGGTCGTAGAGCCGGAGGATCTGGCCCCAGTCGGTGTCCGCCGCGGTCGGGGCGTCGCTGTGCACGGCGTTGACGGCGGCCTGGATCTGGTACGGGCCCGGCCGGCCGCGGCGCAGACAGCGGCGCACCAGCTCCTGCCCCTCGGCGACCAGGTCACGGTCCCACAGGGAGCGGTCCTGGTCCGGGAGCAGGACGAGGGTGCCGTCCGGTGCGGTGCGGGCGGGCCGGCGCGACTCGACGAGGAGCATCAGCGCGAGCAGCCCGAGGGCCTCGGGTTCGTCCGGCATCAGCTCGGCGAGCAGACGGCCGAGTCGGACGCCTTCGGCGCAGAGGTCCTCGCGGCCGCCGTACCCCTCGTTGAAGATGAGGTAGACGACGGCCAGCACTCCCCTGACGCGGTCCGGGAGGTCCGCGTCGCGCGGGACGCGGTACGGGATACGGGCGTCGCGGATCTTGGCCTTGGCGCGGACGATCCGCTGGGCCATGGTCGGCTCGGGGACGAGGAAGGCACGGGCGATCTGCGCGGTGCTCAGACCGCCGAGGAGACGCAGGGTCAGGGCGACCTGGGCCTGCGTGGCGAGCGCCGGGTGGCAGCAGGTGAAGATCAGACGGAGCCGGTCGTCGCGCACGGGGCCCTCCTCGTCCGGTTCCTTCCG
>NZ_JBEXHZ010000126.1:0-6826 GCF_040608315.1 Streptomyces sp. NPDC005195
GCTTCGGTGGCGTCGCACCCGTACCCCGCGACTCCGGCAAGATCAGTGGCAATCTTCGCCGGCCACGGCGCTACAACCGCAGACTCCAACGCGTCTTCTACATCTCCGCGTTGTTCAGCATCCGCCACTGCGACGAGTCCCGCCGGTTTTACGAACGCAAGCGAGCCGAAGGCAAGCGCCACATCCAAGCAGTGCTCGCCCTGGCCCGTCGGCGCGTCAACGTCCTCTGGGCCCTCCTGCGGGATGGACGAACGTATGAAGGCACGTCACCCACTGCACGCGCGGCTTGACAGACCACATTAGGAATCACTGCATGTCATCGGGTTGGTTTGAGGATGCGTTCCGGGGTGACACGGAGGGCGTACTTGAGTTCCGATTGAGGGGTGAGTGGTTGTGGCTGAGGACGAGAAGGCTCAGGCCAAGGGCGAGCAGGTCGAGGGCAAGGTCAAGAAGGTCGTCGGCGGTGCCGTGGGCAACAAGTCCCTGAAGGCCGAGGGACAGGCCAAGGAAACCCAGGGTGACCTGCGGGCGGCCAAGGAGAAGGCCAAGGACGCCGTCCGGCCCAAGTAGGCGCGCACTGCTCCTGATCCCGGCAGCCTGCTGGCTGCCGGGATCGGTGCTGTCGTGGTCAGGTGCGCTGCGGCGGTGGATGGAACGGCTGCGTTACATCGGAGGCAGGCGGAGGCAAGAAGACAACGCCTATCCAACACTGCCTGAAGCCTACGCCGACGCTGTTAGAAATCAGGCGAGGGATACCCGACGCTTTGCGGGGTTCGGATTCAAGCTCCGCACGGGCATCAGGGATACCTGCCGCACCGATCCGGCATGGTTCCGGAGGGTTCCTGAACCGGCCCCTGATCAGTGGATGACGTGTGGCGTTCGGCCGCGGTGACGTCGGGCTCCCGTGGAACGATGTCCGGTCCGAGTCGAATCCGGCTCGGAAGGACATGCCTAGGAATCTAGCCCTGGGCTCTGTCGAGCAGTGAGGATTTGCGGTGATCGCAAGCGAGTTGGGTGCATACGACGGGCGTGCGTCTCATCGTGGCGCGACGCAGAGGGACAGCCGGAGCGCTGCGACGACGCTGGCGGAGATGTTGGAGGCGGCGGAGGCCGCGCCGCCCGTGGAGTCCCTTGACGTGGTCGCGCGGATCCTGCGAGAACGGCTCGGGGCGGTGGCCGTGTCGTTTCTGATCACTGACTTCACGGGCAGTTCGGTCGTGCGGCTGGGCGCGGCGGGCAGGGTCGGGACCGGTGAACCGGCCCGGCGCATTCCCTTGGCAGGCTCCGTCTACGACGACGTGATCCGCACCCAGCGTCCGGCGGTGGAAATCGGGGGCCAGGGCGCGCATACGAGGGTGGTGGCGCCGGTGACCAATCGCGGCGACGCCATCGGCCTCCTGGAGCTGTTTCTGCCCGCGGCACCTGACGCCGAGGTGATGAGGGAGATCGGCGAGACGGCGCATGCTCTGGCCTACATCGTCATCGCCAACCGGCCCTTCACCGACCTGTACCAGTGGGGTCGGCGTACCGTGCCGCTGAGCCTGGCCGCGGAGATCCAGCACCGGCTGCTCCCGTCATCGCTTAGTTGTGAGGGGGCGCAGTTCGCGGTCGCCGGGGCACTGGAGCCGGCCGAGCATGTCGGGGGCGATACCTTCGATTACGTCCTGGACCGCGACACGGTGCAGCTGTCGATCACCGACGCCATGGGCCACGACGTGCAGGCCGCGTTGCTGGCCACATTGGCGGTCGGGGCTCTGCGCCGCGCACGGCGGGCGGGTGCTGACCTGGTGGAGCAGGCACGTCAGGCCGATCAGGCCATGCGGGAGCACCACCAGCGGGGATATGTGACCGGTCAGATTCTGCGGATCAGCCTGCGCGACGGTGGCACCGAGTTCGTCAACGCCGGGCACCCGTGGCCGCTGCGGCTGCGCGACGGACGGGTGCAGCAGATCACCCCCAAGGTCGACCTGCCCTTCGGCGTGCAGTCCCCGCACACCTACCGCCTGCAGAGGCTGGATCTGCGGCCCGGCGACCGGCTGGTGATGCTCAGCGACGGCATGCTGGAACGCAACGCCAAGCCCCTGGACCTGCCCGACCTGATCGTCCGCACCCGCGGGCTACACCCACGAGAGGCCGCCCGCACCCTGATCGGGGCGGTCGTCGACGCCGGCCAAGGCCATCTGAAGGACGACGCGACCGTCATCTGCCTGGACTGGCACGGCACCGACAGCTCGCAGCGAGCAGCAGACACCGGAGCCGACCTCGCCACCGCCTCGGCGCCATCACCGGACACGCACCGCTCCTGGTGGCCACAGCAGACCTACCCACCCAAAAATCTACACAGTCGGTAGGGAAGGCTCTGTTGACGACGAGGAGCAGCGTTTCTCAGGCAGTTCGGGAGGCGTTTCCCGCGTCGAATGTCGATGGCCTCGGACAGCAGTTTGGTGCCGACCGGCAAGACGCCGTCTGCCGCTCCTCGGGGGCCCGGGGCAAAAGCGCTGGCTACGGGCGCAGGTTGTGACCTTCGTCCCGCCGTTGCCGAGTGCCGGCGGGTGCCTCCCGTACTCGTCGGCATCGAGATCCGGGCCCGGCGAGCGCCTCCCGGTGTCGTCGACAACTGCTGTCGCATGACGTCGATAAAGCCAGCAGGGAAGCGCATCGCGTGACATCTGGCATCTGACGTGAGTTCGGCGGTGTGCCCCGCATGGTGGGGTACACCGCCGAACTCGTTTCGTTGTCTGCCCAGCTCAGTTGGTGGTGAGCATCCCTTCGCGCAGTTTGGCGAGGGTGCGGTTCAGGAGGCGGGAGACGTGCATCTGGGAGACGCCCAAGTGTTCGCCGATCTGGGCCTGGGTGAGCTCCTCGACGAACCGCATGTGGATGATGCGCCGCTCGCGGTCGTCGAGCTCGGCGAGCATCGGAGCGAGAGCGTGGAAGTCCTCGACGAGCTCGAGGGCGTGGTCGTCGGTCCCGATGAAGTCCGCGAGTGCTGCTTCCCCGTCGCTCGTGGCGTTGATGGCGGCGTCCAGGGAGGAGGACGTGTAGCCGTTGGAGGCGAGCCGGGCCTCATTGACCTCGGCCTCGCTCAGCGACATCAGCTGGGACAGCTCTGCGACGGTGGGCATGCGACCGAGCCGGCTGCGGAGCTCCTCGGTGGCCTTGGCGAGCTGGACGCGTGCTTCCTGCAGGCGACGGGGGACGTGGACGGCCCACGTGGTGTCGCGGAAGAAGCGCTTGATCTCGCCGACGATGTAGGGGACGGCGAAGGAGGTGAACTCGACTTCGCGGGAGAGTTCGAACCGGTCGATGGCCTTGATCAGCCCGATCGTGCCGACCTGGACGATGTCCTCCATCTCCTCGCTGCCACGGCTGCGGAAACGCGAGGCCGCGTACTGAACGAGGGTGACGTTCATCTCGATCAGGGTGTTGCGCGCGTACTGGTATTCCGGTGTGCCTTCTTCCAGGACGGCGAGCTGGTCGAAGAACAGCCTCGACAGTTCACGGGCGTCCTTCGGAGCGATCTGCGAGGGGTCGGCAATTTCCGGCAGCCCCCCGGCCTGTGCCTTCGCCACCATCGTCGCTGTCATCTCGGGCCCTTTCTCAGTAGATCCAGTCGTCAGCCGCTGCCCGCTCAGGCACCGGACCGCAGCCCGTATACCCGGCTTGGTTGCATGCATGCCAAGCGATTTCAGAATGGTGCACCGCATCCTCAACTTGCATGGACGAAGCGGACAGCCTTTGTCCAGCGGGAGGAGGAGACGGGCGCACGTCGGCAGACAGCAGGGTGGACGCAGTTGGCACGTGTCGGCCACGGGCATCCTGCTGTGCGGGGAGTGCTTCATTCGTGCTCGTTCAGTGGTCGGAATAGCTGAAGTCGCCTACGGTCCAGGCGCTGACGTCGGCGATCGCTACGCGGTACATCCCGCCTGTCTCGGGGATACCCACCGTGCCCTGCAGGATCCGGGCGACATGGAAGTGCAGGTGCGTAGGAATCTCTGCGTCTTTGGAAGGTGTGTCGAAGACGGCGGAGAACTCCCCCAGGCGGGCGGAATCATTCAGTACGTCAGACACCCGCTGCCGCCACACACGCTCGGGCGCCAGCCGGCCGGTGATGACCGCGCCACCGGTGACCACGGTCAGGGACATCTGGTTACTCTGCCCGGACTCCACCAGGGCGGCGACGTCAACGAGCAGCTCGTCAGGCTTGGACATGGCGAAGATGATATTTCCTGCTCGCGCGGCCCCTCCACCGGTCCTGCACAGGGGAAGAACCGGGTCGCTCCACCCGCGAGCGGGCTACCTGGGCCGCTTGACGCTCGGCGGCGCTCTGCGCCAGACGATTTGGGCCCCTTTGTCGGGCAGGGCCGTGCCGTCTTTGCGGCGCGGGCCCTGCTCACTTTCCACACGTCGGCGGTAGTGCTCACCTGCTGGCGGCTACGGAACCGAGCATTCCCCGGCTCCGTAGCTCCCATTAGGCGGCGGCAGGTTCAGGGCGGCGCAGTTCTGCCTGCCCGAAGAGGAGGGCGTAGCCCTCGGGGAGCTGGTGCAGGATGCGGGCGAGGAGGTCGTGTCCGGTGAGGCGGGTGACAGTGACGAGGACGGCGCCGGTGTCCCAGCGGGCTGTGGCCGGGGTGGCGCCGGTGCGGGCGGCCAGGTCTTTGACGAAGCCCCAGCCCGTGAGCGGTTCAATGTCCGGCACGGAGGCGGCGAGAGCGAGGGCGGCCTCAACCGGCAGGCACTGTGCCAGGTCGACACGTTCGTCGCCGGTCAGCTGGCGTCCGAGTGCGGCGAGCACGTGGTGGACAGCTTCCGCGGCGCGTTCGCGGGTGGGATAGGCGCCTTCGTAGCGCACGCGTTCCAGCATCTCCTCGAACGTCATGGACGCCTGGTGGGAGTTCGATCGAGGCTGGTCGTACATGGCTGAGCGTGCCTTTCTGTGTGAAGGATCCGGCCGGAGGCCCGGGGGAAGGGGTCAGGTGGGCTGGGGGTGGCCGAAGAGGAGGTCGTAGCCGGGTGGGAGCTGGAGAAGGACCTCGGAGGTGAGGTCATCGCCCGCGGTCGAAGCCGCTGTGGACAGGACGGCGCCGATGTCCCACAGGGCCGTCTTCTCGGTGGCGCCCTCGATCCAGGCGGCGGTTGCACGGACGAATCGTTCGGGCGAGAGGGGTTCCGCAGCCTGCAGCGGGTTGAGGAGGATCAGGGCGTACGTCTCCGGGAGGCGTGCGGCGAGTTCGGCCCGCACGGTTCCCACCAGGTGTGCACCGAGCAGCGCCAGGACGACGCGGGCGGCCCGGTCGGCTTCCTCCGTGGTCGCGTACTCGCCGCGTTCTTGGATATTGGCCAGGAATGCTTCCCTGCGTATCGGCATCACGTCACCTCCAGTGAAGGGGTGAGGGGTGCGAAGGGCGGGTGCCGGAAGGGAAACTCAGCTCTCCCGCCCTCCGCGACCGGCTGAGAGGTCAGCCGGAGATCTCCTTGCGGCCGGATCCGCAGCTGATGCTGACCTTGCGGGGCTTGGCTCGCTCGGCGATCGGGATGCGCAAGGTCAGGACACCTGCGTCGTAGTCGGCCTCGATGCGCTCGGTGTCGAGAGAGTCCGCGAGGACGACCTGGCGGGAGAAGACGCCCAGAGGCCGCTCGGACAGTTCCACCTTCACGGTGTCGGCCTTGGCGACCGGGCGACGCTCCGCCTTCACCGTCAGCATGTTCCGCTCGACGTCGATGTCGAGCGCCTCGGTGCTCACGCCGGGAAGGTCGAAAGCGATCACGTATTCGTCGCCCTCGCGGTAGGCGTCCATCGGCATCACCGACGGCTTCGACCAGGTCCCGGACGTTCCCGACAGCTGCTGGACGATGCGGTCCATCTCGCGGAACGGGTCAGTGCGCATCAACATCGCGAAACACCTCCAGTTGGTTCAGGCAGAAACTGCCAATGCGCTTCAACGTGCATCCGTTGTAACATGTCATCGAAACGATGACAAGTAGGAAGTCATCTGGAGGATGACGATCGACGGAGAACCTCATGAACGAAGCCCCCACCTCGGCCGCAACGGTCCCCTTCCACGCCGCCGCCGCGGCACTGGAAGCCATCAACCAGTCAGTGAAGGACGCGCAGCGAGCCTCCGCCCGGACGCCGACCACCGCTGAGCAACCCGCAGCCGACGCCGGCCCGGACCTGGCCCTGTCGGCCCTGCTGATGCTGCGTGAGATCCGCGAGCAGCTCGCCGGCTGGGAGAGCGAGCTGATCGAAACCGCCCGGAGGCAGGGTGCGAGCTGGGCCGACCTCGCCGGCCCCCTCGGGGTCGCCAGCCGTCAAGCAGCCGAACGCCGCTTCCTGCGGCTGCGCCCCGGCGCCACCGGCTCCACCGGGGAAGAGCGTGTCCAGGCCACCCGCGACACCCGCGCCGCCGAACGCACCGTCACCGCCTGGGCCCGCGACAATGCCGCAGACCTGCGCCGCCTCGCCGGACAGATCACCGCCCTGACCGACCTGCCCGCCAGCGCCAACCACGCACTCGGCGAACTGAACCAGGCCCTCGCCCACAACGACCCTGCCCACCTCGTACGCCCCTTGGCCGCGACCCGGGCCTACCTGCAGCCCGAGGCCGGCGACCTCGCGGAACGCATCGACGCCTTCACCCGGCGCACCGAAGAACTCCGCCAGGACACTCACGACCAGCGCAGCACGTAGGGAGACGGCACGCTCCGATCTCAGCAACCGGACATGGGCCCGGGCTGCCCTGAGCCTGTACGTCGGGCACGCCCGTCATCGGTTGCGGGGACGGGCGGCTGGCTCGGCGGAGCCCTTCCCTGCCCTGGGTAGCGC
>NZ_JBEXHZ010000127.1:0-6651 GCF_040608315.1 Streptomyces sp. NPDC005195
GGCGGCGCGGCCGAGGACTGGCGCCGCCTGCAGACCGAGCTCACCGGACCGCGGCTGCACGCCTACGAGGCCTCCCGGCGCCGCGCCGGCATCCTCCAGGAGTCCTTCGACCTGCGCCCCCTCGACGGCCGCGACATCCTGGTCCACCAGATCGAGGCCCGCGACCCGCAGGCCGCCGCCCGCCGCCTGCTCACCTCCGCCGACCCCTTCGACCACTGGCTGCGCGAACAGGCCACCGAGATCCTCGGCACCGACCCCTGGTCCCGCCTCGCCGACAGCGCCACCACCGGCACCGCCCACACCTGGGCCTCCGTCACCAGCGAACTGGCTGCCGCCGACTGACCCGACACCCGGCCGTCGTCCCTCGCGAACGCGCCGCCGGGCCGGCCCCCGCGCCCCCGCGAACCGGCCGTGCGCGCGGACCCCGGTCCACGGGAGCCGGTGCCCCCGCACGGGAGCCGCTGCCGATGAACGGGCCCCGGGTCCAAGGGATGTGGCGTCCGCGCACGGGCCCTGGCGGAAGCGTCCGGTGAACGGGCCGCCGGCTCAGGGGAGTCGGCGCCCGTAAAGGGCCCCGGTCCACGGGAGCAGGCGCCCCGTACGGGAACGGGGACCGGTGAACGGGCCTCCGGCCCGGGGGAGTCGGCGCCGGTGAGCGAGTCCCGGTTCAAGCCGGCCGGACCTGGTGAGCGGGCCGCGGGCCGCCCGGCCCCAGTACTTCTCTAGCAAGGGCATCAATACTGTCACTGCTAATTCCCGGGTGCCGCCGGCACCGGCGACCCCCGGGGATGACAACCGCCCGCACGGCTCAGGAAGGAACCGATGATGCGGCAACGAACACTCGGCACCCAGGGGCCGGCGGTCTCCGAACAGGGACTCGGCTGCATGGGCATGACCTTCGCCTACGGCCCCGCCGACGACCAGGAGGCACTGCGCACCGCGCACCGGGCACTGGAACTGGGCGTCACCTTCCTCGACACCGCCGACTTCTACGGCCCGCACAGCAACGAGGAGTTCGTCGCCCGCGTCATCGCCGGCCGCCGCGACCGTGTCGTCGTCTGTTCCAAGGTCGGCAACGAGATCACCGAGGACGGCACCATCACCGGCCGCCTCAACAACCGTCCCGACTACATCCGCACCGCCGTCGAGGGCACCCTGCGCCGGCTGGGCACCGACCACCTCGACCTGTACTACCTGCACCGCGTCGACCCCGCCGTGCCCGTCGAGGAGTCCATCGGCGCGCTCGCCAAACTCGTCGACGCCGGCAAGGTGCGCCACCTCGGCGTCTGCGAGGCGTCCGCCGCCACCATCCGCCGCGCCCACGCCGTACACCCCCTGGCCGCCGTACAGACCGAGTACTCCCTGTCCACCCGCGACGTCGAGGCCAACGGAGTCCTCGCCACCGTCCGTGAACTGGGCATCGGCTTCGTCGGCTACAGCCCGCTGGGCCGCGGCCTGCTCACCGGCCGCATCCGCAGCCTCGACGGCCTGGCCGAACACGACTTCCGCCGCGTCGCGCCCCGCTTCCAGCAGGGCAACCTCGACCAGAACCTGCACGTCGTCGAACAGCTGCAGCACCTGGCCGCGGCCAAGGGCATCACCGCCGGACAGCTCGCCCTGGCCTGGGTGCTCGCCCAGGGCGACGACGTGGTCGCCATCCCCGGCACCAAGCGCGTCCCGTACCTCCAGGAGAACCTCGCCGCGAGCGACGTGACCCTCAGTGCGGACGACCTCAGGGCGCTCGACGAGATCGCCCCCCACGGCTCCACGGTGGGGGACCGCTATCCCGTCGGCGCCATGGCCACGCTCGACGGCTGAGCCCCGACCGGCCGCGGACCTTCGAAGACGAGTGAGAGCGACAACCATGGCGAACATCACGATCATCGGCGGCGGACTGGCCGGCCTGACCGCGGCGATCTCCGCCGCCGAACAGGGCGCCCGCGTCACCGTCCACGAGGCCCACTCCCACGCGGGCGGCCGCGCCCGCTCCGCCTCCGGCCCCTACGTCACCAACGACGGCCCCCACACCTTCTTCGACAACGGCGACGCCTGGCACTGGCTGCTGCGGCGCGGACTGGCCGGCCGCTACGTACGGCTGTCCTTCCACGAGTGGACCCGGATGCGCTTCCGCCACCAGGGCCGGCTGCGGATGACGCTGCCCGGCGGCTACATGAGGATGACCTGGATGCACCGCGGCATCGACGTCCCCGTCGACCGCTCCTTCCAGGACTGGGCGAGCGAACGCTTCGCCCAGCAGACCGTCGACGAGGCCCTCGGCTTCCTCGGCCCGATCCTCTTCGACGGCGACCCCGGACGCCTCTCGGCGGCCTTCGTGTGGGAACGCCTGCTGCGCGTGGGCACCCCTCGCTTCCCGCTGCCCAGCCGCTACTTCATGGGCGGCTGGGGCGCGCTGATCGCACGGATGGAACGCGTCGCCCGCGCCCGCGGCGTGGTCATCGAGACCGGCTCCCGGCTGAGCGAACTGCCCACCGGCGGACCGGTCATCGTCGCGACCTCCCTCGCCGCCGCCCGCAGCCTGCTCGGCGACGACTCCCTGCAGTGGCCCAGCGGCACCGCCGCCCTGCTCGACATGGCCGTCACCCACTCCAAGAAGGACGGCAACGTCTCCTTCGACATGGACGAGGGCGGCTTCACCTCCCAGTACTCCGACCACGACCCCTCCCTCGCCCCCGAAGGCCAGGCCCTGTTCCAGGGACAGATGCCGATCAGGCCCGGCGAGTCGAAGGCCGACGCGCTGGCCCGCCTGGAGAAACTCTTCGACCTGACCACCCCCGGCTGGCAGCAGCGCATCCTGTGGCGCCGCGAAGGCGTCTCCCGCGGCCGCACCGGCGCCCTCGACCTGCCCGGCCTCAGCTGGCGCGACCGGCCCGCCGTCGACCGCGGGGACGGGGTGTTCCTGGCCGGCGACAGCGTCGCCGCCCCCGGCATCCTCGCCGAGACCTCCATCAACAGCGCCCTGCGGGCCGCGGAACTCGCCCTCAGCGCCCGGCCCGCCGCGCACCGCTCCACGGTGCCCGGGCAGGAATCCGCGGTGCTCGGGTGATGAGTCCGCCTCGCGTCCCACCCCACCCTGTTAGGGAGCGCAGCACATGAGAATCACCCTGTCCGAGCGCGGCACCCCGGACTGGCAGACCGCCGCGGACCTGGCCCGGCTGGTGTTCGCCAAGCAGTACCGGGCCAGCATCGCCCCCGACCCGGACGGCTTCCTCGCCTTCTTCGAGACCGCCGCCGACGGCCAGGAGGAAGTCCTCGCCTGCGCCGGCCTGTCCTTCCCCGAGGAAGAGACCATCCTGCTGGAGCGCTATCTCGACGCTCCCGTCGAAGACGTCATCACCCAGGCCGTCGGCACCCCCGTCAAACGCTCCCAGGTCCTGCAGATCGGCTCCATCGCCTCCGTACGGGCCGCCGCCGGCGCCGAGATCATCAAAGCGATCCCGCTGATCATGGCCTGCCTGGGCCGCCCCTACGCCGTGATGACCATGACCGGCCGGCTCGCCGCGCTCATGCAGCGCCTCGGCTGCGTCTTCCACCCCCTCGCCGACGCCTCCCTCGAACGGCTGCCCGCCGACGAACGCGCCGCCTGGGGCACCTACTACGACACCCGGCCCGTCGTCGGCTACGCCGAGGCCGCCGAACAGTCCACCCTGCTGCTGGCCGCCATCGGCCGCTACTGCTTCACCTCGGTCGACATGCGGCTGCTGAGCAACCGCCCGGACCGGCAGGGGGTGCTCACCCGTGCCGCCTGACACCGCACCCCTGTCCCTGGCCCGCGGACTGCTCAGCCAGGCCGACAGCGACGCCGTCATGGTCCGCGTCCTGGCCGCCGACGGCGGCGAGGCCACCGCCCACAGCTACCGCGACCTCATCCGCACCGCCCTGGCCCTGGCCGCCGACCTCACCGGCCTGGCCCGCACCCTGGGCCGGCCCGCCCGGGTGGGACTGCTCGCCGAGAACTCACCCGAATGGGTCGCCGCCGACCTCGCCGCCCTGTTCGCCGGCGCCGTCGAGATCCCCGTACCCACCGCCTTCACCGCCCAGCAGGCCGCCTCCCTCCTGCAGAACGCCGACCTGTGCCTGACCGACACCGCGGGCAGCGCGGCCCTGGCCCGCTGGAGCACCACCGAGCCCGTGCTGCCGGCCGGCTGCCCCACCACCGCCCTCGACCTGCCCGCCCTGCTCGCCCGGCCCCCCGCCGGGCACCCGCCCGTCCCCGGCCACGACGCCGTCGTCAAGGTCATCCACACCTCCGGCACCACCTCCGCCCCCAAAGGCGTACAGATCCGCCGGCACGGCCTGGACGCACTGCTCACCTCGCTGCGCACCCGCACCCGCCCGGCGATCTTCGAGCGGTACCTGTCCATCGTCCCCCTCAGCCTGCTCATCGAACAGGTCGCCGGCCTCTACATGCCCTTCCTCGCCGGCGGCTCGGTGTCCTTCCTGCCCCCCGGCACCGCCCTGGTCGGCACCGCCGCCGACGCCGCACCGCGCATGCTCACCCTGCTGCACCAGGCCCGCCCCACCGCCCTGGTCGTCCCGCCCACCGTCGCCGGCCTCTTCCTCGCCCTGTGCGACCAGCAGCCCGCCGAGAGCGTCACCGAACGCCACCGGCGGATCTTCGGCCACGACGGCCCCGTCTTCATCGCCTGCGGCGGCGCCCCCGTCCCGCCCGAGATCCTCCAGCGCCTGCACGCTTATGGAGTGACCGTCCACGAGGGCTACGGACTGAGCGAGAACTCCTCCGTGGTGTCCTGGAACTTCCCCGGCGAAGTCCGCTTCGGCACCGTCGGCCGCCCCCTGGACCACGTGCACGCCGAACTCGCCGACGACGGCGAACTCCTCATCCGCAGCACCTCCCTGTTCGCCGGCTACACCCGCGAGGACCCCTCCAGCGTCGTCGTCGACGACCAGGGCCGCCTGCACACCGGCGACCTCGCCGAGATCGACGACGACGGCTACCTGCGCATCACCGGACGCAAGAAGAACCTCGTCATCACCGCCGGCGGCCGCAACGTCGCCCCCGAATGGGTCGAGGCCCGCTACCGCGAACTCGGCTTCATCCGCGAGGCCGCCGTCATCGCCGACGGCCTCGACGACGTGCACGGCCTGTTCGTCATCGACGCCGCCCTCGACCCCGACACCGCCCGCAGCCGCATCACCGAATTCGGCCGGCACAAACTCTCCGGCATCGAACGCGCCGCCGTCGTCCACCTCATGTCCGAGGACGACCCCGCCTACGCCACCTGCTTCACCGTCACCGGCCGCCCCCGCCGCGACGTCATCCGCCACCACGTCCTCGGCCCGACCCCCGCCGAAGCCGCGGCACCCCGGCAGACCAAGGAGAAGGCATGAGCACGGCTGTGCAGACCACGCCCTACGGCACCGGCAGCGGCCTGCTGGTCCAGCCCGCGGGCCCCGGCGGCCTCGACGCCATCGACCCCAAGGAACTGCGCGACCTCCTCGCCCAGGCCGGGTTCCTGCTGCTGCGCGGCTTCGGCGCCGACATGGACGCCTTCACCGCCCTGGTCCAGAACACCTCCACCTCCACCACCCTCGACCCCGCCCGCGACTTCTACTCCGAGGTCGCCCAGAAGGTCGACGCCGGCTTCGACGAGGTCGGCCTGCACACCGAGAACGGCAACAGCCCCTTCCGCTCCCACCTCGCCTGGTTCTTCTGCGAGAAGGCCGCCTCCACCGGCTCCCAGACCACCGTCTGCGACGGCTACCGCGTCTGGGACGCCCTCAGCGACCAGGCCCGTACCGCCTTCGCCGCCCAGGACATCGTCTACAGCCGCTACGTCGGCGAACCCCAGTGGCGCGCCATGGCCCACCACCTGCTGGGCCGCACCAAGCCCGCCGACCGGATCCAGGTGAGCGAACTCCTCGCCCTGGCCGGACAGTTGCCCGGCACCGAGATCACCCCCCAGGACGACGGCGGTGTGCGCTACTCCTTCCGCACCCCCGCCGCCGGCCCCACCGTCTTCGGCCCCCGCCCCTCCTTCGCCAACAGCATCCTGGGCCCCTCCTTCAACTACGAGAAGCCCACCATCACCTTCGCCGACACCACCGAACTGCCCGCACCCCTGCTCGCCGAGGTCGAAGAGGTCACCGCCCGCCTCACCGAGAACCTCGACTGGCAGGACGGCGACGCCGCCGTCATCGACAACACCCGCGTCATGCACGGCCGGCGCGCCATCACCGACCCCGACCGCACCATCTACAACGCCCTCAGCTACATCGAGGCACCCGCCGCCTGACCGGGCCGCCCCCTTCCCGGCCGCCCGCCCCCGGAGGGCGGCGCCGGAGGCGGGGCGGGAGGCAGACCCGTCCGAGAGGGAGCCATGACCACCGACCACCCCGCCGCCCGCGCCACGGACCGCGCACCCGACGCCGACGGCGCCGCGGCCGACCCGCGCCGCTGGCGCCTGCTCGTCTTCGTCGCCCTCGCCCAGTTCATGGTCCTGCTGGACACCACCGTGGTGAACCTCGCCCTGCCCGCCGTCCAAAGCGACCTCGGCGCCGGCCCCACCGCCATCGAATGGGTCCTGACCTCCTACATCCTGTGCTTCGGCGGCCTCATGCTGCTCGGCGGCCGCACCGCCGACCGCTGGGGCAGGCGCCGCACCTTCCTGC
>NZ_JBEXHZ010000128.1:0-6625 GCF_040608315.1 Streptomyces sp. NPDC005195
CCGCGGCATCGTCGCCCGTCGTCGCGGCCATCCGCGCCGGATCCTGGGTCGCCGCCTCCTGGGACATCGTCCGTGCCCGGGACAACAGCTCCGCGTCGGCCAGGACGAGCGCGTGGCGCGCCTGGGCCGCGGCCTCCCAGCGGCGTCGGGCCCGCCAGGCAGCCTGCCGGTGGGCCGGACCGCAGTACCGCCGGTTGGGCCCGGCCTCATCCGGCAGCGGCTTGTCGCACCAGCCGCACCGAACATCACCCATATGTGCACGATATGCCGGATTCGCGTGACGGCGCGGGTTCACTGGGCCGCTACGCACGCCGGTCCGCACCTCGATGTACGACCCTGTCCTGCGAGACCTGCGTCCGTGACATGAAGAATACGTAGGAAAGGTTATAAAGTTGGACCTTTTCTCATGATGCGTACGACCATGGCTGTATGCCTCGGGCAGTCAACAGGTCCCGGACGCTGCTCAGCCTGATCGGACGCAGGATTTCCGGGCGGCGCGCACGTCTGGATCAGGGCGCTGATCCCGACCCGGACCCGGCCGCCCACCGGCGCGGCCGCTTCAGCCTGCTCCCGCACAGCATCGCGGGACAGATGCTCGCGCTGGCCGTGACCATCGCGGTGCTGCTCATAGCCGCCGCGACCACGGTCCTGGTGCTGCAGGACCGGAAGCAGGCCACGCAGGAGGCCCGCACGCGCGCGCTCGCGGTCGCCGGGACCTTCGCCCACTCCCCGGCCGTACTGGAATCGCTGAAGTCCGCCAGGCCGAGCGCCACTCTGCAACCGCTGGCCGAGGCCACCCGACGCGATGCCCGGGTCGCCTACATCGTGGTGACCGACCCCAAGGGCATCCGGTACAGCCACCCGGACCCGCGCGCGATCGGTCTGCCCTCCAACGCCACCGTGTGGCCCGCCACAGCGGGCCACACCTTCACCGACAAGGTCATCGGCAGGAGCCTTCACTCACCGTCGATCCGCGCGGTGGTTCCCGTCTTCGACGCGCGCCACAGCGTGGTGGGCACCGTCATGACCGGCGTGCCGGTCGCCGGCGTGGTCCACCAGGTCGACGGTCAGCTGCCGCCCCTGCTCGGGTCCGCCGGAGTCGCCCTCGCCCTGTCCATGGGCGGGATCGCCTGGCTGAGCAAGCGACTGCGCCGGCAGACCCACGGCCTCGGTCCGGCCGAGATCACCCGCATGTACGAGCACCACGACGCGGTGCTGCACGCGGTCCGTGAAGGTGTTCTCATCGCCGACCACGAGCGCCGTCTGCTGCTGGCCAACGACGAGGCGCACCGGCTGCTCGGTCTGCCGCCCGATGTCCAGGGGCGCCACGCGGGCGATCTCGCCCTCGGGCCCGCGCTCACCCGGCTGCTCACCTCCGGACGGGTCGCCGCCGACGAGGTCCACCCCGCCGGGGACCGCCTGCTGGCCGTGAACCAGCAGCCCACCGTGTGGAAGGGCCGCGTGCTGGGCACGGTCACCACCCTGCGCGACACCACCGAACTGCGGTCCCTGGCAGGTCAGGCCGACGTCGCCCGCGAGCGACTCCGACTGCTCTACGACGCCGGTATGATCATCGGCACGACCCTCGACGTGAGCCGGATCGCCGAGGAACTGGCCGCCGCCGTCGTCCCGCGGTTCGCCGACCGGGCGGTCGTGGACCGCTCGGACGCGGTGCTGCACGGGGAGGAACCACACGGCGACGACACCGGGCCGTTGCGCCGCGCGGCACAGTCGCCCCTGCCCGGCGCTCCCTCGTCGCGCGCCGTGGGGGACCTCGTCCACTTCCCTCCCTCCTCGCCGCAGGCCCGAAGTCTCAAGGCCGGAAGGCCCGTGGCCGAACCGGATCCGGCCGGGGAGCCCGCCACCGCCGCCCACCGGGCCACGGGCCCGCTCGAGTGCGCCGGTCCCCCCGGCCACGCGATGATCGCCGTACCGCTGCGCGCGAGAGGCGCGGTGCTCGGGGTGGTCGGTCTCTTCCGCACGACGACGTCCGGCTCGGGCGGTCACACGCCCTTCGACACGGAGGACCTGTCACTCGCGGAGGAACTGGTCACCCACGCGGCCGTCTGCATCGACAACGCCAGGCGCTACGCCCGCGAACACGCCACCGCCGTCTCGCTCCAGCGCAGCCTGCTCGCCCCCCATCGAGCTGCGGCTGCTGTGGGACCGCACCCTCATCTGCGAGGTCTCCGACGCCAGCAGCACCTCACCCCACGTGCGGCGCGCGGCCACCACGGACGAGGGCGGCCGGGGCCTCTTCCTCATCTCCCAGCTCACCCGGCGCTGGGGCACCCGTTACACCTCACGCGGCAAGGTGGTCTGGACGGAACAGAGCCTGCCGACCGGGGAGGAGGAAGAAGGCCTCGGGGGCGCGGCGAATCCGTAGGCACGTGACGCGTCCGCCTTTCATCACGCGCCGGGGGGTGGGGCCGTCCGACGATCCGGCGTCCTGTGGGCGGAAGCGGAAGGAAGGCGGAAGGAAGGGCGAGGGGGATGGCCCGCACGCGGGAAGCGGACCGATGATGCGGGCATGGCGTTGTCGACGGATTTCACGCGGTTGTGCGGAGTGCGGCACCCGATCGCGCTGGCACCGATGGGCGGGACGGCCGGGGGCGAACTGGCCTCGGCCGTCTCCCGCGGTGGCGGCCTCGGACTGGTGGGCGCCGGGAGCGGGGACCTCACGTGGTTGCGGCGCGAGCTGCCGATCGTCGCGTCGGGCGGCCACGAACCGTGGGGTGTCGGGTTCCTGGCCTGGGCCGCCGGGACGGGAGCGGTGGAGTGCGCGCTGGAGTACGGCCCCAGCGCGGTCATGCTGTCCTTCGGGGATCCGAGCCCGTTCGTGGAAAGGATCCGCCGGGCGGGAGTGGTGCTGATCCTCCAGGTCACCGATCTGGAGGAGGCGAGGCGCGCCGTGGACCTGGGCGCCGATGTCGTCGTGGCGCAGGGGACCGAGAGCGGCGGTCACGGTGCCCGGCGCGGGCGGTCCACGATGGCGTTCGTCCCGGTCGTGGTGGATCTCGCGGGACCGGTGCCGGTTCTGGCGGCGGGCGGGATCGCCGACGGCCGGGGAGTGGCCGCGGCTCTGGCCCTCGGGGCGGCCGGAGCGCTCATCGGTACCCGGTTCCAGGCCACCGCGGAATCTCTGGCCGATCCCTCGGTCACCAGGGCGATCGTCGAAGGACGTGGGCAGGACACCGAGCGCAGCGGCGTGCTG
Organism: Streptomyces sp. NPDC005195; assembly: GCF_040608315.1. Lineage (NCBI taxonomy): Bacteria > Bacillati > Actinomycetota > Actinomycetes > Kitasatosporales > Streptomycetaceae > Streptomyces > Streptomyces sp. NPDC005195. The sequence continues at coordinate 3,215 of NZ_JBEXHZ010000128.1, forward strand.
GACATCGTCCGTGGCTCTCGCTGGCCGTCGAAGTACACCGCCCGCACGCTGGCCCATCCCTATCTGCGCCGGTGGCGCGGCCGTGAAGCCGAGCTCGCCGCCGACGTCCGGGCCGCTCAGGACTACCGTGACGACGTGGCGCGAGGCGCCGTCCCGCCGGTGCCCGTCTGGGCGGGCGAGGGTGTCGACCTGATCACCGACCTGCCTTCCGCGGCCGGTCTCGTCCACACCCTGGCCGTCCAGGCCGAAGACGCGCTGACGCGGGCGGGACGAGCCGGGCGTCCTCCGCGCCGTCGAGCCGGTGCGGGGAGTCCGTGACGTCGCGCACGGCCCTGACGCGGTGAAGCACGCCCACGGAGGCGGCTCCCGGGTCCGGAGTCCTGGGGAGTCCGGACCCGAGTGCGACCTGCCGGGAACCCCGGCAGAGACGCTTAGCGGACCCGGATGAAGACCACGTCGTAACCGCTGTTCGTGGAACGGGACTTGACGTACACACCGTCGCTGCCGCCGTTGGGGTTGCCCGTGTTGCCCTCGACCGTGGTGAAGGACGATCCGGACACCGTCCGCACGATGCCTATGTGCTCGTTGCCGCCGGTGAAGTCGCTTCCACCGTCCCAGTCGAAGGCCACGATGTCACCCGGCTGCGGGCTGGTCGTCACCGACAGGTGGTAGTTGCCGGCCCGCGCCTGCTTCACCCAGCCGGAGACATAGGAGTTGCGGTAGGAGCTGGCCCCGGTCTGCTTGGCCACCCAGCTCACGAAGGTCGCGCACCAGGCGTAGTTGCTGGTGGACAGCGAAAGACCCACAGCCGCGCCGTAGCTGTTCGCGCGGGCACTGCCCTCGACCGTGCCGACCTCCGCCTCGGCCACGTCGAGGATCTTGCCGTAGCCGCCGCCGGGCGGGGGCGACGACGGCGGGGTGACCGCTCCGTACAGTGCGGCCTTGGTGTTCGGTCCCGCATGGCCGTCGACCGAGAGGCCCTTCTCGGCCTGGAAGTCCCTGACGGCGCTGTCGGTGAGCGATCCGAAGTCGCCGTCGACGGCGAGGTCGGCACCGTGGTGGTTGAGCAGGCTCTGCAGTTCGGTGACGCAGCCGCTGCGCTGTCCCTTGACGATCTCGTTCGGGCACGAGGCGGAGTTCAGGTTGATCGGCGCTGGCGCGCCGTTGCCGCCACCGCCGCCGATGTTCGCGTACAGGGCGGCTTTGGTGTTCGGGCCGACCTCGCCGTCGGCGCTGAGGCCGCTCGCGGACTGGAACGCCTTCACGGCAGCCAGGGTCTGGGGGCCGAAGCTGCTGTCGACGGCGAGGCTTTGACCCTTGCCGTTCAGCAGGGACTGCAGTGTGGCGACGCAACCGCCGCTCTGCCCCTCCACGATGTTCTCCGGGCAGGACGACGACCTCAGGTCCAGGCCCGTCGACGGTGACTCGTCGGTGTCGTACAGGGCCCGCTTGGTGTTGGTGCCGACCTGGCCGTCGACCGTGAGGCCGTAGGAGGACTGAAAGCTGCGGACGGCACTCGCGGTTCCGGCGCCGAAGTCGCCGTCCACGTCGACCGCGTAGCCGTGGTGGCGCAGCAGCCGCTGGAGCTCGGTGACGCATCCGCCCTTGTCGCCCTGGACGACGTTCGCGGGGCACGAGGAGGACTGGAGGTTGATGGGGGCGGGCGCCGAGCCTCCGGTCGCGTACAGCTTGCTCTTGGTCGCGGGGCCCACCCGCCCGTCCACGGCGATCGCGGTGGCGGCCTGGTACTCACGGACCGCGTAGAGGGTGCTCGGCCCGAACTGACCGTCCACCACCAGACCGGCGCCGTGCGCGTTGAGCAGATTCTGCAACTCTGTGACGCAACCGCTCAGTTGGCCCTGCACGATCTCGTTGGGGCAGGACGCGGAGGTCAGCTTGACCGCGGACGGGGCCGCCGCTGCCGCCGGACCGGCACCGAGCACGATGCCGGCCGAGACCATCGCCGCGGTGGCGGCGAAAGTGCCGATCCGGATCCGCCACCCCGGCCCGGTGGGGTGCGTGGCCCTGTGCCGTGAGCTTTCGTTTTCGGCGCGAGCGAGGAATGCGAGTCTTCCCATGGCGGCGAGGTTCTCCTTCGTCTTCTGGAGCGTCGTCCGACGCGTCGTCGGGTGAGGGACCGACGGGTGAGGGACCGTTGTGCTCGTCCGGCGCTTCCGTCCCGGCCCGCGTGTTCAAGCGGCCCGGGAGGACTGCTGGGACGAGAACGCGCGGGTGTGGCGCGGGTGGCGGGACGAGAGTGGTGCGTGGCGGGGAGAGACGCCACCGCTACCGCCGCGATGCGGTTGCTACGGAGTGTCTTCCGCGCCGGCCTGGTGGGACGTCGAGCGGGGTGACCGCACGGCGGGACGACGCCGACGCCCCGCCGGCCGATGTGTTCGTGGCAAGGAACCGCGCCTCTCGACGCGGCAGTTGGCCCCGGGTGTGCGGGATCCGGTCCGGACGGTGAGTGAGAACACGCATCCGCGGCCCGTCCTTGCCGGGCAAGGACGGGCCGGGTCGTTCACTCAACGGCCGGACCGGTCAGACCGGTCGGGCGGGCTCGGACCGGTCAGGCGGGCTCGGACCGGTCAGGCGGCGAAGCGCTTGAACGCGGCCCGGGTGCCCGTACCCGCCACGCCGTCGATCGCGCCCGTGTAGCCGTAGTCGTCCGCCAGCAGACGCTGCAGCGCCTTGATGGTGTTGGTGCCGGGGTCCCCGTCGATGGCGCCGGTGTATCCCCAGTACCTCGCGAGGCAGCGCTGGAAAGCCTTCCAACTGTTGGTGCCCAGCTGACCGTCGATGGAGTCCGTGTATCCCCAGTAGTCCGCGAGGAACTCCTGGACGTTCTTGGCCTCGGCCGTGGTCAGACCGAAGTTCTGCGTCGCGGCCGCGGCGGCGGGCTGTGCGGCCGCCACCGACTGCGCGGTGGTCGCGGTGGCCGCGAAGCTGGTGCCCGCGGTCGCCACACTGCCGGCGGCGAGGCCGGCAACGGCGACGAGGCCGGCGATGGTCCTGCCCAGAGCGTTCGGTCGCATGCGTTCCTCTTTCGATCGTGGGTCGGCACCTGTCCCGCCTGGCAGGCAGGTGGCGAGACCAAAGATGAAGGGCGCTGGGACGCGGTGGCTACGGCTGTGGCACAGGTGGCGTCCTTGTGGGACGACCGGCCTGCTGACCTGCGACGACAGCATCCGACGGGACGGCTACGTGAGACACCTGTGACAGATGTGACGGGCTCATGCAGAATGCGCAGCAGCGGAGGGGGCCCGCTGCTCACGCCGATGACCGCATTGGGGGAAACATGCCGCGCTCCAAGCCGCTGCCCGCCGAACTCGATCCCTGCACACGGCAGTTGGTGGAGCGGTTACGCCAGCTGAAGGACCACGGCGAGCTGACGATACGTCAGCTCGCGAC
>NZ_JBEXHZ010000129.1:0-6588 GCF_040608315.1 Streptomyces sp. NPDC005195
GAGGGGGGTCGGGGCGGCAACCGGTGCGCCGGTGCTCTCCCGGCTCTCGTCGGGTACGACGGCCGCGGACGTGCCGCCGACGCTGCCGAGGCCGTCGAACTCGCCGGTCCAGGGCTCGTTCCAGGAACCGGCCTCGGTGTCGGGTCGGCCGGCTCCTTCGCCGTGCGCGTCCCGCCCGCCTCGCTCGGCCGACGTCGTCGGTCCGGTGGCGTGGCCGGTGGCGGAGCCGAGCACCGTGCCCAGGCCGACCGCCTCCACGATCGTCAGCTCCTCGGCGAGCTGCTCGCCGGGCAGTCCCAGGACCGCACCGCCGGCGGTGGCTCCCAGCGTCGAGCCGACCTCCTCGCCGGCCTCGGGCGACCCTTCCCAGGGCTCACCGTCGGCGTCGAGCAGGCCGGAGGCGTCGCTGCGGTCGTTGGGCGTCTGCTGCCCCGCGCCGCCGCCGAGCGGCATCATCGGCATGCCCGCGCCGCCCTGGCCGGCGCCTGCCCCCGCGGCGCCGGCGCCCGCTCCCGCGCCGGGTCCGGACGAGGACAGTACGGTCGTGCGCGGCGGCGAGAGCTCTTCGGGCAGGCCGGACTCGGTGAGGGGACCGGGCGTGGTCCGGGAGCCCAGGCCGCCCGCCCCCGGGAACCTGCCGCCCCGTCCGAACTGTCCCGGGAAGCCTTCGGAGGCCAGGTTCTCGCCCCACACGGACGGCGAGGAGGACGGCAGCCTGAGGCCGCCCAGGCCGAGGCCGGCGCCGAGGGGGTTGAGCAGGTCGTCCAGTCTGCTCAGGTCCAGACTGCCGGGCAGGTGGTCCACGTCGGTCCCGCCGGGGTAGGGATTTGCCGTCGAGGGGGGCAGCGTGCTCCCCTTCCCGCCCTTCGAGTTGCCGCCTGTCGAGCCCCCGGCGCCGCCGCCGAGTTCCAGGCCGCCGGGGAAGGGCTGTGGCTTGGGCGGGGTCTTGTCGGCTGTCGGCGGTGGGACCGTGGTGAGCTTGGGGCCGCCGCCGGCACCTCCCCCCGAACCGTCCGTGCTCGGACCGTCCTTGCCCGCGTTGGGGCCGTCCTTGTCCGTGTTGGGGCTGTCCTTGTTCGTGGTGTCCGTACCCGGGTCCTTGACCGGCGGGGTGATCGGGGCGGGCGTACGGATGGAGTCGACGGTGACCTGGTACTCGGAGGCCAGGTTCTTGAGCACGGTCCGCATGTCGTCGTTCATCATGGCGACCAGCTCTGGCTTCTTGCTGATCGGGATGAGGCCGTTGGACATCGCCCCCACGCCTTGTTTCCGGGCCTCCTGGGCGTACCAGAGGTCGATGGCGACGATCTTCTTCTGCGCGTTGTCGAGGGTGACGGAGTTGTCCGCGAGCTGCTGATAGACCGAGTTGGTGCCCAGTGAGCCGCCGGAGAGCACGTCGGCGGTGGCCGCGACCTGCTTCGAGAAGGTCTCGATCATGGTCACGAACGAGTCCGCCGCGGCGCCCTTCCAGGGGCCGTCGCCGCCGGCCAGCGCCTTGGTCTGGTCGGTGAGGCTCAGCGCGATCTCGGACAGCACATTGTGTACGTAGAAGAAGATCTGCGCCGCGTTCTCCAGCGAGGTGGGATCCGCCACGGACTTCGCCTGGTGGAGGTTGGTGACGGTGTCGGGGCCGGCGGCCATCCCGAGGACGGCCGCCTCGACTCGCTTCCAGTCCCAGGAGGAGTAGTCGCTCGCCGAGCCGGGATCCGAGCCGGGGTTGCCGAAGACCGTACCGTCGTCGCCCTGGGTGAATCCGCCGCCGTTGTAGCTGGCCATGGTGAACCGTCCTCCTGTCGTCGTGCTGTTGCCGGGGCCTGCGCTGCCAGGCGTTCGCCGTTGCGGCCCGCGGTCACCGGACCGGTCCGCGCCGGTGTCTCAGCGGTGACCGCGAGCCCGCGGGGGCGGCGGGTCAGGAACCACCGCCGCCGGGCTTGGGGACGTCGCCGAACATGGTGGTGAAGTCCCCGGGCGCCTGGGCCATGACGGTCTGCAGGTCGGTGGCCGTGATCGAGTTGCGGTCCTCGGCCGACTTGTACTTGGTGGCCAGCGTGATGATCCCGTCGTGCAGGTCGCTCAGCCCCGTGCGCAGGTCGCGCAGGACGGCCAGGTACTGGCCCTTCAGACCGGCGTCCGCGTTGGGGCCGTTGACCGTTTTGCGTATCTGGTTGGCGTCGTAGAAGGCACCTGGCTCCACCCGGACGTCGTTCAGGCTGGTGATCGCGGCGTTCGTGCCGTCGATCAGCAGGTTCAGGTTGGTCGCGAAGAGCTCCATCGACGGTGTGTCGACGCTCGTGCCACTGCCGCCGCTCTTGCCCTTCGGGACCGGGGGCGGCCTGAATGTCACCTGCCAGGGGGCGTCGGATTTCCCTTGGTCCACTCCGGTGCCGCCGGTGTAGTGATCCGGTGGGTCGTTGCTCATGTCCGCGTCGGGTTCCTGCTCCTTTGCCATGGCCACTACCCCCAGAGCTGAACGCCCTGGCGTTCACCGTTGGCGTAGTACTCGTTGATGGCGCCGAGCTGCTGGGCGGCCTGGGCGGACTTCGCCGTCATGTCGGCGGCGGCGGTGTGCCACTGTGCCCGGACCACCTCGTAGGTCTGCTGGGCGTCGCTGGTCCACTCCGCGAGGTTGGCCCTCGTCTGGGTCTCCAGCTCGGTCAGCGTCTGGTTGATCCGCTGGGTGATGGCGTTCATCTCGCCGACGATGAAGTCGACCTGTTGCATCTGGACGGTGTACGTGGTCATGCTGCTGACTCCTTCTCGGAGGGCTGGATGGTCACAGGGCCGGAGGCCGGCCGACCGGAGGGCCGGACGCCGGGACCGCGGCGGTCAGGACGTGAAGCCGGGCAGGCCGGTGGCGCCCGAACCCATGTTTTGGGCGAGCTGGTTGGCCAGCTGCTCGGTGTCCGCGTGCGTGTTCGCGTAGACCTTGGTGTTCGACGCGAGGTTCTCCAGCATCTGGGTCAGCGCCTGGTTGACCTTCTGGAAGTCGGCCAGCCACTCCTGCATGGCCTGGGTGTAGATCAGGGCCGCCTGGCCCGACCAGCTGGCCCGCAGGCCCTCGATCTGGCCGTCCATCTGCACGTACGCGGTGGTGCTCTCGTCCAGGGCGTGCTGGAAGGAAGCCTGGGCAGCGGTCATGCCCTGGATCGCTACTGAGGTCACAGCCATGTGTCGTCCTTCGGTCGGGCGTCGGCCGGTGGGCCGGCGGAGGGAGGGGGCGGTGCCGACCGGGTGTCAGCACCGTCGTGGTGGGAGAAGGTCCGGGGATGGGTCACGAGTGCACCAGCGGTGCCGCATCCTCGGTCCGCGGTGCGGCTCGGGGCGCGGCCGGTTCGGGCACGGCGGGATGGGCGGGATCGGGCGGCAGGTCCTCGACGGCGACGAGGCGGGTGCGAGCCGATCGGGCGAGATCCCGCGCCAGCCGGTGGATCTCGTACGCGCCGCCGTGCGGTGGCCGCTCGGTGAACCGGTCCACCAGGGCGGTGACCGCCTGCTCATCCAATTTGAAGCCGAGCAATGTGAGTTGATGGCATACCAGATTCGCTGCCTGCTCGGCGGTGTACGCGTGCAGCTCGACGAACTCCGCGAACGCCGCGGCCAGGTCCGTACGTTCTCGCAGCAGGTCCATCAGCTGTGGTGAACTACCGCTCAGGGCGAGGACCGTGGCGTGCACTGTGTCCTGCGGTGCGCCGGCCAGCTCGGTCAGCGCGTCGAGGACGGAGGTCCGCTCGGCGGTCGCGCGGTGTCCGAAGTCCGGGTCCAGGTCGAGCAGGAGCAGCCCGCCGGCCGCCTCGGTCAGGGCGGCGGTCAGTGCGAGGCGGGGTTGCTCCGTCCAGCGGGCGGGCACCGTGGACAGGGCCACGCGGTGTGTCACGCCGGTGGACAGCAGACCGAGTTCGGCCAGCCGTCGCCCGTACAGAGCGGCCAGTGTCCGTCGTCCGCTGCCGGGCGGACCCTGCAGGACGACGTTCGCCAGGTCGGCGGTCGGCTTGCCGGACCGCTGCAGCCGGGCCAGGCCGGCCAGCCGCAGATTCAGTTTCTCCCGGGCGGTGTCCAGGCCGGTCATGGCGGCCAGGGCGCGCAGCGCGGGGGTGTCGGCGGGCCCGGTCCGCCCAGGCTTGTCCGTGGTGTCGCCGGCAGCTTGCCTGTCGGGGACGGTGAGCACGTCGGGGCCGGTCAGCAGGCTCAGTTCGTCGTCGCGGTGCGGCTGGGCGGCGAGCCGGGAAGCCTGCTTGCTGATCATCTCCTCGAAGATCTGCCGGGCCACCCGTCCGTTGCCGAAGGTGGCGCCCTTCGGCACCTCCTCGAAGTAGCGGTTCAGTGCCGTCAGCGCGCCCTCGTCCAGTTCGTAGTAGTGCTTGGCGCACAGGCCGCGCACAATGGTGACCAGTTCGGCCGGGCTGTAGTTGGGGAACTCCACGGAGCGGGTGAAACGGGAGGCCATGCCGGGGTTGGAGGCCAGGAACTGGTCCATCTGCGCGGAGTAGCCGGCCACGATGACCACGATCTCGTCCCGGTGGTCCTCCATCAGCTTCATCAGCGACTCGACCGCCTCCTGGCCGAAGTCCGGTCCGCTGCCCCCGGACTGGTTGGTCAGCGTGTAGGCCTCGTCGATGAAGAGCACGCCGCCGAGCGCCTTGCGGAACACCTCGGTGGTCTTGATGGCCGTGCCGCCGATGATCTGGGCGACCAGGTCGGCCCGGGCGACCTCGACGATGTGGCCCTTGCTGAGGATGCCCAGTTCGGCCAGCACCGCGCCGTAGAGGCGGGCCACCGTGGTCTTTCCGGTCCCGGGCGGCCCGGCGAAGACCAGATGGCGGCTCATCGGGGGCATCGGCAGCCCCATCTCCTGGCGTCGCTGTGCCATCTTGTTCAGGTTGATCAGACCGGTGACCTGGTGCTTGACGCTCTCCAGCCCGACGAGCGACTCCAGTTCGGCCAGTGGGCCCGTGCCCGTGGGGCGCCCGGGGGAACCGCTCGCGGTCGGCGGCGCGTCGGGTGTCTCCTCACCGCCGGACCCCGGCCCGCTACCGGCCGCGCCCGCGGGACGGCCGCCGTCGGGGCGGCCCGGACCGGAGGGTGACCGGTGGCCGGCACCCGGCCGGTGCACGGAACCGCCGCCGTTGTCGCGGATCTCGCAGTCGTGGACCCGCACCGCCTCCTCGGTGGTGCAGCGCACGCCGTCGCCGGCGTTGTCGAAGACGGTGCAGTTGTCCAGCTCCGCCCGGGCGGAGGTCTGCACGTTCAGTCCGTGGCCGCGGGCCCCGTTGATCCGGCAGCCGACCGCCAGGACCGACCCGCCACCGGCCAGCCGGATCCCGTCGGCGCCGGAGTCCGAGAACCCGCTGTCGGTGGCGATGAGTTCGGAGTCGGTGTCGATCTCGACCGGGCCGCCTCGCAGGACCGAGGCGGTCAGCTCGGCGCGCGCGGCGCCGGCCAGGGTCAGGACGGTGCCACCGATCGAGCGCACCCTCAGATCGGACAGCCGAGCCTGCGCACGGTCGGCCAGTTCGATGCCCACGCCACCGTCCAGCGACAGGTCCGCCTCCTGCACCGTCAGGCCGCCCTGTCCGGTCACCCGGACGGCCACGGTGGCCCCGCCGATCGTCAGACCGGCGCAGTCCGCCGTGCTCCCCGCCTCCACCAGCAGGCCCAGCGGGCTGCCGGTGATCCGGCAGTTCTCCAGACGGGCGCGGGAGCCCGCGGTGACCTGTACCCCGCCGGTCGCGGCGGAGTCGATCACGCAGTCGCGCAGCACAGGGGCGGCGCCCTCGCTGATGTGTACGGCCTGGCTGCCCGAGCCGGTGAACGAGCACTCGGCCAGCACGATCGGGGCGGCACTGGTCAGGTAGGCGTCCAGGGTGGCGCTCGCCGTGACGGTGATCTTCCGCAGTTCGGCCCGGCCGTTCTGCTCCACGGCCACCGCCGGCTTGCCGCTCCCGTGGATCCGGCTGGCTTCCACCAGGGCGGTGCCGTTGCCGTTGACACAGATCCCGTTGCCTCGCGGCCGGTCGACGGCACAGTCCCGCACGACGAGCCGCCCGTGCTCGGCGACCACCACGGCGGAGGAACCCACCTCGGTGATCGCGCAGCGCTCCACCACGTTGCCGCCGCCGGAGGTGACCACGATGCCGGCGCCCTGGGTGTTGGCGATCTGGCAGTCGCGCAGCGCCAGCATGCCGTCCTGCCAGGCCAGTACGGCTGCCCAGGCTCCGCCGGAGATCCGGCAGTCGTCCAGGGCGGCCTGCCCGCGCCGTACGTCCAGCACCGGCGCCTGCGGGTCGGTGCCCGACAGCTGGAGACCCGTCAGCTGCACGGCCTCCGCGTCCAGGACCACCGTGCTGCCGGTGGAGGCGTGGATGGTCACGGTCCCGGTGGCGCCTTCGGCGGCGAGGGTCACCGGCCTGGTGACGGTCAGCGCCTCCTCGTAGCGGCCGGGCGCCACCGTGATCAGCGCGCCCTCGGCGGCGTCGGCCAGGGCGGCGGCGATGGACCGGTGGGCGCCCGGACGGTCCGTGGACACCACGAGGACTTGCCGGCTCACAGTGTCGCTCCCTCTGCGTGTACGGGCGTGTTCCGGGCGGCTGC
>NZ_JBEXHZ010000130.1:0-6581 GCF_040608315.1 Streptomyces sp. NPDC005195
CGGGGGCGCCCCCCGCCCTGGTGTATCTGGCCTTGGCGCCGGGGGCGGGGTCGGCCCACCGCATCGGCGGGGGGGCTGGGGCGCCTTGCCCAGCCGCCGGGGGGCGAAGCGGCTGCGCACGCCAGAAGGCGCCCCCGGGTGGGCGGGGCGCCTGGATCATCGTTGCGCAGGCCACGGGGCTACGTGTGGGGCGTACTGCTCAACAGCCGTCTGCTGGGGGCCACTTCAAAAGCGAGCCCGACGGGTCGGCACAGTCCCCGCGACTCTCCCGGACACCCTCGCGTGGGAGCGCCCCGCAGCGGTGGCTGCGGGGCGCTTTGCGAGGGTCAGTCGATCATCGGCCCGTCGAACTTTCCGCCCTTGCAGGTCCCGGTCGCCAAATCGACTCTTCCGCCGCCGTCCTCACACTCACCCCTGGTGGGGGAGGCATTGGCGGGGGCGGCGTGGGTGACGGTGGGGGCGGCGGCTGTGGCGGTGGCGGCGCCTGTCAGGCCGAGTCCGGCGAGGGCTGCCGTGGTGATGACGGCGGCGAGGCTTCGTCGAATGCGCATTTGGTTCACCTTTCACAGATTGTCTGTGTTGGTTCGCCTTTCACAGATTGTCTCTGTCGGAACACTGATCAGCTTGATCTTCACCCATGCGGGTGGCACGTCACGTTGGGCCATTCGGGTGACAGTGCCGGCGGGCGCGGGGTCGGTGACGCGACCACATAGGACACGATCTGAGGCCCCTTTTACGGCCCGACAGGCCGGAATGGGGTGCCCTTGCCCGGGCGGCCGAAGAGGGCTTTGAACAGTCCCGACGGGGGGTCGCGACCACGGAGCGGCAGGATGCGCAGTCTCGACCGTCCGGCGGCGGAGCGGACGGATCGTCGACCCCCATCCCCCTGAGCGGGCCGCCACAGGTCACGCAGGGCGGGAGCACGGGTTCGGGCTGCACGGGCACGCCCGGCCGGTCCCAGCCCTCGCGGGCCTGCGCCGCCCGCCGCTCCTTCTCCTGTGCCTCCTGCCTCTCTCGCTCCACCCGGCGCGCGTCGTCACGGCGGTGCCATGCATCCGCGTCGTTGGGGTTGTCGAGGGCGTCGGTGAGGGTTTCCCAGCGGCGGTGGCCGCAGCGCCACCACACCGCGGCCGGCGGCCCGGAGTCCTGGATGCGGGCCAGGGTGGTGAAAAGGACCGGGATGGCGTCGCTGTAGTCGACGTAGCCGTCTTCGCTGTACCTGACGTGCCGGCCTGCCCAGTGTTCGCGGGTCAGATCCAGCACCCGGTTCATGCGGTTCTTGAGCGCCTGTTCTCCCAGCCGGGTACCGGGATCGAACACTACGAGAATCGGCGGACACCCATCCCGCCCGGTCGGCGGGTACATGCTCTGCCACAGCGGGACGCCCTGGCCCGCATGGATCGCATGAGCCGCCGGGTTCGCGTGGTCCTTCACTCTCACGTGGAAGAACTCGCGGTAGCGGGCGAACTTGGCCGCCAGGACGTCGTCGGCTTCCGTGCACCGGTCCACCTCCACCAGCAGCACCGGCAGTCCGGCCTCCGGAGCCCGCAGCACCGCGTCCGCACGCACCGACGGACGCGTACGGCTCACGCCGGGCAGGCGATGCACCACCTCCGTCGCCCACGACGCCACCGACCCGAACCCCGCCGGAACCGGCGAGGCCGGAGCGGTGCACGTCGCGCCGAACGACCGTCTCGCCCCGTCGACTCCGTCACGACGGGCCGGGCCCTGTCACGGTCGAGGAGCTCGGCGTGACCGAATCAGAGGTCGATCCGTCCGACACCTGACCGGGGAAACGGCCGGGGCGATGAGTTGGCGAGGCAAGGAGAGTCGTATCCGACGTGTTCGACCACGACTCCCCGGACCGGAAGGCCGACCGATGAGATCTCTCCACGACACCCTGCGACGACGCGTGGACGACGGCACCGTGCCGGGGGCGGTGGGCCTGGTGGCCCGCGGCGATGACGTAGAGGTGGTCGCCGTCGGCTCCGTCGACGTCGAAGGCACCACCCCGATGGCCCGCGACTCGATCTTCCGGATCGCCTCGGTCAGCAAGCCGGTCACCGCGGCGGCGGTCCTGGCACTGGTGGAGGACGGCCGGTTGGCGCTGGACACCCCGGTGGAGGAGTGGCTTCCGGAACTGGCGAAGCCGACGGTGGTCCGCACGCCCTCCTCGCCGGTCGAGGACGTGGTCCCGGCCGACCGTCCGATCACGGTCGAGGACCTGCTGAGCTTCCGGACCGGCTGGGGCCTCCCCTCCGACTTCTCCCTGCCCGCCGCACGGTCCCTGTTCGCGGTGCAGGATCACAGCCGCTCCTTCCAGGACTGGCCGGAACCGGACACCTGGCTGGGTCTGCTCGCCCGAGTGCCGATGCTGCACCAGCCGGGCGAGGCCTGGCTGTACGGCACATCGTCCGCTCTCCAGGGCATCCTGGTCGCCCGGGTGTCGGACCGTACCTTCCCCGACTTCCTGGCGGAGCGGATCTTCGAGCCGCTGGGCATGCGGGACACGGCGTTCGAGGTGGCCGCCTCCAAACGGCACCGCTTCACCTCCTCCTACGCTCCCGCCGCGGACGGCACCCTGCGCCTGACGGACACCCCGGACGGCGCGTACAGCAGCCTGCCGAGCTTCCCGTCGGGCGGCGGCGGCCTGGTCTCGACGGCCGACGACCTCCTTGCCTTCGGCCGGATGCTCGCCAACGACGGCATGGCCCCGGACAGCACCCCCGTCCTCTCCCCCACCTCCGTGAGCCGCATGACCACCAACCACCTCACTGCCGCCCAGCGCGACGCCTCGACCCTGTTCCTGGAGGGCCAGGGCTGGGGCTACGGCGGCCAGGTCGACGTCACCCCCGTCGACCCGTGGAACGTCCCCGGCCGCTACGGCTGGGTAGGCGGCACGGGCACGACGGCCCACGTCGTCCCCCCGACGGGCGCGGTCACCGTCCTGCTGACCCAGACGGCGATGACCGGCCCGACTCCGACACCGCTGATGCGGGAGTTCTGGGAGTGCACGGCGCAGGGCTAGGGCCCGGCGTGGTCCGGGCGCCAGGAGGGAGACGGCGGCCGGCAGCGGTTCCCTCGGCCACGGGAGCACTGGACAGCCGGCCGCCGAACGGCATGGCCGGCACCACACGGGTACGGCACGCCGGGCGTGGCCGTCCAGGGGACGGTGAAGTCCTCCACGAACACTTTCTCGATCGGAGCCTGCCCTGAGCCACGCTGATGGAGCGAGGCGCTCCCGTGAGCAGCTCCGCCGAAGCCGACAGCAGGTCGTGTGCCGCGGGATACCTGACGCAGAGCGCTTCGAGCGCCAGGACGTCCACCAGACTCACCTGCGCGCGCAGGCTGCGGACAGTCAGAGGCACCGGCGCCACCTTCGTGACCGCTGCGCTGTTCGGACGGGGCCGGGACGCTTGCGGCGTCCCGGCCCGCTGGGTTCGGAGTCAGGAGGCGGGCAGCTCGCCCCGGCGCCGGTGCTGGTGTCAGCCGGCGAAGACGGTGCGGGTTTCGAGGTAGGCGTTGAGGCCGTGGATGCCGAACTCGCGGCCGAATCCGGACAGGCCGCGGTGCCGGGGTATGCCCGCCGGCAGAGGTGCCTTCGTCACATTTCCTCACACAAAATTACCTTGTGCACGTGTTAAACGTGGGATAGCTTTTTGTCATAGATCGAGCCGCACAGCCTGGCCGGCCCTCACCCGGGCGCCCGCCCCAGCGGCCGCCGGGACCGCGCAAGCCGCTCAGCCGGCCACTCCCGCAGCAGTCGGGAAACCCGCGCGGACGGCATCCCCCACACCCAGCAGAACGTAAGGACCCCCATGGACTACAAGCTTGAGATGATCGTGCTGCCCGTCTCCGACCCGAACCGCGCCAAAGCCTTCTACGAGCGGCTGGGCTTCCGACTGGACGTCGACCACACCGCCACCGACGACTTCCGGGTGGTCCACTTCACGCCCACCGGCTCGGAGTGCTCGATCATCTTCGGCGACGGCATGACCACCGCCACGCCCGGATCAGCCCAGGGTCTGTACCTGATCGTCTCCGACATCGAGGAGGCGCACGCCGAGTTGACCGGCCGCGGCATCGAGGTCAGCGAGGTCTTCCATGACGCCGGAGGTCTCCTGCACCACGGCCACCACGCCGGCGACGTCACCTTCGGCGGCGAGGGCCAGAAGCGCCTGACCGGCCTCCACCCCGAGCGTGCCTCCTACGGCAGCTACCTCACCTTCAGCGACCCCGACGGCAACGGCTGGGTGATCCAGGAGATCAAGCAGCGCCTCGCCGGCCGCTGACAGCCGCACCCGGGACCGGTGGGCGGCAGCCGCTCACCCGCGCCGCCCACCGGCTCCCGCCCATGCCGCCGCGACCCCGCCGCACACACACCGACCTCCGCGCGGCACACACCGACGAACGGATCACGATGAACGAGACCGCCCGTACCTACGACGTCGTCGTCATCGGCGCAGGACCAGTGGGTGAGAACGTAGCCGAACGCACCCGCGCGGCCGGGCTCAGCACGGTGATCGTGGAGCGCGAACTGCTGGGCGGCGAGTGCTCGTTCTGGGCCTGCGACCCCAGCAAGGCGCTGCTGCGCCCGGTGATCGCACGCGCCGACGCCCGCCACGTCCCCGGACTGAGCCATGCCGCGGCCGGCCCCCTGGACGTCGAGGCGGTCCTCGCCCATCGCGACAGGATGTCCTCCTACTGGAAGGACGACGACCAGGTCGACTGGCTGGACTCGGTCTCCGTCGACCTCGTCCGCGGCCACGGCCGCCTGGAAGGTCCCCGCAAGGTCGCCGTGCAGACGGCCGAGGGCGACACCGTCCACCTCATGGCGCGGCACGCGGTGGCCGTCACCACCGGCAGCGGCCCCGCTCTGCCCGCCGTCCCCGGCCTGGACGAGGTACGTCCCTGGACCAGCCGGGAGGCCACCAGCGCCGACAAGGTGCCCGGTCGCCTGGCCGTCGTCGGCGGAGGTGTCGTGGCCGTCGAGATGGCCACCGCCTGGCAGGCACTGGGGTCCCGGGTGACCCTGCTGGTACGCGAGGACGGACTGCTGGTGAACCTCGAACCGTTCGCCGGGGAACTGGTCACCGACGGGCTGCGCGACGCCGGCGTCGACGTCCGGTTCGGGGCCTCGGTCGCGTCCTTGGCCCGTGAGGACGGCGGCGAGGTACGCATCGCCCTGGCCGACGGCGGACAACTGACGGCCGACGAGCTCCTGTTCGCCACCGGGCGGAGACCGGCGACCTGGGACCTCGGCCTGGAGACCGTCGGCCTGACCCCCGGCGACTGGCTGAACGTGGACGACACCTTCCGGGTGACCGGCGCCGACGACAGTTGGCTGTACGCCGTCGGCGACGTCAACCACCGGGCGCTGCTGACCCACCAGGGCAAGTACCAGGCCCGCGTCGCCGGCGCTGTCATCGGCGCCCGCGCGAAAGGCGAACCGCTTGACGCCACCCGCTGGGGCGCGCACACCGGGACCGCCGACAAGGCCGCTGTACCCCAGGTCGTCTTCACCCGTCCCGAAGTCGCCTCGGTCGGTCTGACCAGCCGCGAGGCCGAAGCGAGCGGTCGGCGTATCAAGGTCGTCGACTACGACCTCGCCCACGTCGCGGGGGCGCACCAATACGCCGACGACTACCGCGGACAGGCCCGCATGCTCGTCGACCTCGACCGCAACACCGTGGCCGGAGCCACCTTCGCCGGCCCCGGAGTCGCGGAACTCCTGCACGCGGCCACCATCGCCATCGCGGGCGAGGTTCCCCTGGACCGGCTCTGGCACGCCGTCCCCGCCTTCCCCACCCTCAGCGAGATCTGGCTGCGGCTGCTGGAGACCCACCGAGGCTGAGAAACCCGCACCCGAACCCACAGACCTGGACCGAAGCAGCACCATGGACACATCGGACCCGACAGACGGCGCCGCCCAGCTGCGTCGTGCCCGGTTCGGCGCACTGCCGGAACGGATACGCCTCGAGGACACGACCGCCGAGAAACCCGCCATCCCCGCAGACCCGGCACGAGACGCCTACACGCCCGAGAGCGCGTGGACCTACTACTCCTGTCTGGCACTGGATCTCGGCCTATGAGCTCCCGGCACCGTCGCGTCGAAGTGTCCTGGCCGTGGGACCGTACGCCGTGTCGGTGCGTCTCCCGGTCGCGGAAGGCGCACCGGGACCGGTGAGAACGCGACGGAACTCGACGGAACGCGAGGCTGTCGTGCCGGCGGCGAGGGCGCCGGTGAAAGCCGTGGACGACCGGCCGCTCGAAGGAGCCGGCGTCCGGGGCCCAGGCTGCGGGTCTGCGGCCGACCGGCGAGGGCAGGCTGTCGCGGCTGTCGGCCTGGTACCCCGGCCCGGCCTGTGAGAACGGCGGCAACTCCCGTGACGGCAGAGCTCCGAGACCGTCCCGCCGGACGCGCGGCCGGCCCGGAGACCGTCGAGAAGCGAGAGGACCGCCTGCACGGCGGCCGCGAGATGGCCGTCCCGCCGGCCGTGAAGGGACTGGCACCGGCGGGCCCGGGAGGACTCGACGAGCTCGAACACCATCGTGAGAGCCGCGGCCGGACCATCGGCGCC
>NZ_JBEXHZ010000131.1:0-6534 GCF_040608315.1 Streptomyces sp. NPDC005195
GGCGCAGGTCGGGGCCGCGTACGAGGGCACGGACGCCCTCCTGCTCGGCCGGCGGACGTATGACATCTTCGCCGCCTACTGGCCCTACCAGGAAGGCGGCCAGGACAACAAGATCGCCACGCTCTTCAACAGCGTCCCGAAGTACGTGGCCTCCCGCGGCAGGCCCGACCTCTCGTGGGCCGGGTCCACGCGGCTCGGCCCGGATCTGGCCGGCGCGGTGCGCGAGATCCGCGACCGGCACGAACACGTGAAGGTCGTCGGGAGCCTGAACCTGGTGCAGACCCTCCTGCGCGAGAAGCTCTTCGACCGTCTCGACCTCTGGGTGCACCCGGTCGTGCTCGGTGTCGGGAAAAAGGTGTTCGACGGTGGCGCGGTGCCCACGAACATCACACTCCTCGAACCCCCGGCAGCCGGTCCGAAGGGCACCGTGTACCTGCGTTACGGACTCGCCGACGGCACGCCCGGGACGGGGGACATGAGCGCACCCGATCGCGGTGCCGGGCGCGACGACTGAAACCGCCCCGAGGAACATCGGCCACGGCCACGGCCAGGGTGGACTTGACCACTTTCGCGTCAGGGTCGGCGGCCGGCGTGTAACGGAACTAGGTTGGCAGATCGCGTCGTTGGGCCAGGAGCATCCGTGCGGCCGGTTCGGCGTTGCGCCAGTGCCTGAACCTCGGCGGGAGACGCGGCGGCGATCCGTGGCAGCGATCCGTGGCAGCGGGGTGGCGCCGATCCCGGTGGTGCCGGCCAGGCGGGTGAGCACGTCGAGCGGTACGTGCGGGTTGTGCGCGAGCCCGCGAGGTACGCCGTGAGTGCGGTCGTCGGCCGGCACGCGGAGGAGAACCTCGCCGATCGCGGGATTCTCGGCGAGGTCGGCTCGGACACCGGGGACATGGGCCGGGCGCCCAGCCGCCGGTACACCTCTCGGGGCAGATCGCAGCCGGCGCCCGGCGCAGGAGCGCCCAGGGGTGGTCCACGATCCGAGCTCCGCGACAACGCCCGTACGCGGCGCGCCACCGCTTCGCGAGAACCCCGTCGTTCCCACCATCGGACGACAAAAGAAGAAGGCAAGGAGAACTCCGTCTCCTTGCCACTCTCAAGATATAGCGCACTGGGGGGCTTGCCACAAGACCCCCGTCACGGCGCAGAATCGTCGGCCGATGCCACAACCAGCGGAAACGGGGAGCACGACGTGCGTGTGTGTTGTCGACGGAGCGGGGACGCGGTGACGTCGAATGGGTGGGGGGACCGGCCCGCGCGGCCGCGAGCGTTCGGAGCGGCGGGGCCGAGGGTGTGCTCGGCAAGAGGGAAGACGTGCTCGGCACGAGGTTCGAGAGTGTGGGAGGCGCCGGTGATTCGATCGGTCATCGCGGTGCGACGGAACACGGCCGCCTCGGAGGTGCCGCGATGAACGAGCAGTACGTGTGGGATCTTCAAGAGGTCGACGGTATGCCGGTCGAGCTCGTCGGCGGCAAGGGCGCCCACCTGGGCGGGCTGTCCCGGATCGAAGGCATCCGGGTGCCGGCCGGCTTCTGCGTGACGACGGACGCCTTCCGGCGGATCATGGCGGACCTGCCGTCGATCGACGATCGGCTCGACCAGCTGTCACGCCTGGACCCGGACGACCGGGAGGCGATCCGCACGCTCAGCGCGCGGATCCGCCGGACCATCGAAGAGCGAGCCGTCCCCGGCGATCTCGCGGCGGCGATCACCCGCGCGCTCGCCCCGCTGGGTGAGCAGGCCGCCTACGCCGTCCGGTCCAGCGCGACAGCGGAGGATCTGCCGACGGCCTCCTTCGCCGGCCAGCAGGACACCTACCTGAACGTCGTGGGGCCGACGGCGATCCTCCGGCACGTCAGCCGGTGCTGGGCCTCGCTGTTCACCGAGCGGGCCGTGACCTACCGCCGGCGGAACGGGATCGACCACCGCACGGTCCACATGGCCGTGGTCGTGCAGCGGATGGTCTTCCCCCAGTCGGCCGGCATCCTGTTCACGGCCGACCCCGTCACGGGCAACCGGAAGGTCGCCACCGTGGACGCGGGCTTCGGCCTCGGCGAGGCCCTGGTCTCCGGCCTGGTGAACCCGGATGTCTTCAAGGTGCGACACGGCGAAGTCGTCGCCAAGGCGATCGCCGCCAAACAGCGTGCCGTTCGCGCCCTGCCGGCCAGCGGTACGGAGGAAGTGGCGATCGACTCACAGCTTCAGGAGCAGCCGTCGCTGACGGACACGCAGGTCGTACGGCTCGTGCGGCTCGGGCGACGGATCGAAGCGCACTTCGGCCGTCCGCAGGACATCGAATGGTGCCTGGTCGATGACGAATTCCAGATCGTTCAGAGCCGGCCGATCACGACGCTGTTCCCCATCCCCATCCCCGAGACCGACGACCAGGAGAATCACGTCTACGTCTCCGTCGGTCATCAGCAGATGATGACCGATCCCATGAGGCCTCTGGGCGTCTCCATGTGGCAGCTGACGGCCATGGCGCCGATGCACGAGGCCGGCGGGAGACTGTTCGTCGACGCCACCCGGCGCCTGGCCTCGCCCGCGAGCCGCGCCGCCCTCCTGGAGGTCATGGGGAGAGGCGATCCTCTGGTCAGGGACGCTCTGGAGACCGTCCTCGACCGCGACGGTTTCGTCCCGTCGCTCCCGGACGCGGGTCCCGGCGGCCCGCCGGCCGTCGGTGCCTCCGCCTCGATCGAGACCGATCCGGCCATCGTCACCGAGTTGATCGAGCGTAGCCGGACGTCCACCGCGGCCTTGGAGCGCGCCATCCGGACGAAGACCGGACCCGCGCTGTTCGCCTTCCTCCTGGAGGCGTTCCAGGAGCACAAGCGAGTCCTCAGCGATCCGCTGAGCATGCAGGCGATCATGGCGGGGATGGAAGCCACATGGTGGCTCAACGACAAACTGCGGGAGTGGCTGGGCGAGAAGAACGCGGCTGACACGCTCACGCTGTCCGCGCCCGGCAATGTCACGTCGGAGATGGGACTGGCGCTGCTCGACGTCGCGGACGTGATCCGACCGTGGCCGGAGGTGGTGGCGTTCCTGCGGGGCGTCGAGGACGAGGGCTTCCTGGACGAGCTGCCGAAGCTCGCGGGCGGGACCGAGGCGCGCGACGCCATCGAGTCCTACCTCGACCGGTACGGCATGCGCTGCGTCGGCGAGATCGACATCACGAGGCCGCGGTGGAGCGAGCGTCCCACCACGCTCGTGCCCGTGATCCTCGACCACGTCAGGAACTTCGAGCCGGGCGCCGCCGGGCGGCGCTTCGAAGAAGGGCGGCAGAAGGCGCAAGAGAAGGAACAGGACGTCCTGTCCCGCTTGCGGGCCCTGCCGGACGGGGACCGGAAAGCCGACGAGGCCCAGCGGATGATCGACCGGGTCAGAACCTTCATCGGGTACCGGGAGTATCCGAAGTACGGCATCATCGGCCGCTACTTCGTCTACAAGCAGGCCCTGTTGGCGGAGGCCGAGCGCCTCGTGCGGGCCGACGTGCTCACTGAGCAGGAGGACATCTTCTACCTCACGTTCCAGGAACTCCACGACGTCGCGCGCTCGAACCAGGTGGATGGCCGGCTCATCCAGCAGCGCAAGGACGCGTTCCGGTCGTACCACGCGCTCACACCGCCCCGGGTGCTCACATCGGACGGTGAGGCCGTCACCGGGGCGTACCGGCGCGACGACGCGCCGGCCGGCGCCCTGATCGGCCTGCCGGTCTCCGCCGGGACCATCGAGGGAAGGGCCCGCGTCATCCTCGACATGGCGGAGGCCGATCTCGAGGCGGGCGACATCCTGGTCACGACCTTCACGGACCCCAGCTGGTCGCCGCTGTTCGTCGGAATCGCGGGCCTGGTGACGGAGGTGGGCGGCCTGATGACCCATGGTGCGGTGATCGCCCGGGAGTACGGCCTGCCGGCCGTCGTGGGCGTGGATCAGGCCACCCGGCTGATCCCGGACGGGCAGCGGATCCGTGTGCACGGCGCCGACGGATACGTCGAGCTTCTCCCTTGACCGACCACACCGAGAAGCCTCATCCATAGCTACCGACCCACCAACGCGGGGCAGTTGATGGCCACACCACGACCGCGGCCGGGCGAACGCTGTTACGGAGACGCCCACTTCACGGTTGGCGCGGGGAGCTACCCGCTCCGCGTGACGGACCAAGGTCCGTCCTTGTCCCCCGTTGTCCGGCGCTGCCCGCCGCAACCGCCGGCTGCTGAGGATCAGGTGCGTCGTGCTGCCCAGACGGTGCGTTCGGTGCGCACCGTCAGGTCGTCGCGGCGCAGGATGCTGTGCGGGCCGTCGGTGTCGAGGAGTTGGTCGAGTGCGGTGAGGTCAGCGGGGGAGAGCGTCGCGGCGGCGGTGCCGCGGATGCGTTGCAGGCTGCCGAGCGCGTACCGGCCGATCGCTTCGCTGCGGGAGCCGTCGATGTTCACGGTGATGGTGCGTTCGCCCTCGACCGTGAATCCGGCGGCGGTCAGCATCGGGCCCCAGTCGGCGCCGCGGTGGGGTACGTGCTCGGCGTGGAAGCGGTCGCTCGCGGTGTGGCAGCGCTCCTCCAGGCCGGGCCGTTCAGTGGGGGCATCCTCGGGCAGGAAGCGGGGGAAGCCGGCCAGCTCCACGACGGCGAACAGGCCGCCGGGCGCGAGCGCGTCGTGGACGGTGCGCAGTGCGCGATCGGGGTGCGCCATATGGTGCATCGAGGCCGACGCCCATACCAGGTCCGGTGATCCGAGGTCGGGCCATGCGGGGTTGTCGAGGTCGGCGTGCACGGTGCGTACGTGCTTCTCCACACCGCGGGCGCATGCCTTTTCGCGCAGGCGCTGGAGGTGTCCGGGGGACGCGTCGACGGCGGTGACGTGCGCGTCGGGGAAGCGGTCGAGGAGGGCGAAGGAGCCCGCGCCCGTGCCGCAGCCCAGATCAACGATCTTGCGCGGGTCGGTCCTGAGCGGCAGCCACGCGGTGAGGGAGGCCATGTGCTCGGCGAGGACCTCGGCGTCCAGGTCGAGAATCTCCGCCTGGCCGTCGGCTCCGTGTTCCTGGTGGCCGCCGTGCGGAACGTCGTGAGGGGGCGTGTGCGGGTGAGCTTGGGTCATGCGGTCACGCTACGACGGCCATGCCCTTGCGGCACGGTGTCTTGCCATCTACGCAAGACGATGGTCGGGTGTGCTGCCCGACGCGCAAGATGTCACCGCTGCGGGGCCCACGCCGGCGCGTTCGCGAGTGCCCCGAGTGTCAGTCGCTGTCCTGGCGCAGGTGGCCGCGGCGGGCGTCGCGGTCGAAGATGCCCAGGACCTCGCAGGGTCCGCCCTCGGCGCCGATCGCGTGCGGCATCATCGTGGGGAATTCCGCGGCCTGGTTGGTCTCGATGCGGAAGCGGCGGTGGCCGAGCATGAGGATCGCCGTGCCGGACAGGACGACAAGCCATTCGCGCCCGGGGTGGGCACGCATGCGCGCCGGGTTCTCGGGCGGTGGTTCGGTCATGCGCTGGCGCACCACGCTCATGCCGGGATCGCCCTTCACGGGCCAGCGCATCAGGCTGTGCGCGCTGTCGATCATCGGGCTGGTGACCACGTCGTCGGCGGCGGTCTCCACGAGCTGGTCCAACGTGGTGTCCAGGGCACGGGCGAGGGTGACCAACTGATCCAGTGCGAGGCGGCGTTGGCCGTTCTCGATCCGGCTCAGTGAGGACTGGCTGAGCCGGGCGCGGGTGGCCAGCTCCTCCAGGGACCAGCCCTGCGCCACACGCAGAGCGCGGATGCGTTTGCGTACGAGGCTGTCCAGCTCCGCATCTTCTTGCGTCATGGGCAATATCGTATGCCCTGTACGCAGTGCGGGATTAGCGTCGTGTGCGGAGGGTCGTCAAGGTCTGGGACCACGCACAGGGAAGCGGATGGTTCTCAAGGTCTGGGACCACGCGCAGGGAAAAGGTACGAGGTCATGGCCGTGACCACTTCTCCGTGCGTGGGCGTCACACTGCCGGGCGGGACCGTCGACCCCCTCGTGATCGGCGGGGCGCCGACGGTCACCGACGCGGCGCTCACCGCCGTCCCGGCTCCCCCTTCCTGACGGCATCGGCGGCACCGGCCGCCGCTCGCTCGTACCCAGCGTTTCGCGCGGTGACTTCCGCCCTCCTCACTCGGCGACGGGTCTCTGTCCCGGCGCTGATCCACCATGCCTTTTCGAGAGGAACCCATGACTACGCACCAGCCCGAGCAGGCCGCTGAGCCCAGCGGCGGCCAGGTACCCGACGCACGTCGACTGCGTACGATCCTGATCGCCGTCTCCGTGGCGCTGATGGCCGTCATCGCCTCGGTCCGGGCTGAACGTCGCGCAGACCCACATGGCCGTCGAGTTCGGCGCCTCGCAGAACACCGTCCTGTGGATCATCAACGTCTACACGCTCACCCTGGCCGCGCTGCTGCTGCCGCTCGGCGCGATCGGAGACCGCCTGGGCCGCAAACCGATGCTGATCACCGGACTGGGCGTCTTCGGCGCCGCGAGCGTCGTCGCGGGACTCGCCCCGTCGGC
>NZ_JBEXHZ010000132.1:0-6469 GCF_040608315.1 Streptomyces sp. NPDC005195
GCCCTGACATACCGGCGCCCCCTCGCGCGGCGGCCGGGCCTTCGCACGGGTGCGGTTGGCGGCCAGTTTCGCCTCGATCTGCAGATACTGCTGCCCGGAGATATAGCCCAGGCAAGATCACCCGACCAGGCACCCCGTTCGATCGGAACCGTCCTCACGCCCGATAGGAATACGGCTTCTTACGGAAGCGAACCGGTCGGTACCGGGAAGCCGTTGCGGCTGTCGGTGACCGTGCCGAGGTCTTCCAGCTCTTGCGCGGACTATAAACCGAGTTGGGGACGGTCTGGCTGAACGTGATACCGGGGGACCGTCGGACCGTGATAGCGCGGATGGGCACGGCCTTGGTGCAGGCGAGGGCGATGACAGTCTCGTTGGCGGCCTTCGCGTGTGAGGCACCCGAGCGGGCCCCAACCCGCACAGTGCCACCCCTGTCCGCGGCCGGGCGCCCGAGCACCTCTGCCACAGCGCACCAGCCCTTTCAACCGTGCACCGCACCCTCGACGCGTCAGGCGGAGGCGTACTGCAGCAAGCCGAGCCGGAGGACAGCACCCCCAGCCCGAGTTCCACCATTTCGTTGACAGGGCCGTGCCTGGCACGTACTGCGCTGAACCCACGCCGACAGCGACCGCGTACCGTTCACCGACGCCACCCCTGCGCGAAGCACCTGCAGTCCTTCTCCCCCGCACACCCGCCGGTGGCGCCTGGGCTGCTCATGGCGCTGGCCGAGGCTTCCTCGTGCCCGGGGGTAGTGGCGCCGTCGGGGTTCAGGATGGGACGACGCGAACCCTGAGCCGCCTGGGCGATCGAAAGCCGCGTCCCACCGGACCGTCGGTGTCCAGAGCCCATCCTGCCGACTCGGCGGGCACGGCCCCATCGATCAGCGCGTACAACACTTCGCTCGCTTCCAGAGCGGCGAGGCGGCGTCCGAGGCACGTGTGTGGGCCGGTTCCCATGGCCAGGCTCGGCAATGGCTCGCGTCGGGGGTCGAAGCGCTCCGGTTGGTGCCACCGGGTTTCATCGCGATTGGCCGAGGCGAGGTTGATGCAGACCAGGTCGCCGCGCCGGATCACCTGGCCGCAGAGCACCGTGTCGGTGGCGCAGCGGCGCAGTACCCAGGTCAGGGGGCATTCCCAGCGCCAGCACTCCTGGATGACCGAGGAGGCCGCGGACGGGTCTGTACGCAGCAGGTCCGCGACGGAGTGGTCAGTGAGGGTCGCGTACATCAAGGTTGCGAGGGAACGGAACGGCGGCTCTGTGCCCGTGGACAACAGCAGCCGTACTGCTGGGAGCAGTTGAGGCCCTGTCCCGATTTCAGGGTCTTTAGTGCCCAGGAGCAGGGCCAAGAGGCTATCGGGGGCCCATGCCGATGGCGTGTTGAGCATCGCCTCTACGGCCGTGGAGATCTGGCCGTTGGCGTCGTCGAGCAGCCCGACCGCCCAGGTGTAGAGCGTGCCGATCCGTGTACCGGGAGGGAAACCGATCATGCGCGCGATGGTGGCCAGGGCCACAGGGAAGGCCACTTCGGCGACCAGGTCGCCTCCGCCGCGTGCGGCGACAGTGGTGAGTGCGGCGGTCGTGTCGGAGCGGATCGCGTCGCGGAGGCCGAGGACCGCCTGCCGGCTGAAGCCGCTGTGGAGGACAGTTCGCCAAATCCTGTGCTCTTGGTGGTCCATCTGAAGGAAGGACCTGCCGATCACCTGTCCCATGCTGTCGTCGTATGCCGACGACGAGAAGATCTCCTCGTCTCGCAGGACGGCTTCGGCGGCGGTGAACGAGACGACGTGCCAGACAGGAGTGGACGTCTCCTCGGGTGCGTCCACGCCGGTGATCACTCGCTCCAGCGTCGATCGCTGCACGGGGTTCTGCCGCCGTAGCTGCGCGAACTCGGTGTGCGGATCGGTGGCCGCCGACCACTCCGCGCCGTTGTCAAAGGCACGGACCAGGGCGTACGCCGCCGCGATGTCCTCCTGAACGCTGACGGAGCTGGCGGCGAGGAGCGTGGGCACCACGGTCATGACACCCCCCGGACCTGGTGGCTGGTGTCAGGGGGCGGATCGTCCAGATGCCGTACGGCGACGCACAGGCCTGTCTCGGCGGGGTAGCGGAGCCGGTTTCCCACCGTCGGGGCAGGGTCCTTCGTTGGTGCCTGCACCTGGAAGCCCAGCTTGTCCAGGAAAGCGATGCCGGGGGCCCAGTCCTGGGGGCAGGTGGCGGTCACGTGGCGCAGCCCACGCGCCGCGGCCTCCCGCAGGAGGTGGCGAGCCGCCAGGGTGCCCTCGCCGGTGCGGCGCACCTCAGGATCGATGAGGAACAGCCCGACCGAAAGGTCGTGTTCGTCGGGATGGGCGGCCACGGCGTCGACCACGCCCACCACGTCCGTCCCCTTGCAGAGGACCAGCAGATGTTTCTGTGCGAAGTCCGCGCCTTCGGGCAAGGAGTAGTACAGGCTCTGCACGTCTGCCGGCAAGGCCGGGGAGCCGGTGGCCGTGAGCAGGTAGTCGTCACAGGCCGTGAGCACGCGGGCGACGCCGGGCTCATCTTCTGGCAGCATGGGGCGCACCGTCAGGGGCGCCTCGTCAGAGATCCGGAATGGTTCCACCGCTCTACACCGCCTGTCCTTGGGTGAGATGCCTCGGCTGCGGGAGTCCGGTGCCAGCCGCCTGGTAGTACAGGAACCCGTAACGGGCCAGTGCGTCGGTGACGGCGTCCCGCGAAGCCTCCGACGCGGTCGTGCGGTCGTACCGCTGATACCGCCAAGTGTCGACGGCGTTGCCCCGGAGCCGGATCGTCACTCCGGTGATGGGGTTGGAAAGGTGGTGGATTCCGTCGCGGCTGTTCAGAGCGATGCCGATCTCGGCACGGAGCACGGCGGCCGGTGCCTTTGCCTGCCGTCGTGAGGCCACTAGGAATCCGTGCCGGAGCAGCAGTGAGGCCGTGGCGGCGGGGTCGGAGCCGAGGTAGTGGCATTCCCGGTCTGCCAGCCACGCCACCATCTCGTGCGTGGGCAGGCCGTTCAGCTCCTGCCAGGTAGTGTCGCCCTTCCAGTTGAGCTGAAGAAACCTGTCCTGGGCCGAGTTGTACAGAGCTATCGCCGGTTCGGAGTCAGTTTCTGTCGCCGTCCAGGGCACCCGGGTGAACGTCACGCCGGGGGCGATGCGCAGTACGGCGTCCGGTTCTGGTGGGGGCCAGTTGAAGAGCGGGACGGACGGTGCCTCGGATAGGGGCGCCTGGACGCAGGCCCGAAGGAAGGTGAACTCCTCGATTTCTCGTGCCATGGGATCGCCTGCAGCCCGGAACCAGACGGTGGTGTCGTCGTCGGACCCGGCCGCGTCCTTGGCGACCGCGAGGGTGTCCTGCTGGGACAGGCCCGCGTCGGTACGGTAGTTACGGCTCAGGCTGAGGTCGTCGCCGGGGTTGGGGGACTCGATGTGGACGCCGAACTCTTGTGGCCTGGTGCCGATGGGCGAGTGCACGTCCAGGACGAAGGGTGAGCCGCCCCAGGTCGTGTGCGCGACGCCGTACCGCTCGATGGACAGGCGTCGAACGGCCTCGGAGAACTGCACCGTGTGTGCGGCTTCTTCCCGGGTCTCGCCGGGGAAGCCGTGGATGACGAAGAGGTGGATCGGTACTCCGGCCTTAAGCATCGCGTTGATGTTCCGGTGGCCGTCCTCGATTCGTGTGCCTTTGCGCATCAGGTCCAGGACACGCTGGCTCGTCGACTCCAGGCCGAAGTTCATCCGGCGGCAGCCCGAGTGGTGCAGGAGCCGTGCGAGTTCGTCGTCCAGGCCGCCGGCGAAGCGAGTCTCGCCGTACCAGAACACGTCGGAGGCGGGCACGAGTGCCTCGCCGATGTTGCGAAGGGTGCGCAGGCTCATGATTTCGTCGACGAACATGAAGTAGTGGGAGCCGTGGTCTGCCCGGAGCAGGTCCATCTCCTCGGCGACGGCGGCTGCAGGCCGCTGCCGGAAGGAATTGCTCGCGAACGGGATCGAGCAGAAGGCGCATTCCCAGGGGCAGCTGCGGGAGGCGAAGACGGGCAGGATCGGCCCTGGGGCGAGGTATTTTCCCAACGGAAGTGCGTCGTAGGCCGGTTTCGCGGAGGCCGAGATGTCGGCGCTCCGCCGTGGAGTGCGTAGCAGGATGCCACCGCCGTCCCAGACAGCTCCCGGAATCGTCTCCCGGAAGTCCGCTCCCGCCGTCGTACCTCTGTCGAGGCCGTCGATGACGGCGGCGAGTGCACCCTCGCCCTCTCCGGTCACCACGGTGTCGACATAGTCGAAGAGAGCGTGCCGGTGTTGCCATTGGTCGACCAGTCGTGTGGCGTAGTTGCCACCAAGGACCACGTGGATGTCGGGGCGAATTTCCCGCAGCATGGTGAGGAACGTGACCCCGGCGATCAGCTGGGTGTCGGCGGACATGCTCACGCCGACCACGCCGACTGCGGGGTCGCGGAACAGGTCGAGGTCGAGCATCCGGTCAAAGGCCCAGCGGTAAGGGTTATCCTCGGGGTCGCCGCTCGCCGCCAGCACCTGGACCGTCGACTCGGCTGAGTATGCCGAGGTGTTGGACACCAGGTCGAAGTCGCAGTGGGAGAATGCCCCCGAGATCAGCCAGAGCGCGTCGCGTACGGTACGGCGGGCCCAGTGGAACGCGGTCGGCTCGTGCAGGGTGTCCAGGGACCTCAGCCGCGCCTTCGCCTCCTCGATGCCCCGGATCGCGGAGGGGGCGACCAGAAGACCTCGCTGGCGTGCCCATTCGTCCTCCAGGTCCGCCGGAGGGCGCGCGGCCGCCTTCTCCCGTAGCTCCTGAAGAGTTGCGGCCGAGAGCATCCAGTCGATGCACTCGATGCTCAGATCGTAGGCGGTGGCCTCGTGGCCGCGTGCGCGAAGGTCTCCCAGGAGCAGGGGCACCGCGAGGTGCGGGGCGTACGCGTTCCACAGGGGCGGGTTCACCAGAACGGTCTTCGTGCCCATCGTCTTCCCTATCGGTCCGTCCTCCTGGTGGGACCGGCACCCGGACGGTGGTCCGGGTGCCGGTCAAGGTGACGTGGGTCTGGCCCACGTCACTACTTCTGGTCGTCCGTCTCCGTCTCCGGCGCGGCGCTGGACGTGTCCGGGCGCTTGGCCTTCATCGACGGCAGCAGAGCGTACTGCGCACCAGTGCGCACTTCCGGCTGTACCACCTCGACGGCGGGTCCTTCACCGGCCGCGCCGGCCGCCGCCATGAGGTGC
The DNA here is from genome assembly GCF_040608315.1 of Streptomyces sp. NPDC005195. NCBI lineage: Bacteria > Bacillati > Actinomycetota > Actinomycetes > Kitasatosporales > Streptomycetaceae > Streptomyces > Streptomyces sp. NPDC005195. The sequence continues at coordinate 5,232 of NZ_JBEXHZ010000132.1, forward strand.
TCGAGGTCCGTCTTCTTCTTCGTCATCACTTCACCTCCCTCCCGCGAAGCGCACGAGTCGCTCACGCGGTGACGATCAACTCCTTTTCGAGGAGTTGTGCCATCGCCGACTCGAACGCCTCCTGGAGTTCCGGTTCGCCTATCCGGCCCTTGTTGAGCTCCTTGAACGAGGCGAAGATCTGCGAACCAGACGATCCGTCGCACAGCTCCACGACTACCCATGCCACGGGGTTCAGGTAGTGGATGTCGGGCCTGCGCGGTGTGTAGGCGAGCATGCAGTTCCACTCGGGGATAGGGCGGAACCTGGCGTGTGGGCTCTGCTCATAGCAGTCGGCTCGTTGCCGGTACGGCAGGGCTGACACGTCGGTCTTCGAGGTCGTCGGGGAGCTGAGAGACATCGATCCCTCCGTTGGTCGTCGTGCAGAACGGGTCGGGGGTGTCCCAGCGGCCGGTGAAGGCGAAGGCCGTCGACCTGCAGCCGCCTGAGGACCCCTGGGTCTCTTCGCAGGACTCGCAGCCGCCGTCCACATGGCCGGAGCGATTGTGCACGTAGACGGGGTCGTTCCAGGTGCTCAGCCAGCTGACCTCGCGGACGTTGCCGTAGTCGGTGTAGTCCCGCAGGTAGGCGCAGCCGACGGAGCGGCCGGTGGCGTCCACGCCGGCGTTCTGCCAGCAGCAGTTGCCGTCCTTGGGGTGCCAGGAAGTCATCAGGTGTATCGAGTCGGGTGCCTGTAGCGCATCCAATGCGGCCATCTGGTCGGGCAGCCGGAGGGCCAGTTCCTTCCACTGAGTGCGTGCCCGGCCCAGGGGGTAAAGGCGGAGCACTCCAACCCGGGGGACGCCAAGTTCGGCGGCGAGGTCGAGCACGCCCTGGAGTTCGTGCACATTGCGCCGCGTCATGATGATGAGCAGGGAGACGGGAAGCCCGGCTGCCTGGGCGTTCCTCACTCCTTGGACCGTCCGGTCGAAGCTGCCGGGAACTTGTACGTGCCAATCGTGGGTGTCCGCGGTGGCGCCGAGGACGTCCACGTACACCTCGCCGATCCCGATTGCCTTCAGTTCGGCTGCCACCTCGGGGGTCAGCAGGGTGGCGTTGGTGCGCAAACGAGTCATCACGTGCGGAGTCAACTCGGCGAGAAGACTCAGCCCGGATCCACCGGATTGATGCCTGTGGATAGTTTCTCCGGAAACGAGGAAGTGCCTTGTGACCTGCGATGATGGGGTTTCTCTAGGACCACA
>NZ_JBEXHZ010000133.1:0-6213 GCF_040608315.1 Streptomyces sp. NPDC005195
GCCCGCCGCGGCATGCCCGGGATCCAGTTGCACGGCTTCGACTTCACGGTCACCGTCGACTCGGACGCGAGCTGGTCGCGCCGGTTAACCGGCCACGTCGAGACGGGCGCCGCGAGCGTCAGCGGCTGATCACGCGTAGAGGTCCGGGCGCGCGGCGAGTTCGACGGTCACCCTGCCGCCGCTCTCCAGCGCCCGGACACCCGCCTCGGCCACCGCGGACGCGGCGTACCCGTCCCAGACGCTGGGCCCGGTGACCCGGCCCGCACGGGTGGCGTCCACCCAGGCCTGCACCTCGCGGTCGTAGGCGTCGGCGAAGCGTACGAGGTAGTCCCGCGCCACCTCCTGACGGGCGCCGTCCGCAGTCGTCACCCGCATCGCGTTCTCGTCCCCGATCCGCGCGCTCCCGGACTCGCAGACCGCCTCGCAGCGCACCTGGTAGCCGAAGCCGGTGTTGACGAAGACCTCCACGTCGACGAGGGCACCCTCCGCCGTCTCGAACAGCACGAACTGAGGGTCGAGGAGGTCCGCGGGCGCGTGCGACGACGGGCGCGGACGCAACACCGTCACGGCCGTGAGCTCCTGGCCCAGCAGCCAGCGCGCCGCGTCGATCTCGTGCGACACGGAGCTGTTCACCAGCATCGCCGAGGTGAAGCCGGCCGGCGAGGACACATTGCGGTGCGTGCAGTGGAGCATCAGCGGGCGGCCCAGCCGCCCGCTGTCCAGCAGGGACTTCAGGCGCACGTACTCGGCGTCGTACCGGCGCATGAAGCCGACCTGCGCCAGCCGCCGTCCGAGCCGTGCCTCGGCCTCCACCACCCGCAGCGCCCCGGCCGACTCCGGCACCATCGGCTTCTCGCACAGGACCGGCAGGCCGCGTTCGAAGGCCGCCAGCAGGGCTTCCTCGTGCGCGGGACCGGGGGAGGCGATCAGCACGGCCCGCACACCGGGCGCGTCCAGGGCGGCCGACACCTCGGTGTGCGCGGAGGCGCCGTCGATCCCGGCGACGGCGTCCTCGGCCCGCTCGGTGTCGGGATCGGCCACCGCCGCGACCCGTGCACCGTTCACCACTCGGTCGATCCGTCGTATGTGGTCGGCTCCCATGTGGCCCGCCCCGAGGACCGCCACACCCAACAACTCGCTCACGTGCTCACCTCTCGGACCGACAGTTCTCCAGGAGATTGTCGGCCGGAGAGATCAGTAGCGCAGCACCCCGGCGATGCCTTTCGCGTCACCCAGACTGCCGTCGGGGACGAAGCGGACCTCGGCACCGGTCTCCAGACACTGCTCGACGATCTCGTCGACGATGTCCTCGCGGGCGTCCAGGTCACCGCTGTCGGCCGGTACGAGGTGATCGCCGCCGTCGCGGACCGTCTCCCGGTAGTTCTCCTCCACGGCGAGCAGCCGGACCCGGCCCTGCGACGCGTTCTGCCACAGTTCGTCGACCCCGGCGGCGAATTCCTTGCGGCCGCGGGCCGCTTCGAGTTCGCGGGCCACCGCGTCGGTGTTCCTCCGCTCCTCCGCGCCGACCAGCGGGCGGACCGCCTGCCACACGGCCTCGGGCGTGCCGTGGGCGAGACCGCCGTGCTGGAGGTGCCACGCGTCCTTCGTGACCGTGCCGACCTCGTCCAGGAGGGAGAGCGCGGCGGTGTCACCGGTGACGTACAACGGCCGGCTCCGCTCACGGAGCACGGCGCTCATCGCGGTGTCGGCCTCACGCAGGAAGTTCCGGGTCCGCTCGGCGCGGAAGGTGCTGGCCAGGTCACCGACGCGTTCCTGGCGCTCGGCGTCCGGGTCCTCCAGGCTGCGGGTCAGCGGGAAACCGACGGTGTGCTCCGCGGTGACCCGGTCGCCGCCGCCGTTCCACAGCGTCACCCGGTCGGCCGAGACCGAGAGCACCCAGAACGGCCGCTCGGAGGACTGGGCGGCGACCAGGTTGCGGGTCAGGAAGGTGTCCGACAGCACGACGCGCTCGGGGACCCGGCGGGCCAGCGACCACACCTGATGCTCGCCGGGCGCCGCGAAGATCGCCAGACCGTCCTCGGCGTGGGCCAGATCGACCTCGGCCAGGGCCAGGTCGAGCTGCTGGACCAGTTCGGCGCGCCGCTGGCGGGTGACCGCCGGATCGGACTCGATCTGCTTCTTGGCCTCGGCCACGACATTGCGCAGCCGGACCGGATCCTGGGCGTTGTCCGGTTCGCGGCGGTGCGTCGGCGTCAGCACGGACACCGCGGGGTAGGGCCGCGGCCGACGCAGTTCGGAGAGGGTTGCGGGACTCAGCGCATGCTCCATACGAGCACCATAGGACTGATTCTCCTCTCGGGCATTTGGGGTAATCGGCTGCCGGTGTCGGCCGGGCCGTCCGGCCTGCTCCCGAGACCGCCGCAGGACCTCGATGGCGCCGTCAGCGACGGCCGTGAACAGGGGCGGCACGGACACCGGGGTGCCCGGTGCCGCGGGGCCGACGCCGATGACGCCCGTCCTGACGTCAGAACGAGTCGGGATCCGCCGCCGCCCAGTCCCGCTCCCAGGACGCGGGCGCCTCGGCGAGCAGCACCCCGGGCTCCAGCCACTCGTAGAGCTCCGCGTACGAGCGTACGGTCGCCGGATCCGTACGCCGCAGCAGTTGGCCGGGTGTGAGCTCGCCGGGATGCCGTACCCCCATCGCGGCCATGATCCGGGTGGCGCTGCGGACCGTGGCCCGCTGATACCGGTGCACCCGTGCGGACTTGTCGGCCACGTCCAGGACGCGGACGCGGCGCGGATCCTGGGTGGTGATGCCGGCCGGGCAGGTGTTGGTGTGACAGCGCTGCGCCTGGCGGCAGCCGAGGGCGAAGAGCATCGCGCGGGCCGCGTTCGTGTAGTCGGCGCCCTGGAGCAGCCGGGTGACGAGGTCCGCGCCGGTCGCTACCCTGCCGCTCGCGCCGACGCGCACGCGGTCGCGCAGGCCAGTGCCGACCAGGGCGTTGTGCACCGTGATCAGACCCTCGGTGAGCGGCGTTCCGAGCCGGCCGGAGAACTCCGTGGGCGCGGCCCCGCTGCCGCCCTCCGCACCGTCGACCACGATGAAGTCGGGTGTGACCCCCTCCGCGAGCATCGCCTTGCACACGGCGAGGAACTGGCGGCGCGACCCGACGCAGAGTTTGAGACCGGTCGGCTTGCCGCCCGCCGCCCGCCGCATCCGGGCGAGGAACCCCACGAGCTCGCGGGGGGTCGAGAAGACCTGGTGGTACGGCGGCGAGAGCACGGTGCGCCCCGCCGTGACGCCCCGGACCCGGGCGACTTCGGCGCTCACCTTCGCCCCGGGCAGCACTCCGCCGACGCCCGGGTGCGCGCCCTGGGACAGCTTGAGCGACACGCAGCGGACCTCCGGCAGAGCGGCCTTGTCCGCGAACTCCCTTTCCTCGAAGCCTCCTTCGGACGTCCGGCAGCCGAAGTACCCGGTGCCGATCTCCCAGACCAGATCGCCGCCGCCGCGCAGGTGATGGTCCGACAGGCCGCCCTCGCCGGTGTCGTGCGCGAATCCCCCCAGCGCCGCGGCCCTGTTGAGCGCCAGGACCGCGTTCGCGGACAGCGCTCCGAAGCTCATGGCCGAGACGTTCAGCAGCGCCATGTCGTAGGGCTGGGTGCAGTCGGGGCCTCCGACGCGGATCACGGGCGGTCTCTCCGGCGCCTCCACCGGGCTCATCGACGGCACCAGGTACTCGTGTCCCGTGCCGTACACGTCCCGCTCGGTGCCGAACGGCTCGTCCTCCTCGGCGCCGTCGGCCCGCGCGTACACCAAGCCGCGCACGGCACGGTCGTACGGACGCCCGTCGTGGTTCCGCTCGACGACATGGCGCTGGACGTGTGGCCGCAGGGCGTCCGCGAAGAAGCGCAGATGGCCCAGCAGAGGGAGATTCCGCAGCTCCGAGTGGCGGGTCTGGGTCAGGTCCCGCGCCCCGACCGCCGTCAGCGCCAGCAGGGCGCCGGCCGCGCACCACCACCAGGCCGAGACGGCGCACGCCAGGACCAGGGCCCCGGCCAGGCCGAGGACCACGAGCAGCAGCGAGAGCATCCGGCGCACACCATGAGTGAAGCGCACAGGACGGAAAGCGGCGAAAGGGGATAATTGCTCCGATAGGCCTCTCCGCTCGTTGGGTAATTCTTTGCCTGTGGCCGATTTCGACCGAGAAGGGCCCGGTGGCGAGCGGCCCGGCGGTTCCGGCGCCGGCAAAACGCGGCTGGAACCGACGGGGTCGCCGCGTCGGCCGGGTTGCGTCCGTGTTGACGGTCCCTTCCCGCGGGGAACAGCCTCAAGGTGTAGATGCTGGATACAACTGGTTTTGTGGAAGCGAACGCGCGACCCTGTAAGCGCAGGTGAGCCCGGTGCTCCCGGCGAACCGGACGCAGGAGGTAACGCATGTGCGGCATCACCGGATGGGTCTCCTTCGAGCGCGATCTGCGGGCCGAGGGCGAGACGTTGGATGCAATGACGGAGACGATGTCCTGCCGCGGCCCCGACGACCGCGGCACCTGGGCCGAGGGCCCCGCGGCCCTCGGACACCGCCGGCTGGCGATCATCGACCTGCCCGGTGGACGGCAGCCCATGACCGCCGGGACCCCGGAGGGCACGGTCGCGCTGGTCTACTCGGGCGAGGCCTACAACTTCACCGAACTGCGCCGTGAGCTGACCGGCCGCGGCCACCGCTTCTCGACCGACTCCGACACCGAGGTCGTGCTGCGCGGCTACCTGGAATGGGGCGCGGAACTCGCCGGACGGCTCAACGGCATGTACGCCTTCGCCATCTGGGACGGCCGCCACGACAAGCTCGTGATGATCCGCGACCGCATGGGCATCAAGCCCTTCTACTACTACCCGACCTCCGACGGCGTCCTGTTCGGCTCCGAACCCAAGGCGATCCTGGCCAACCCCCTCGCCCGCGCGAGGGTCCGCCTCGACGGCCTGCGGGAGCTCTTCACCTTCGTCAAGACGCCCGGGCACGCGATCTGGGACGGCATGCACGAGGTCGAGCCCGGCACCGTCGTCACCGTCGACCGCTCCGGCTCGCGCCGGCACGTCTACTGGCAGCTGGAGACCCGGCCGCACACCGACGACCGTGACACCTCCATCGGCGCCGTGCGCACCCTCCTCGACGACATCGTGCGCCGCCAGCTCGTCGCGGACGTGCCGCGCTGCACGCTGCTCTCCGGCGGCCTCGACTCCTCCGCCATGACCGCACTCGCCGCCCGGCAGCTCGCCGAGCACGGGGAGCGGGTCCGCAGCTTCGCCGTCGACTTCGTCGGCCAGACCGACCACTTCGTCGCCGACGAACTGCGCGCCACCCCGGACACCCCCTTCGTGCACGACGTGGCCCGCGCCTCCGGCACCGACCACCGCGACATCGTCCTGGACGCGCAGGCCCTGGCCGACCCGGACGTCCGCGCCAAGGTGATCAGGGCCAGGGACCTGCCGACGGGCTTCGGCGACATGGACACCTCGCTGTATCTGCTGTTCCAGGCCGTCCGGGAGCACTCCACCGTCGCGCTCTCCGGGGAGTCGGCCGACGAGGTCTTCGGTGGCTATCTGCAGTTCTTCGACGAGGAGGCCCGCAGCGCCGACACCTTCCCGTGGCTCGTCCGGTTCCAGCGCGACTTCGGGGACGACGCCGACATCCTGCGCCCCGACCTCACCGAGGCCATGGACCTGGAGTCGTACGTCGCGGACGGCTACCGCACGGCCGTCGCCGGAATCCGGCGTCTGGACGGCGAGAGCGACTTCGAGTACCGGATGCGGCGGATCTGCCACCTGCACCTGACCCGCTTCGTACGCGTCCTGCTCGACCGCAAGGACCGGACGAGCATGGCGGTCGGTCTCGAGGTGCGGGTGCCGTACTGCGACCACCGGCTCGTCGAGTACGTGTACAACGCGCCATGGTCCCTGAAGTCCTTCGACGGCCGGGAGAAGAGCCTGCTGCGGGAGGCGACGGCGGACGTGATCCCGAAGTCCGTGTACGACAGGGTCAAGAGTCCCTACCCGTCCACCCAGGACCCCAAGTACGCGATCGCCCTCCAGGACCAGGCGAAGGACCTGCTGGCCCAGCCGGCGCACCGGGTGTTCGACCTCGTCGACCCGGACCGGCTCCGGCGCGCCGCCCACAGCGACACCCCGCAGATCACGCAGGCGTCGCGGCGGGGCCTGGAACGGACCCTGGACCTCGCGCTGTGGCTGGACCT
>NZ_JBEXHZ010000134.1:0-6096 GCF_040608315.1 Streptomyces sp. NPDC005195
CCACTGAGCGTGAAACCGGTGACACGTCCCGCCGGTCCGTCGAAAACGGTGTCCTTGATCTGTGCGACCACGTCACCCCCGAGGGTGACCACCGGTCGTCCGCCCAGGCCGCGCGCGGCGGTCAGCTCGCTCATCGCACGTCCCGCTTCCCGAACCGCCGCCCGCGCTGTACGGCGATGACGGTCCCCGACCGCCTGCTCGTCTGCACCCAGACCATCGTCGCGCCCAGCAGCGCAAGGGCCGCGACCACGACGACCGGCCACATCCACCAGACCATCGTCCACCTCCGGACTTCCAGGCCCGGCCGCGTTCGACCGGATTCGGCTCCGTCCGGGTTCCCCGGGACCACCGGACAAGGCCCCGTCCGGGGATGCCGTCCCGGACGGGTCGCGCACCGCCGCCCGCGGGGCCGACCCCGCTCAGCCGGTCCGCGGCCCGCTCTCCTCGCGGCGCCGCCTGCCGGCCCAGTCCAGGCAGACGATCAACGCGTCGTCCAGCGGCTCGGTGACGCGGTAGCCGGCCAGCTCATCGAGGACGGCTCGCGGCACATCGGCCGCGGGCAGCAGGGCCGTGGCGGCCACCGCCCGGGCCAGCGCCCGCTCCCCGAAGGCCTCTCCGAGCGGGGACAGGGCGTCGTAGACACCGTCACTGACCACCAGGAGCCGGTCACCGGGCAGGACGGCGAACTCCTGCGGCAGGTAGTCGGACTCCTCGAACATGCCGAGCGGCAGCTGTGCCTCGAGTTCGATCCGTTCGACGGCCGTCCCCCGTCTGCGCCACAGCCGGGGCGAGCCGGCGTCCACCGCGAGCACCCGGCCGGTGGCCAGGTCGAACGACAGGAGCAGCGCCGAGACGTGCTGGTCGCCATGGTGCTGGGCGTAGATCGCCTGGTCGGCGAGCCTGGCCTGGTCGGCGACCGGGAGGTCGGCGCGTCGGGCGTTGCGCAGGGCGCCGACGGCCAGCTGGGTCAGCAGGGAGGCGTTGATGCCGTCCCCCATGCCGTTGAGGATCGACAGCGAGAGCCGGTCCGCGTCCGAGGACCAGTCGAAGTTGTCCCCGCGCACCGCGTACGCGGGCTCCAGCTGCGCGCCGATGGAGAACTCCTCACGGGCGCTGGCCCGGCCGGGGAGGAGCTCCCACTGCATCTCGGCGGCCAGGGTCAGCCGGCCGACCCGGCGTGCCAACCGGTAGACGTCGGTGTCGCGTTCGGCCACGACGATCTCGTGGCCCAGCAGCTCGGCCACCTGAGCGAGCTCGTCGGTCACCCCGACGCCCCCGGCCCCCGGCGGCAGCCGCACCGTGAGCACGCCGAGGCGCTCGCCGCGGGCGGTGACCGGCAGGTGGAGACGTACGTACTCCCTGTGCCGGGGGTGTTCCGCGTGCGGTTCCTGGCTGCCGAACGCCCGGCCCTCGGCACTGTTGTGCAGGGGGACGGAACGCGAGGGGTCCCCGGGTGCCCCGACCGGCTGGAGCACGGTCAGTCCGTAGTCCGCCATGAGCAGATCGGCGCCGGTCGCTCCCCAGACGTCCGTCAGGAGAGTGCGCAGGGTGTCGAGCAGCGCGTGCGGAGGGGTCGCGCGCAGGGCTCGGTCGACGTCGTTCACAGAGGTCACGGTCGTGGTGGCTTTCTCGTGCGGTTCGTGTGCGGTTCGGGTGCGGGTGGTGTGGTCGGTCAGGAGGGCCGTGTGAGGAGACCGGCCGGGTGGGCCGTCATGGCTGGCGAAGCCCTTCAGGAGATGACAAGGTGGTTCGGTGCCGCGCTCGATCCGTCCACCCGTGTCCCGAGACGATGCCGCGCAAACGCTGGACGCCGTCGCGGAACTTCTCGAACTTCTGTGGGGCCGAGGGCAGGAGGCCGCGCCGTCCGGCCCGGTGCCGCCCTCGCAGCTACGGGCCCTGATCGTGATCGAGCAGGGCGGTTCGATGAATCTTCGCTCGCTCGGCGACGCCCTGGCCTCGCGTCCCTCCTCGGTCAGCCGTCTGTGCGACCGGATGGAAGCCGTCGGGCTGATCCGCAGGGCGCCCAGCACGACCAGCCGGCGTGAGGTCGAGGTCGCGCTGAGCCCGCTCGGGGAGCAGGTGCTGCGCGAACTCCGCGACCACCGCGCGCGCGAGGTGCGGGCCGTCCTGGAGCAGATGACGTCGGCGGACGTCGCCCGGCTCACCGAGGGGCTCGAGGCGTTCCGGGCGACCGCGCTGGAGCAGCTCGACGAGCGGGGCGGCGGCTCCGGCCGGGAGCCGGGGCGCGCGACCGGTACCGGTTAGGTGCCCTTGCGTACCGGTTAGCTCCATGAGAGGTCCCTCCACCGCGACAACCAGCCCCGGGACGCCTGACTCGGGGTCGCAGGGGGACCAGATTGTTGCCTGACAGCAATTGTTGTCAAATGACAACGATCGGATACGGTGGGACCTGGCGCGGCTCCCTCGCGGCGCCGCGGTGTACCGCCCCGTGCGCGTATCCCTCTATACCCGTACGTTCCGACGACATCCCGAAGGATCGCTGTGCATTCAGGCCGGAGTCCAGGTCAGGCGGCCCTTTCGCTGTCCACGCGCGAGGCCGGTGCGGCAACCGTGATCGCGGTGGCCGGTGAAGCCGATCTCGACAACGTGGAAAGCCTCGGCGCGGCCCTCGACGCGGCGGCACGGTCCCCGGAGGGGCCGGTGGTCCTGGACCTGGCCGAGCTGACCTTCGCGGACTCGACCACGATCAACGTCGTCCTGCGGGCCTACGGTGTCCTCGGGCCCCGGCTCAGACTCGCCGCGCTCACCCCTCCCCTCGAACGGGTGCTGGGCCTGACCGGAGTTTCCGACATCGTGCGCGTCTTCCGCACGGTGGCGGAGGCGCTGGAGGAAAATGCGGTCTGAGGGCGGGTCACAGGGACCGGTCGGACGGCGCGGGAAGGGCCCGAGGTCCGTGGGCGATCGACGGGCCGAGCGAGCGCAACGCGGTCAGCAGACCGTTCAGGTCGGCGTCCGGCATCCGCAGCAGCGCGTCCCTGATCCAGACACCGCGCTGCTCGCGTACGCGGTCGAGCACCGAACGGCCGTGCCGCGTCAGGCTCAGGCCGACACGCCTGCGGTCCGCGGCGAGTGGCGCGCGGGCCAGCAGCCCCGCCCCCTCCAGGGTGTCGCACACGCGGCTCGCCCGGGAGCGGCTGATCCGTGCCCGCTCGGCGAGCGCGGCGGGGCTCAGACCGGGCGACGTACCGACCAGGGTCAGCGCGCGCAGCAGCGGCGGCGACAGCCGGCTGTCGACGGCGACCGCCGTGCGGGCCGACACGGAGACCAGGATCTCGGCCACGGCCGCCAGCTGGTCCGCCGCGCGGAGCAGCACGTCGTCCCGTACCCGAGGAAGCGCGAGGTCCGCCGCCGGCACTCGCCGGGGCCGGTCGTCCGGTCCCGGACGGAAGCCCTCGTCCGGTCCCCGCGGAGTCATCCCGCCGTTTTCCTCGTCTTCCTCGTCGTGCTCCCCGACGCAACCCCCGTTGCTGTCCGGTCCGCGACAAGAGCTTCCGTCCCCGTCCGTCTCCGGGAGGGGACCGTCGTCCGGTCCCCCGGGCGGTGCGCCGTCCCGTCCTTCCGGGGTCTGTCCGTCCATCCGTCCGCACCCTCTGCTCATACCGGAGATTCGGTGACCCGTCGGGCCCCCGGACTGGTGGCTCTGCCCCTCCGCGCCGGGATGACACCGGTACGGTGTGGGGATCGTGTGCCGAAGGGGGTGAGGGCGGCTCGCGGCGCCGGCTACGGGCCCGGTGCGAGCCGAGTGGACATCGGGGTGAATGTGGAGGGCGTCACTGGGTATGCGCTCCTGAGCAGCGGCGTCCGGACGCGCGGTCTGCGGACGTATCGGCATCCGAGAGAGAACCACATGATCGAGCACTTGGACGGAGCAGTGATACCGCCTGGCTTCGACGTGCCCGTGGACCCGCTTCGGCGGGCGGCGCACTACACCGGCGAGCCGGGGTGCATCGCCGACGCACGCGCCTTCGCGGAGCTGTTCCTCGAACAGCTCCGGTCGGAGTGGTGTGCCGAGATCGACGCGCGGGCCGACGGCGACCTCCTGCTGGTCGTGAGCGAACTGGTCACCAACGCGGACCGGCACAGCCACGGGCCCTACATCCTGGAGCTGGAGGGGACCGACGTCTTCGTGACCGTCGCGGTCTACGACAGCAGCGCCACCCTGCCCCGGCGCTACCCGCGGGATCCGCAGCGCATCGGGCGGCACGGACTGGAGATCGTCCACGCGCTGGCGACGGAGGTGACCGTCGGGCGCGTTCCGGTCGGCAAGTGCGTCAAGGCACAGCTCGACCTGCGCCGTTGACCAGGGCGCCCGCGTGGCGGGAACGGACCGGGCGGGACGGCACGGCAGGGGGTGGCGGGGCCGTCGGGCAGTCCGTCCCGGGCATGGACCGGGGCGGAATACGAGTAGGCTCGCCACAGTCGACGGTCGGCGTCGGTCACTCGAGGGGGACGAACGTGGCGGAGAGCCTGCCGCGGACCGGTGAACGTACCGCGGTACCGCGCCAGGTGAGTTCCGACCCCCGCTGGGGCCTGGACGCCACCGCGGCGCTGCTGCTCGTCGAGGACGACGCCGGTGACGCGCTGCTGGTGCGCGAGGTACTGGCCGACAGCGGTCTGCCGATGGACGTCACCTGGTGCAAGTCCCTGGCCGAGGCGCGGGCGTTCCTGCGGGCCTCGAAGAACGCGGTGTGCGTGCTGCTGGATCTGCACCTGCCCGACACGCACGGACTGAGCGCGGTGCGGCTGGTGCGGGACGCCTCGCCGGACGCGGCCGTGGTGGTGCTCACCGGACTCGCCGAGAACGAGGCGGGTCTCGCCGCGGTGGCGGAGGGAGCCCAGGACTTCCTGTCCAAGGACGGCCTGAACGCGGAGGAGCTGAGCCGGGCTGTCCGGTACGCCCTCCAGCGCAAGCAGGTGGAGCGGTCGAACGCCGAACTCCAGGCCAGCAGGCTGCTGGCCCAGGAGAACGCCCGCCTCGAGCGCGGACTGCTGCCCACACCGCTGCTGCGCGGCGACCGCTGCCAGGTCGCCTCCCGCTACAGCCCGGGACGCGACCACGCGCTGCTGGGCGGCGACTTCTTCGACGTCGTCGAGAGCGAGGACGGCACGATACACGCGGTGATCGGGGACGTCTCCGGCCACGGCGCGGCCGAGGCGGCCCTCGGCGTCTGCCTGCGGGTGGCCTGGCGGACCGCCGTGCTCTCCGGATGCGTCGGCCAGGCGCAGGTCCGTCTCCTGGAGGAGATCCTCGAGGCCGAGCGCGCCGAGGACTACATCTTCGCCACCCTCACCATCCTGCGACTGTCCAGGGACCACAGCCGGCTGACCGTGATCCGCGCCGGACACCCGGGGCTGCTGGTCCGCACCTCCCGGGGCATCGACCTGTTCGAACCTCCGGTGGGACCCGCGCTGGGCCTGGTCCCGGGCGGCGCGCACTGCCCGGAGACCGAGCTGCCCGCACACGACATCAGCGCGGTGACGCTGTTCACCGACGGTCTCTTCGAGGGCGTCGTGGGCCCGGACCGGCGGCTGGGCGAGGAAGGACTGCTCGCGGTGGCGAGGAAACACATGGACCTGCACGGACGTCCGTTCGTCGACGCGGTGGTCGAGGACGTGTCGGCGCAGAGCACGTTCCACGGAGGTCTCGCCGACGACGTGGCGGTCCTGCACCTGACGACGGACGGCGGGTCGTGACCCGTATACCAGGGTCCTCCGAGCCCGTGGACGGCGCCGCGGCCCGCCGGCCCGGCAGGATCGCCCGGCTGACCGTGCAGGGCTGGATCCACCTCGTACTGGCCGTCAACGTCCTGCTGGTGATCGTCTTCGCGGTGTCCGGCGGAGTCCTCCAGTCCCGTGCCGACGACCGCACCGACCTGCTCACCGACCGCATCCAGCCCGCCCGTTCCACCGCCTTCCAGCTGGAGACCTCGCTGGTCGACCAGGAGACGGGCGTACGGGGCTACGTACTGAGCGCGGACACCAGCTTCCTGGAGCCGTACGAGTCCGGGGTGCGGGACGAGGCGACACTGAGCGCCCGACTGAGCACCCTGCTCACCGGCCAGCGCCGGCTCACGG
>NZ_JBEXHZ010000135.1:0-5925 GCF_040608315.1 Streptomyces sp. NPDC005195
CGCCGGTAGGTCACGCCCGCGACGTCGTACGAGGTGGTGATCAGCCCCTGGGCCAGGTCGAGGGTGCGACGGTAGTGGTCGACGCCGCCCAGGTCGTGGTCCGGGATGGTCACGTCGAGCCTGGCCAGCAGGGTGAGGGAACCGAAGTCGTCGCGCCCGTAGGGGAACTGGCCGTCGCTCTGCAGTGTGCCGTTGAGATGACCGGTCCACAGGGTGGCGTCGGTGATCATCAGGAGTTCGTCGGCGGGGTCGTTGCTCACGAGCGCCCCGAGACGCCCGTTCCCCACCGGCAGCCCCTGCTCGATCATCGAGTGGGCGGAGCCGGGAGCCTGCCACCAGAGCTGGTTCCGCGCGGCGTCGGCCGGGGACAGCAGGGGCGACTCGGTGGGACGCCGGGGAGCCGCCGAGGCGGTGAAGGCGGGCAGCGCTCCGAGAGCGGTGGCCGCGCCGGCAGCGGCGGCGAGGGCGAGGAAGCCCCTGCGACTGGGCGTGTTGTCGCGTGGTTCGGTGTGCTGGATGTCCACGGTGGTGCACTCCAAATCCGGGAACGGCTCATGCGGGAACGGCTCGTGGGGGAGCGGCTCGTGCGAGAACGACGGCTGCGGACCGTCGGCGTCGGGCTGGTCCCCGCGGGGCCCGGGACGTGTCACCGGGCCCCGCGGGAAGCCGGTCAGACGGACTGCGGGACGACGATCCTGTCGATGTCGGGTGCGTATCCGCTGCCGCTGTCGAAGGTGATGGAGTTGGAGCCCGCCTTCAGCGCCAACTGCACGCTGACGGTCTCGGCCGTCCCCCAGTCACCCGTGGAAGGGAACTTCAGGCTGGTGCCGTTGCCGCTGTTGGACAGGACGGTCACCGAGCGGGGGTCGCCGCTGACGTAGGCCACCTTGACGGTGTAGATCCCGTCCTTCTTCACCGTGACGTCGTTGATCCGCAGCTTGCCGCCGGTGTACAGGTTGCCGACCTTCTTGCCGCCGGAGCAGGCGTCGCAGCCGGCGACGGAGGCGTTGCCCGAGAGGGTGTTGGCGGTCGCCTCGGCCTCGTAGCTCGTGGTCGTGAGCGCGCTGCCGCCGGGCTTGACGGTGAACAGCCGCGAGCCGTGGGCCGGGAGCGCCTCGGTGATCTTGTTCTTGTGGGTCCCGAGGTCCGCCTTGTTCCACAGGTCGCGCACGGTGGCGTTCCCGCTGAATCCGAGGGACGCCCAGTCGGCGGTGACGGAGGCCGGCGAGTCGCCGAGGTTGAACAGGGCGACGGTGTAGCTGCCGTCGGAGTTCTTGGTGCCCCAGACCTGCTGGTCGCCGACCGGGGTGACCGGACGCGCGACGGGCGAGTCGTTCTGGTCGACGGCGATGACCTCCTTGTTGGTCAGCAGGGAGACGCCGTAGCTGTCCAGCCTGGTGATGTCGTCCCCGGTGAACAGCGGCGACTTGTTGATGGCCCACAGGGTCATGTAGCTCTGCCGCTCGGCCTTGGTGAGGCCGTCCATCTCGCCGTTGCCGACGTCGATGGCATCCAGGTCGTTCCAACCGCCCGGGGCCGCCTTGCGGCTCCACGCTGGTGCGTCGTCCCACCGGTCGTTGACCGAGTTCTCCCAGGTGACCAGGGTGTTGCAGTAGCACTCGACATCGGTGTCGATGCGCCAGCCGTTGGAGTACTGCTTCCAGTCGGCGGCGTGGCCGATGTCGAGCGACCAGGAGATTTCGAGGTGGATCGGGCGCCCGGCGGTGGCGATCGCCTTCTGCCAGGCGGCGACGTCGGCGACGTTGTTGTAGTTGTCACCGGACTTGAACGAACCCGGACCGACACCGTCCAGCTTGAGGAAGTCGTAGCCCCAGTCGGCGAACTGCTGGGCCTGCGAGTCGATGTACTTCTGCGCACACGGGTTGTCGAAGTCCAGCTTGTAGGCGTTGTCCCAGCCGTTGGTGGTGCGCAGGTCCGAGTAGACGACGTCGGCGGTCGTGCAGCCCGGGGCGTTCCAGACCGGGACCTTGCCGTCGCCGTAGGCCCCCTTCTCCAGGCCGACCGGCAGGTAGATGCCGGCCTTCAGGCCCTTGGAGTGGATGTGGTCGGCGACCGACTTCATGCCGTGCGGGAAACGGACGGGATCGGGGGTCTGCCGGCCGTACTGGTCGAAGCCGGTCTTCCAGCTCTTGTCCATCCACCAGCCCGCGTCGATGTTGACGTGGTCGTAGCCGTACTTCTTGAGCTTGGCGGCGAGGGCGTCCGTCTGCTTCAGGACGTTCGCCTCGGTGAGGTAGCTGTAGTCGCCGTCCGGGTTGAGGCCCGGGTACTTCGACGACTGCATGCTCCAACTCGACCAGCCCATATAGGGCTTGGCGGCCACGGCGGGAGCTGCCTTGGCGGGAGCGGGTCCGGCGGCTGCCGGACCGGCGTGCGCGGCCGGGGCGGTGATCGCGATGCCCGCGGTGAGGGCGAGGACGACCATGGCTCTCAGGGCGCGGGTGGGCAGGACGGGGTACGAGGATGACCGCATGGGTCGTGCCTCCTGGGAGTGGGTTCAGGGTGGGGCGGCTCAGCCCTTGCCCGAGCCGATGGTGAGTCCGCTGATGAACTGGCGCTGGAGCGCGAAGTACACCAGCAGCGTGGGGATCGCGGTCATCAGTGCGCCGGCCGCGATGAGGTTGGGATTGGTGAAGTACTGGCCCTGCAGGTTGGCCAGGGCGGAGGTGACGGGTCGCTTGTCGCCGGTCTCGATCAGCGCGAGCGGCCAGAAGAAGTCGTTGTAGATCCAGATCGATTCGAGGGTCGCCAGGGCCGCGAACGCGGGGCGGCACAGCGGCAGGACGATCTGGAAGAACTGTCGCCAGACCGGGGCGCCGTCCACGAGCGCCGCCTCGGAGATCTCCTTGGGGATCGTCTTCATGTAGTTGCTGAGGACGAAGGTGCAGAACCCCGACTGGTAGGCGATGTGGATGGCGATGATGCCCCACACCGAGTTGTAGAGCAGCAGCGAGTCACTCATCCACTGCGGCAGCGGGATCAGGAGGTAGAGGCGGTACAGGGGGGTGATGAGGACCTGTGCCGGGAGCAGGTTGCCCGCGGTGAACAGCATCAGCAGGACGATGTTCCAGCGGAAGTCGAAGCGGGAGACGAAGAAGGCGACCGCCGCCGAGAACAGCAGCGTGCCCAGGACCGCGGGGACGGTAATGAGGACGGAGTTCCAGAAGAAGTGCGGCATCCCCGACTGCTGCCAGGCGTCCGTGAAGTTGCCTAGGCTCAGGCTGCGCGGCCAGGACAGGTAGCCGTGCTTCGCGGTGTCCGAGTAGGGCCGCAGCGAGGTGTACACGGCCCAGAGCAGCGGGACGAGCCAGAGCAGGGCGATGCCGGCGAGCATCACGTGGCGGCCGGTCTGGCGGCGGGGCCCCTTGCCGGTCGTCGGCGGCTCGTGCCGGGCCGTGGTCCCAGCGCCCGGCCGCGTCATGGTCGTGGTCACTGGTCCTCCTTGCGGAAGGTCTGGACGAGGAAGGTCCCGATGGCCGCGAGGGAGACCAGGAGGAGGACGACCGCGAGAGCGGAGCCGTAACCGATGTGGCTGGACTCACCGATGATGTTGTCGGTGATGAGCAGGGAGAGCAGTTCCATGCCGGGTTTGCTGCCGACGCCGCCGCCGAGGACGTAGACGATGTCGAAGGCCCGCAGGGACTCCATGACCGTGACGACCAGGATGATGATGTTGACCGGTTTCATGGCGGGGAACACCACGCGCAGGAAGGTCTGGCGGCCGCCTGCGCCGTCGAGTGCGGCGGCCTCCTTGAGCGCCGGGTCGAAGCCCTTCAGGCCGGCCAGGTAGAGGATCATGATGTAGCCGGTGTGCCGCCAGCCCGAGGCGACGAGGACGGCCCACAGGTTGAGATCGGCGTTGCCGAGCCAGTCGATGTGGTGACTCGAACCGGCCGCGCTCAGAAGGCCGTTGAGGAGTCCGGTGTCGGGGTTGTAGATGATCTCCCAGATGAAGCCGACGACGGCCAGGGAGAGCACCATCGGCAGGAAGATCGCGGTCTGGTAGATCCGGGTGAAGCGGATCTTCCTGTCGAGCTGGTAGGCGAGGAAGATGCCGAACGGTGTGGGCAGCAGGGCCGTGAACAGCAGCCAGATCACGTTGTGCCGCACCGCGGGCCAGAACGGCGGGTAGTTGGTGAAGATCTGCTGGTAGTTGTCCAGGCCGATCCAGTGGATGTCGGCCAGGTCGATGCCGTCCCAGGTGGTGAAGGACAGCCCCAGGGAGGCCAGCGCGGGCAGCCAGACGAAGAAGAGCAGGGCGGCGAGCGGGATGCCGATGGCGACGGTCAGGAAGATCCGGTCGCCGGGGCCGAGACGGCGGGGACGCCTGGGGGGACGCGTTCGGGGACGTTGCTGCCCGTCGGGTGTGACGGGTGCGGCGGGCGTGACGGGCGTGGAGGACACGGTGCGGGAGACCTTTCCGGTCCTGGTCAGGCCGTGAAGAATCGCGAGCGCTGGGATTCGATCTTCTTCAGCGTTCCCGTGCCGTCGTCGGGGTGGCCGAGCCACTGGGTGAGGCCGGGGAGCACGACGGTGGAGATGAAACCGGGGTCGCTGTCACGGTCCGCGAACTGGCTGATGTGCTTGGCGGAGGCGATGAGGTCCGCGGACTTCTTCTGCAGCGCGTTGTACGAGCCGGTGTTCGCCTGCTTGTTGACGGCGAGGTTGCTCGGGTCGACCCCCATGTACAGCTCCTCGGCGTGGGCACCTCCGAGGAACTCCAGGAACTTCTTGGCGCCGTCCACGTTCTTGGGCCTGCGGCTGAGCATGAAGCCGTCGGTGGGGGCCTCGACGGCGTCCTGGCCGTGGGCGGAGTCGATCTCGGGGAAGGGGAAGAAGTCGATGTCGGCCCGGATCGCCTCGTCGGTGATCTGCTGGCCGAGGAAGAGACCGATGACGGCCATGCCCGACTTCTTGTCGAGCAGCGACTGCGCGGCGTCCTGCCAGGACCGGCCGCCCGCGCCCTGCTGGTAGTAGGGCGTGAGTTCGCGCCAGTGGTCCAGGGTGGCGACGGCGCGGGGGTCGGTCCAGGAGACCTTGCCGCGCATCAGCGACATGTGGAAGTCGTAGCCGTTGGTCCGCAGGTTGAGGTAGTCGAAGGCGCCGAGGATGCTCCAGGCGTCGCCGCCGCCGTACCCGGAGGCGATCGGGGACAGGCCGTCCCGCTTCATGCGCTTGGCGAGCGCGACGAACTCGCTCCACTTCTGCGGGACTTGGTAGCCGCGTTCCTTGAACACACTCTTGCGGTAGAAGACGGCCCACGGGTAGTTGTACAGCGGAACGAAGTAGTACTTCCCGTCCTCGCCGCGGGAGAGCTGCTTGGTGGCGTCGCTGAAGCCGGCGCCTATCTTGTCCCACACGTCGTCGAGCGGCGTACAGAGCTTCTTCTTGGCGAAGTACTGCATGCGGTATCCGGCGAACCAGGTGAAGACGTCGTCCGGGGTGCCCTGCAGATAGGTGGAGACGCTCTTCTGGAAGGTGTCGTGGTCGACGGTGTTCGTCTTCACCGTCAGACCGCTGTCCTTGCCGAACGCCTTGGTCAGGGCGGCGTAGGCGGACTTGGGGGTGGCGTCGGCGCCGTTGGAGCCGAAGGTGACCGTCTTCGGGTCGGCCCCCGCTCCCCCGCCGCAGGCGGTCAGTACGGGCGCGGCCAGTGCGGCGGCGCCGAGTCCGAACAGCCCGCCGACGACTCTGCGCCGGCCGGGGTCACGCGCGGCCAGGGGATCGCGGCTCTGCTGCGTCATCGTCGCTCCTCATGCGTGTCGGTACGTGGTGATCTTCGGTGCGTGTCTGCGGTCGAACGGTCGGGACCCGGTACGAGTCCGTGGTCGATGCGGGTGCGTGGCTGACGCGGGGAACGGCACCTACGCGGGTGGTCCTCGGCGCGCGCGCCTTCCTCAGTGC
>NZ_JBEXHZ010000136.1:0-5916 GCF_040608315.1 Streptomyces sp. NPDC005195
CACGCGGGCGGCCGGACCGTCGGACTCGACGGAGTGGTGGCGCAGCAGGACAATTACCGGCGGTCCGGGTTCCGACCCGCCCACCGCACGGTCCGGTTCACCGGAACCGTACCTACGGCGCCGGCGCCCGCGGGAGTACGGCCCGCCGAGGCGGCCGACCTCGCGGACCTCGCGGCCTACGACAGCGCCTGCTGCCCGGCCGACCGCCCCCGTTTCCTCACACGGTGGCTGGCCGGACCCGGCCACCGGACGTTCGTCCGTGTCGCGGACGGAAGACTCACCGGCTACGCGGTCGTCCGGCCCGCCCTCGATCGTCCGCGTGTCGGTCCGCTGTTCGCCGACTCCGCCCAGGACGCACGGGCCCTGCTGCTCGCGCTGGCCGCGGAGACTCCCGGGCGCTCGATCACCGTCGACGTCCCGCAGACGAATACGGCGGGCGTGGCCCTGGCCGAGGAATTCGGCCTCACCCCGTCCTTCGAGACGGCCCGCATGTACACCGGACCGGTCAGGCCGTTCGCCCGGGAGCGGGTCTACGGCGTCACGACGCTCGAACTCGGCTGACGGCACGCGCCGGGCCGAGGGTGCGGGCGGCGGGATCGGCCGTATCGGCGTGAATCGACCGTCCGGCCCGCGACCGGGACACGCTGCGGGGCTGTCTCGCGGCCGTGCGGCCGGGAGGCGTGGCACCGTCGACGTCAGTTGGCGATTTCCAGGGCGCGGCGCGCCGCGTCACCCACGGAGCCGTGGTGGACCGGACCGTGGCCCGGCAGCAGGACATCCGCCGCGAGGGTCTCGATGCGGGCGAGTGAGGTGATGGCCATCGCACGCTCGGCGTGGAACATGTTCGGCAGCAGTTGCGGACCGCGGGTCCGCGAGGTGGGATGCCCGCTGACCAGCGCGTCGCCGGAGATCACGACACCGGCGTCCGGCAGGTGGTAGACGCAGTGTCCGGAGGTGTGTCCGGGCGTGTGCACCGGTACGGGACGGCCCGGCAGGTCCAGCGGCCCCTCACCGGGGAACGACTCGGGACGGGTCATCCGGACGTCCGCCGTGCCCCCGGACCGGATGGCGTGCACGGCCCACGGCAGTACGCCGGGGCGCCACGCCTGGCGGATCACCGACCCCACGCTCACCTGCTGGAGGAACTCGCGCCGGGCGTGCGGGAGTTCCTCCTCGTGCAGATGGACCGGGACCCCGAAGGCACTGCTCAGGTACTCGGCCGATCCGAGGTGGTCGTTGTGCGCGTGCGTGATGAGGACGGCGCCGATCGCCTTGGGGGAGTGGCCGAGCGCGTCGAGGGAGGCGAGGACGTCCAGGCGGTCGCCGGGGTACCCCGTGTCGATCAGGGTGACGGCGTCCCCCTCGCTGAGGATCACCCAGTTGGTGTTGCTGCCGTGCACCAGATGAACTCCGGCCGCTACCTCGACGATCGCGTCCTCGCGCATGACCATCCCGATGCTTGAGATCCCATCCCGGCCGGGCTGCGCCGGGCCGGGCCGTGTCAGAGCGAAGGTATCGCGCGCGACCCGGAGTGCGATCGGCGCCCTCGGCGGTCGTACGTCACACCCTGACGCCGTCGGGTTCGCCCACGGGGTCGGAGGCGCCTGCCGGTCCCTCGCCGGCACCGCCTCGCCCGCGAACGGCTCGGACGTCCTGGCCGGGGCGGCATCGGTGCCGCGCCCGGTATCGACGCCGTGACCGGGCGCGCCGCCCCGGGCGTCCTCGGCACGGCGATCGCCGGCGCCGGCTCCCGGCGCCGCGTGGACCCGGCCGATCGACCTCCGGTCGGACAGCGGTGGATCCGACCGGCGGTGGCCCCCAACCGGCCGTCGCCGCAACAGCCTTGACCTGCGGTGATGCCCTGGGGCGGGGACGAGCGACGGGCACCCTCGGAGGAATGCCATTGCCGTAAGCGCCGCAGGGTGCTGGAGTGAGCCCATGGATCACGTTGCGGTACTGGCCCTGTTCGACCGGGACATGCGGGAGGACGCGCGCCCCGACGGCCCGGGGGCCCGGGTCGAGCGCGTCGACAAGGTGGTGCGCCAGGTCGGTGCGGAGCATGACTGGAACGGGGTGATCTGGTCGGATCTGGACGGACCGGGCGCCGACGCGGCCATCGCCGACCAGGTGCGGTACTTCGGCAAGCTCGGCCGGGAGTTCGAGTGGAAGCTGTACGGCCACGACAAGCCGGAGAACCTCGGACAGCGCCTGCGGGACGCGGGGTTCGTCGCGCAGCCCGAGGAGACGCTGATGATCGCCGAGCTGGGCGATCTGGCGCTCGACGCCCAACCGCCCGAGGGCGTACGGCTGCTGCCCGTCACCGACCGTGAGGGCGTGAACCTTGTCGCGGACGTCCATGAACAGGCCTTCGGTACCGACAGCACCCGTATGCGCCACCAACTGCTGGCCCAACTCACCGGTGACGAGGACAACGTCGTGGCGGTCGTCGCCCTCGCCGGCGACGAGCCGGTCAGCGCGGCCCGTATGGAGATGGTGCCCGGTGCCCGGTTCGCCGGTCTGTGGGGCGGCGGCACCGTCGAGTCCTGGCGCGGCCGGGGCATCTACCGCGCCCTCGTCGCGCACCGTGCCCGGGTGGCCGCCGACCGCGGCTACCGCTATGTCCAGGTCGACGCCTCCAGCCAGAGCCGCCCCGTCCTCGCGCGCCTGGGCTTCCAGCCACTGACCACGACGACGCCGTACGTCCACGGGTAGTGCCGCCGGCCGGGCGGCGTCCCACCCGTTCACGTACGACGGGCCCGTGGCGCCCGGGTGACGGCTGAGGGGCCGCACTCCTCACCCGGCCTCACCCGGCCGTGTCCGGCGCCACCCGCCCGTCACAGGTCGAGCTGGTACTCCACCGCCCGGTGCGTCGGCAGATAGCCGAGCGCGTCGTTGATACCGCGCATCCGCGCGTTGCTGTCGGCGGTGTCGGTGAGCAGGCCTTCGAGTTCGGGGTGACGCCGGTGAGCGGCGCGGATCGACTCGGCCTTCATCCAGAGTCCCAGCCCGTGGCCCCGGTGCTCGGGCAGCACCCCGGTGCCGTAGTGCTGGGCGTCGCCCCTGCCGTCGCCGGGTACCACGAGCTCGCTGAAGCCGACGATCGAGCCGTCCGCGCGGTCCACCGCGGCGACCGTGTGGAGCGACTCCCCGCGTTTCGCCACGGCTTCGGCGGCTGCGACGACCCGTGCCACGTCCCAGACGACGATCCCGTAGTCCGTCTCCTCCATCGGCATGTCGTCCATGGCCCGCCGCGAGTCGGCGTAGGTCCGTGCAAGGTGGGGCGGTACGGTCCCGTCCCAGTGCGTCAACGTGTAACTGGGATGCGGCCGTTCGGCGATTTCGTCGATCCGTACGCGGTCCATGCCGGCGAGCGACAGCCGTGCGTACGTCAGGGCCAGCACCCGGCGGAAGCCGCGGGCGGCCAGGAACAGGTCGCCGGGTGAGCCGTGCGCGGCCTGCGCGACCAACGAGCGCCGTCCCTCGGCACGCGCCGCCGAGACGGCCGCGTCCAGGAGACGGCCGCCCGCCCCCCGACGCCGTTCGGCCGGATGGACCGTCACCTCCAGCTCGGCGAGGTGCTCCTGCCCCTCCGTGGTGAACAGTCGCAGAAACGCGGTGCCCACGGGCACGCCCGCCGAGTCGGCGGCCAGCCAGGCCAGACGTCGACTCGACGGTGCGGGCTCGGGGTCGGCGAGCGATGTGATGAGCAGGGACAAGGTCTCTCCGTGGCGGCTGCGGTGCGGGGGTGAAGCCCGCAGAACCTATGCGCCACGCTCCGGGTCCCGCAATGGATTTGATCGGTCACGGAACCGGGGCAGTGCGCGGGCGTGTGCCCGCCCCGCGCGTCAGCGGCGCACCTTCACCCGGTCGAGCGCCGCGACGCCGACCGCCGCGACGGCGATCTGTATGAACCACTCGATCCAGTCCGGGCCCTTGGTGTCGGCCACGCCGAACGCGGAGGCGATCCCCGCGCCGATGAACGCGGCGACGATGCCGACGACGATCGTCCACAGGATGCCGATGTGCTGGCGTCCCGGGACGACGAGCCGACCCAGTACGCCGATGATGATGCCGATGACAATGGCACTGATGATGCCTGAGATCTCCATGTCCGCCCCTTCAAGTCTGGACCCGTGCATCTAGGGGTGTTCCCCCTGCGGGCGGAGACAGTCCGCTCGACTTCCCGGCGGTCCTCGATCCGACCCGCCGAGCTCCTGTGCACCCCGAGAATTGCCATGTACCGTTCAATAATCTGTCGCGCGGAAGACGGCCGATCATCGTTCTACGCGCGGAGACTTGGGCGCCCGCACCGCCTCTCCCCACACCCATGGAGGTTCGCCGGATGCTTGGATTCAGAACGTCCCGCCACAGACTCGCCTCGGCGCCGGCCGTGTTCGGACTGGTCGTCATGGGCGCGGCCGTCCAGGCGCCCCAGCCTGCCGCCGCGGCGACCACGCACCGCGTCCTGTTCGACAACGGCCACGCCGAGACGGCGGGCAACGCCGACTGGGTCATCTCCACCAGCCAGCCCGACCCGTTGGGCCAGGACTCCTCACCGTCGTCCGAGACCGACTGGACCGGGGCCCTCTCCTCCTGGGGCGTCGCCCTGCAGAAGACCGGCGACTACAGCCTCAGGACACTGCCCTCGGGTTCCAGCCTCACCTACGGCGGTTCGGCCGCGAACGACCTGTCGAACGTCGACGAACTGGTGCTTCCGGAGCCCAACACGCTCTTCACCACCGCCGAGAAGACCGCGATCATGACGTTCGTGAAGAACGGCGGCGGCCTGTTCATGGTCTCCGACCACACCGGCGCCGACCGCAACAACGACGGCTACGACGCGGTCGAGATCTTCAACGACCTGATGACCAACAACAGCGTCGACTCCACGGATCCGTTCGGGTTCTCGATCGACACGCTCGATGTCGGCTCCGGGTACCCGGCGGCCATCAGCGACAGCACCAACCCGGTCCTGCACGGCTCGTTCGGCGCCGTCACGAAGAGCCTGATCGCCGACGGCACCACGGCCACCCTCAAGCCGTCCGACAACTCCGCCGTCAAGGGGCTGGTCTACCGCAGCGGTTACTCCGGCAACACCGGCGCGTTCTTCGCCACCAGTGCCTTCGGCAGTGGCAAGGTCGCCTTCTGGGGCGACAGTTCGCCGATCGACGACGGCACCGGACAGTCCGGCAACACGCTGTACGACGGCTGGAACGACACCGGTGCCACGAACGCCGCCCTCGCCCTGAACGCCACCGAGTGGCTCGCGGGTGCCGGCAGCGGTGGTGGCGGAGGCGGTGGTGGGGGCACCTGCACCGCCTCCCAACTGCTGGCGAACCCCGGCTTCGAGGCGGGCAGCAGCTCCTGGACCGCCACCAGCGGTGTGATCACCAACAGCAGCGGCGAGGCCGCCCGCACCGGCTCGTACAAGGCCTGGATGGACGGTTACGGCTCGGCCCGCACCGACACGCTCGCTCAGACGGTCACCATTCCGTCCGGCTGTGCGGCCACCCTGAACTTCTACCTCCATGTGGACACGGCCGAGACGACCACCAGCACCGCGTACGACACCCTCAAGGCCCAGGTCCTGAACAGCGGTGGCACGGTGCTGTCGACGCTCGCCACGTACTCGAACCTGAACGCCGCGTCCGGGTACACGCCGCGCGGATTCAACCTGTCCGCCTACGCGGGGCAGACGGTCACCGTCAAATTCACCGGCACCGAGGGTTCCATGCTGCAGACGTCGTTCGTCCTCGACGACACGGCGCTCAACGTGAGCTGACACGAGCCGGGTGAGCGAGGGGGCGGGCCCGGGGCCGGGCCCGCCCCCCCGCCGGGTTATAGGCCGCCCGAACCGTCGTCACCCGCCTGTTCCACCCCCAGAAACGGATCCTGGGGGCGGAGCCGCGCCGGTCC
>NZ_JBEXHZ010000137.1:0-5888 GCF_040608315.1 Streptomyces sp. NPDC005195
GTCGTGCTCGTGGAGGTGCGCGTAGGGGTTCTTGAGCGCGTTGCGGCGGTCCTTGTAGGCGACCAGGGCGCCGACGGTGTCGGGCGCACCCGGGCGCCGCAGGTACGCGCGTACATGCGGGGCGAAGAAACCGCCCGCGCCGGCCAGCAGCGGCTGCTGGAAGGGGATCGGCAGGGACAGGCCCCACATGGCGTTCGACTCGGACTGTTTCTCGTAGGCCAGGGTCAGGACGGTGCCGTGGACGCGGCCCGCGACGAGGTTGGTGGCGACCAGGGCGGTCGAGCCGCCGACGGAGCCGGCCGTGTGCACGCGCAGCATCGGCTTGCCGACGGCACCGAGCGCGTCGGCGAGGTACAGCTCCGGCATCATGACGCCCTCGAAGAAGTCCGGCGCCTTGCCGATGACGACGGCGTCGACGTCGGACCACGTCAGCTCGGCGTCCTCCAGGGCCCGCCGCGCCGCCTCGCGGACCAGGCCGGCGATCGACACGTCCCGCCGGGCCGCCACGTGCTTGGTCTGGCCGACGCCTACGACGGCCACGGGCTCCTTGCTCATCGCGGATCCCCTTCGAGTACGGCGACCAGGTTCTGTTGGAGGCAGGGACCCGACGTCGCGTGGGCGAGCGCCCGGTCGGAGGTGCCCCGGTGGACGCGCGCGGCGGCCTCCCCGATGCGGACGAGCCCGGCGACCATGACCGGGTTGGCCGCGAGCGCCCCGCCGGAGGGGTTCACGTCCACGTCGTCGGCGAGTCGCAGCGCCTTGCGCAGGAGGACCTCCTGCGAGGTGAAGGGGGCGTGCAGTTCGGCCGTGTCGACGGGCCGTTCGAAGACCCCCGCGCGCTCGGCGGCGAGGCGGGTGGACGGGGAGTCCGTCAGATCGCGCACGCCGAGACTGTGGGCCTCGATACGGTGGTCGATGCCGCGGATCCAGGCGGGCCGCTCGCACAGCTCGCGGGCCCGCTCGCCCGCCACGAGGATCACGGCGGCGGCGCCGTCCCCGACCGGCGGGCAGTCACCGGTCCGCAGCGGACGGACGACGTAGTCGCCCCGGTCCACCGAACCTCGCAGCTGTGCGTGGGGGTTGGCGGCCGCAGAGGTGCGGCTGCGGGACGCGACAGCTGCGAGCTCGGGCTCGTCGGTGTCGCCCGCGTCGATGAGCGCCCGCGCCTGGAGTGCGGCGAGCGCGACCGAGTCGGGCCACAGCGGCGCGACGTAGTACGGGTCGAGCTGCCGGGTCAGGACGTCCCGCACGGAGCCGGGCGACGACTTCCCGTACGCGTATACGAGCGCGGTGTCGGCGTCTCCGGTCAGGAGCTTCGTCCAGGCCTCGTACAGCGCCCATGCCCCGTCCATCTCCACGTGCGACTCGGAGATCGGCGGCCAGGCGCCCACCCCGTCGAGCGCCATGGTGAAGGAGAAGGCGCGGCCCGCGAGGTAGTCCGTCGAACCGGAGCAGGTGAAGTCGATGTCGCTGGTCTTCAGGCCGGTCCGGTCCAGGACCTCGTGCAGGACCGGCATGAGCATCTCCACCTCGGAGAGCTCGTCGCTGGTGCGCCGGTGGTCGGTCTGCCCGAAGGCGACCACGGCGACGTCCCTGGTGGGCCGCATCTACAACAGCTCCTTGTACGTCTCGTAGTCCGCGTCGGGTTCGCCGGCCGGCCGGTAGTGGTCCGGGTGACGGCCGTCCCGTGTCCACACCGGTTCGACCCGCAGCCCCATCCGTACCTGGTCGTAGGGGATGCCGCCGATCCGGGCGTGCAGCGCGAGGTCGGCGCCGTCGAGGGCGATGTGGGCGTAGACGTAGGGCACTTCGATGTCGAGGTTGCGGGCCTTGATGTTGACGACGCAGTACGTGGTGACCGTGCCGCGCGGTCCCACCTCGACCTGTTCCGCGGTGGCTACCCCGCAGGTGGGGCACGCGCCCCGGGGCGGGACGTACACCTTGCGGCACAACGGGCAGCGCTCCCCCACGGTGCGCCGCTCGGAGAGGGCCTCGATGTAGGCGCTCTGGGCGCGGCCGGGTGAGTACACGTAGTCGAGGCGGGCGGGGGTGACGATGCCGGTCACCATGTCGGCGAACCGGCCGTCGTGACCGCCGGGTTCGCCCGGAGCGCCGTCGTAGGGTTCGAAGCAGGCGATGTCGGTGATGGCCCCGGAGCGTTCGCCGGCCCAGCGCACGCGCACCCGCATGCCGGTGCGCACGGTGTCGGGGCCGGGAGCGTCGAGGGCGTGCAGCAGGGCCGTGTCCGCGCCGTCGAGCTTGACCAGGACCCAGGCGAAGGGCGTTTCGAGCGGCTGGCCCCGGCGCGGGGCGTGGTTCCAGGCCCAGGTGGTGACGGTGCCGGTGGGGGCGACCTCGACCAGGTCGCGGAGTTCGTCGGCGGTGACGGGGTCGTACTCGACGGGCGGGACGAGCGTCCTGCCGTCGGTGGTCCGTACGCCGAGGACCACCCGCTCGCGCAGACCGGTGAGGAACGCGCTCTGCACGGGACCGAGCGAGCGGGTGAAGGGGAACTCGACGACGAGGGGGGCTTTGAGGACTTCGGGCATCCCGGATGTCTCCTTCGGAGGTCAGGCGCGCCCGGGCGGGGGCTCGGGGGTCAGGCGCGCCGGTAGACGGGCGGGCGCTTCTCGGCGAAGGCCCGGGAACCCTCCTTGGCGTCGGCGGTGTCGAAGATCGGCCAACCGCGGGTGAGTTCGGCGGCGAGACCCTCGGTCTCGGTCATCCCGGCGGTCTCGTACACGGAGGCCTTGACGGCCTCGACGGCGAGCGGGCCGCAGGCGTTCACCCGTTCGGCGATCTCGAGGGCCTCGGCGAGCGCGGTTCCGTCCGGCACGACCCGGCCGACGAGACCGATGCGGGCGGCTTCCGCGGCCGAGTAGGAGCGCCCGGTCAGGAGCATCTCGAGGGCGTGCGTGCGCGGGATCTGGCGCGGCAGACGGACGGTGGAGCCGCCGATCGGGAACAGTCCGCGTCTGACCTCGAAGAGGCCGAAGAGCGCCGACTCGCCCGCGACCCGGATGTCGGTGCCCTGGAGGATCTCGGTGCCGCCCGCGACGCAGGGTCCCTCGACGGCGGCGATCACCGGTTTACGGGGACGGTGGTGGCGCAGCATCGCCTTCCAGTGCAGATCGGGGTCGGCTTTGAGCCGGTCCCGGTACTGCTCGCCCTCCATGCCCTTTCCGGCCAGTGCCTTGAGGTCCATGCCGGCGCAGAAGGCGCCGCCCGCGCCGGTGAGCACGATCGAGCGGATCCCGTCGTCCGCGTCGGCCTCGGTCCAGCCGTCGTACAGGCCGACCAGCATCGGCAGCGAGAGCGCGTTCTTGGCCTCGGGCCTGTTGAGCGTGAGCACCAGCGTGGCGCCCTCGCGCCGCACGGTGAGGTGTTCCGTCCCACCCATTGCCGTCCTCCCGTCGCAGGAACGAGAACAGGTTGCAGGAGGCGCGGAGCCAGTACAAGGGTTTTCTGACAGACAGTCAGATTTCTTCTGCGCGAGCCCTTCCCAGTTGTGTCGGACTTTGCTCTGATGACCGTCGAGCCGAGGGGCGGCCCCGGACGTTCGGCGTCAGGAGGAGCGGTGGAGTACAACCTTGCCGACCTGTTCGAGTCGGTCGTCGACGTGGTCCCCGACCGCGAGGCGCTGGTCTACCTCGACCATCCCGGTACGGGCGCGGAGCGCCGGCTGACCTACGCGCAACTGGACTCGGCGGCGAACCGTATCGCCCACCACCTGATCGACAGCGGCATACGCCCCGGCGAACACCTGGGGCTGCACCTGTACAACGGGATCGAGTACGTGCAGACGGTGCTGGCCTGCCTGAAGGCGCGGATCGTGCCGGTCAATGTCAACTACCGTTACGTGGAAGATGAGTTGGTCTACCTCTACCAGGACGCGGATCTGGTGGCCCTGGTCTTCGACGCGGAGTTCACCGACCGGGTGACGGCGGCACTCCCGCGAACCCGCGCTCTGCGCCACCTCGTACGCGTGGGAGCGGCCACCTCCGGTTCCGGGACGGCCGGCACGCCGGTCACCGCCGCCCCCGCATCCGCATCCGCGTCCCCCCCAGCATCCGCCTCCACTCCCGATCCCGCTCCGGCCCTCGTGGACTTCGCGGACGCCGAGCACGCCGGCTCCCCCGGGCGGGGTTTCCCGGCGCGCTCCGCGGACGACCAGTTCATCATCTACACCGGCGGCACGACCGGTATGCCCAAGGGCGTGATGTGGCGGCAGGAGGACCTGTTCTTCGCGGGCCTGGGCGGCGGCGCCCCGACGGGTGAGCCGGTGGCTAAGCCGGAGGAGCTCGCCGAGCGGGTCGCGGCGGGCGGTGAGGGCATCACGTTCTTCCCCACCCCTCCGCTGATGCACGGCACCTCGACACTGACAGCCTTCATCGGGTTCAACTTCGGGCAGCGGGTGGTGATCCACCGCAAGTTCGCGCCCGAGGAGGTTCTCCGGACCATCGAGCGGGAGCGGGTCACCAGCGTGTCACTGGTCGGCGACGCGATGCTGCGACCGCTGATCGACGCGCTGAAGGGGCCCATGAAGGACACCGACTGCTCCTCCATGTTCAGCCTGTCGTCGTCCGGCGCCATCATGTCGGAGACGGTCCGCGCCCAGTTCCAGGCGCTGGTCCCGAACGTGATGCTGCTCAACAACTTCGGCTCGTCGGAGTCCGGGTTCAACGGCACCGCCACCGCCGACTCCGGTCCCGCCAGAGGCTTCCGGGTGCGCGTCAACTCCCGCACCCAGGTGGTGGATCCGGCGACCCACGAACCGGTCGCCGCCGGTGAACCCGGACGCATCGCACAGCGCGGCCATGTACCCCTCGGCTACTACAACGACCCCGCGAAGACCGCCGAGACCTTCTTCCAGAAGGACGGCGAGCGGTGGGTCCTGCTCGGTGACATGGCGACCGTCGACGAGGAGGGCATCGTCATCGTCCTCGGCCGCGGCTCCCAGTGCATCAACACCGGTGGCGAGAAGGTCTACCCGGAGGAGGTCGAGCAGGCCCTCAAGTCCCATCCGGACGTGTACGACGCCCTGGTCGCCGGGGTGCCGGACGAGAGGTGGGGCAACCACGTGGCGGCGGTCGTGCAACTGCGCGAGGGTGCGCGCCGGCCGTCCCTGGAGGACATCCAGGCCCATGTCCGGGACCACCTCGCCGGCTACAAGATCCCCCGCCAGCTGGTCATCACGGACACCATCCAGCGGTCACCGAGCGGCAAGGCCGACTACCGCTGGGCACGCTCGGTGGCGGCGGAGGCCGGCGGCTGAGCCCCGCGTCGCCCTCGCGTCCCGCGCATCACGGACACCGCGCACCGGATCGCGAAGAAACCGGACGCCGACCCCTTGCACGAGACGGACCGGCCTGAATTACTGATCCCGGACAGCATGACCGAATGATCGGTCGCCCGGATTGGTACGGTTGGTGAGGGAGGAGTCCCATGGCGGATTCCACGGTGTCGAAGGACCTGCTGGACGCGGGCGAGCGGCTGGACGCCGACGCGCTGCGGGCGTTGCAGGAGGAGCGGCTGCGGGCGTCGTTGCGGCACGTGTACGAGAACGTGCCTTTCTACCGGGAGTCCTTCGACAAGGCGGGCGTGCGGCCGGACGACTGCCGCACCCTCTCCGACCTGGCGCGCTTCCCGTTCACGACGAAGGCGGACCTGCGCGAGAACTATCCGTACGGGATGTTCGCCGTGCCCCAGGAGCGAATCCGCCGCCTCCACGCGTCGAGCGGGACCACCGGACGCCCCACGGTCGTCGGCTACACGGACAACGACCTCTCCATGTGGGCCGACATGGTGGCCCGTTCGATCCGGGCGGCGGGCGGCCGTCCGGGCGACAAGGTGCATGTGGCGTACGGCTACGGGCTGTTCACCGGCGG
>NZ_JBEXHZ010000138.1:0-5855 GCF_040608315.1 Streptomyces sp. NPDC005195
GGTCCTAGAGAAACCCCATCATCGCAGGTCACAAGGCACTTCCTCGTTTCCGGAGAAACTATCCACAGGCATCAATCCGGTGGATCCGGGCTCAGTCATGCCGGGTCCGGAGGCCGGGAGCCCCATTGCGAGGCCAGCAAGAAGGTAACGGGATCAACGGCCGCCACTGTGGTCGAGTCGTCGACACCCGCGGCCTGCCACTGATGGTCATGAAACCGAATTCCTCTGTGGGTGTTCGCAGCTGGGCAACATCGAAGAACGGAGTAGATGGTGAACGAACAGACCGGGAAGTGGAGCTTCCTCACCGGCTACGCCCGCGTGCTGATCGTCATCGCCCGCGATCCTGCCATCCGCCTGCGCGACATCGCCGCGGCCTGTCACATCACCGAACGCACCGCTCAGAACATCGTCACCGGCCTTGAACAGGCCGGCTACCTGCGCCGGGAGCGCGCCGGACGGCGCACGCGCTACATCCTCTGCCTGGACGGCACTCTCCGCCATCCAACCGAGGCGCACCTGCCCGTCCGGGCGCTGCTGGAACTCTTCATCCGACACGACGGCGAGCGCTGAAGCTCAGGCCCTGCTCCAGGCGTCGAGGAATGCTTTCCGTCCTGTCGGATCGTCGAACCTGCGGTCTGCGTGCAGGACGCGCCAGGCGGTGAGTTCGAGGTCACGGAGCCATAGTTCTCCGATGACCTGTGTCTTGAGGTCGGGAAAATGGTCGGA
This sequence comes from Streptomyces sp. NPDC005195, assembly GCF_040608315.1. Lineage (NCBI taxonomy): Bacteria > Bacillati > Actinomycetota > Actinomycetes > Kitasatosporales > Streptomycetaceae > Streptomyces > Streptomyces sp. NPDC005195. The sequence goes on from NZ_JBEXHZ010000138.1 coordinate 727, forward strand.
CTCGGCGAGGGCCTGACCGATTACATCACCGGCTGCGACGCGCTGGGGCGGGGTCATCTCATCGACAGCCGACAGGATGTTTCGGGCCAGCTCAATTCCTTCTCCCGCCAGGGAACGCAGCACCGAAGTCTTGATGTTGGCGGGCAGAAGGTACGCGGTGCCCGAAGACCTCCACAGTTCCGACCAGAAGCGTTCTCCCGCCTCGGTGGGGGCAGGCAGCGCGGCCAGCAAACCCAGGAGATGGCCGGTGGCCGCATACCCGTCGGAGTGGGCAGCTGCGACGACGGCGATGCCGGCGACGCACTGCACATCAAGATCGCCGGCTTCCCGTTGCCGAGCCAGACCCAGTTGGTGTTCCAACTGGTCAGCGAGGGGGTCGGACAGGTGGGGGCGGACCTCAGGAAGCATCGGCGATCCTTGCGCGCAGGGGAGCGGAGATACCCGCTCGGGAGCTCTCATCGTTCCCATGAGCAGCTGATCTACTCCGCTTCGAGGCCAATGGGCGCCAGCAGTAACAAGCCGGACCTCACGCGACGGCGAAGTGGCCCATTTCTGCCGACGCGGCCTGCCTGTTTCGAGACCGACCTTGCAGAAAACGGTCCGAATGCGGTCTCTTAACATGGCCGCATGATCACCGGTGATTCCCGGGAGTCCGAGGGAGGACGAGAAGCCGTGTCGCACGACGCCGCTGAAGCCGAATACACGTACGCCGCCGCAGTGCGTGGAGAACACCATGAAGACGGGCTGCCCTGCGCATCACACAGTGAGAATGCAGGGGAGGGCGCGCATTCGGTTGCCGCTCTGGTGGAGCGGGCGGCCGACCTGGCCGAACCGATCAAGCCGAGGCTGCGTGGCTGGCTCCATGCCGGAATGGTTCCCGCCGCACTGATCGCAGGCATCGTGCTCATCTGCCTGGCTCGCACCCCGCAGGCGGCTCTGGCCTGCGCCGTGTACTCGGTCACCGCCTGGCTGCTGTTCGCGACGAGCGCCATCTACCACCGCGGAACCTGGGGGCCACTCGGCGAGGCTCTCCTGCGACGCCTCGACCACGCCAACATCTTCCTCATCATCGCCGGCACCTGCACCCCACTGGCCGTGCTCCTCCTCCCGCCGGACCAGCGGTCCGTGCTGCTGTGGATCGTGTGGGCGGGCGCATTGGCCGGCATCGCGTTCCGGGTCCTGTGGGTCGCAGCCCCGCGCTGGCTGTACACCCCGTGCTACCTGGCACTGGGATGGGCACCGGTGCGCTACCTGCCCGACTTCCTGCATACCGGCGGAGTGGCCGTACTCGCCCTGGTGGTGGCGGGCGGTCTTCTCTACAGTGCGGGTGCGGTCGTCTATGGTCTGCAGCGCCCCGACCCCTCACCGCGGTGGTTCGGCTTCCACGAGGTGTTCCACGCCCTGACCGTGGCAGCCTTCACGACGCACTACATCGCCATCTCCCTCGCCGCCTACTGACCGCGACAACGTATGGCCCGCGCCGCCGGCACGCACGTTGCCGCGTGGCAGGGCCCGACGGGTCGGACGGCAGCCGAGGCATCAGACTGCACGCGGGAGCCATCCGCTCCTCCTACCGACACGGGCCCGGCTGAAAGCGGGGGAACGGAGCGGTCTCGGGTCATTGTCCGCAGGTAGTCCCTTCCGGAGGTGAGGGGGCGGAGGCATCGGCGAGGTTGGCGCCGGTGTCGGCGTCCGGATGGGAGTGGCCGATGCCTTGCCAGTCCAGGCACATGACGGTCGCGTCGTCCTGCAGGTGACCGCGGTTGGCCTCGACGACCGCGGCGATGAGGGCGCGGGCAACCTCGCGGGGATGCAACGCGCGAGTGCGGACGACCAGGCCCGGCAGATCAAGGGTGTGGGCGTTGCGGTCCAGCATGCCGTCGGTCAGATCACCAGCCGGTCGCCCAGCCGCAGGTCCAACGGCTGGACCCGGTAGCTGCGCGGTGCGTGGAAGCCGAACGGCATGTCGACCTTCGGAGTGATCTCCGGCACCTGTCCGTCCCGCATCCTCAGCGGCCAGGGGTGCCCGGCGTTGACGAGCTCGGTGGTGCCGTCGCGCAGACTGATTCGCAGGAGCTGCCCGGTGACGTAGCCCTGGCGGCCGTGCTCGTGCACGGCCTGATCGGCCTGACGGCCCTGTTCGGCGAGGTCGGCACCGGCCCGCCGTGCCCGGCGCAGGGCACCCACCAGGAGAGTTGCGAGCAGCACGGCATCGACATCGTGGCCCATGGCATCGGTGACGGAGAGCTGGACCGTGTCCCGGTCGACCACGTAGTCGAAGGTGTCACCGCCGACGTGGTCGGGCGGCTCCAGCGCCCCGGCCACCGCGAACTGCGCCGCCTCGCACGCCAGCGACGCCGGGAGCAGCTGATGCTGGATCTCCGCGGCCGGGCTCAGCGGGGCGGTGCGGCGCCCCCACTGGTACACGTCGGTGAAGGACCGGTTCGCGATGACGATGTACGCCAGGGCGTGCGCGGTCTCGCCGACCTCTCGGCGTCGACGCTCTTCGTTGGGGTCCCCCAGGGTCTTTGATCGCGCGAAGGCACTTTCCTGCCCGCTGCACATGCCCCTGGCCTTTCGCCCGATCACCCTGGCAGTGACGGGTGTCAGCCTCCGTCGCCGCCGAGGGCGGCTACCTCCCGGCCGGACCCACAAAAATCTATGCTGGCTGGAGTAGACATTGAGTGATCGCCTGGCTATGGTTTCTCTCGTAGCCGAGATCAGCAGGGCCTGGCAGACACGAACTGCCGGGCAGCAGTACATGCAGTTGGAATGTGCAGGACGGTGCGGTGGTGGAGTTCCGAAGCCAGGGTTGTTACAGGACGGCGACGGGGCTGACGACCGGACCGGGTGGCCCGCAGTGATCAGGGGCCACCGTGAGCAGGACCGCAGTTGGAGCAAGTTCATTACCCGTTACAGCAGTTCCCAGTACTCAGCAGCGAAGTCAGCAAGTGGTTCCTCGGTGAAGGCGTCGGCTGCGGGCGCGCGCACCGGGAAGTTCGGCAGTGGGGTTCTAAGCCAGAGCGGATGCAGGACGGGCGACGGGGCTGGCTGCCGAAGAGTGACGCTGTCACAGGTCACCGAGCAGGTCGCATCACCAGCAGTGCGCAGTAGAGCAGTACCAGCGGCTAGTTGATCGAAGAGGGAAAGAACGGAGGGGCCGAGCGCCATCAGGATCGCCCGGGCGTGCATGTGGAGCCCGGGTACCGCAGGACATCGATAGTGAGGTGGTCTCCGGTCGAGCAACCGCGATCCCCGCATTCCCCGTCCTCTCCCGGGCGGGTGTGCGGATACAGAAGGCCGGCGCAGTATCAGGGCCGGTAGATGGTGTAGAAGTTCCTTCGGGGCCCTGGCGCCAATCGCGCCAGGGCCCCTCCGCGCGTTCCACAGAGAGGTGCAACGACAGCAGACGATTCGTTCGGCCGGCTCGACGATGACGACCACCCCGCCTACACGATGGGACGTGCCGCCGAAATGCTCGGCACCACCCAGGGCTTCCTCCGCGACATCGGCGAAGCCCGCCTGATCACCCCGCTGCGCTCCGCGGGCGGACACCGCCGCTACTCCAGCTACCAGCTGCGCATCGCAGCCCGCGTCCGCGAGCTCGTCGACCAGGGAACTCCGATCGAGGCCGCCTGCCGCATCGTCATCCTCGAAGACCAGCTCGAAGAAGCCCAGCGCATCAACGCGGAACACCACCGCACCGCCGAACGGGGCAGTCCACCAGGTCGTGCTCGGTTGGCCGGCGGGTTGCAAATTCGGTCTCGGAGGTTCTGCATGTACCCCGGCCGGCGCGGTCCAACTGCGCCGCAGAACCTGTCAACCTGTTTGAGTCGGTTTGTTGATGTTTTTAGCTTGCTGCGGTTTCTGTTTCGTCGGTCTGCTCTGCCGGCTTGTTGATCCAGGAGGGCTCCGGAAGGCTGGGGGGCTTGGGGGTGCCTCGGAGGAAACGCTCGGGGTGCGCTGAGTGTGCGGCCCGGAGGACGTCGGCGCGCTGGGCGTGGATCTCTTCCGCCTGGCCGGTGTGGACCATGGCGGGGGTCATCAGCCCTATGCCGCTGTGCCGGTGGTGCTCGTTGTAGGTGGTGAAGAAATCCGCGCAGAACATGCGGGCCTCGGCGAGTGAGCTGAAGGACCCGGGGAACGTTGGGCAGTACTTCAGGGTCTTGAAGTTCGACTCGCTGTAGGGGTTGTCATTTGAAACGCGGGGCCTCGAACGGGACTTGGTGATGCCCAGGTCCGCGAGGAGGAACGCCACCGGTTTGGAGGCCATCGAGGAGCCGCGGTCGGCGTGGATGGTCAGCTGGTCCCGCTTCACGCCCTCCTTCTTCACGGTCTCGGTGAACAGGGTCTTGGCCAGCTCGGAGGACTCTCGGTCGGCGAGCATCCATCCCACGACGTAGCGGCTGTAGATGTCGATGACGGCGTAGAGGTAGTAGTACGTCCACTTCGTGGGGCCCTTGAGCTTGGTGATGTCCCAGCTCCAGACCTCGTTCGGCCTGGTGGCGGAGAGTTCGGGTCTGACTCGGGGCGGGTGGGTGGCCTGGTTGCGGCGGTCGGTGACGTGCCCGTGCTCGCGTTCCAGCAGCCGGTACATGGTCCGCTGTGAACACAGGTAGGTGCCCTCGTCGAGCAGGGTCGCCCAGACCTGGGCGGGGGATGCGTCGGCGAACCGGTCGCCGTGCAGCACCCCAGTACCCGCTCCCGTTCGGACTCGCTGAGCGCGGCGGGCTGGTGACGCTCGCGGTGCGGGACCGGGACGCGTCTGGGCTTCGGCGGTGCGACCGGGTGGCGCCTGTAATGGGTGGCCCTGGCCCGGCCCAGCGCGGCACAGGCCGCCGTGGTGCCGAGTCCGCCACCGGTCAGCTCGGCGATCGCGGTGTCGATCACTTCCCCGGCCTGCGTGGCGAGCGCGGGGCAGCGGGCGGCGTGGGCGCGCTCTCGGAGAGATCCTACGCCCGCGATGACCTGCCGCAGATCGTGATCGGGATGGCGGTGACCCGTGACGGGATCCCGGTGCGGGTGTGGTGCTGGCCCAATGCCGTTGCCATAGACGGGTTTTCGCAGTACGTCGGTACTCATGAGCAGATTACGGCCGTCGCTGCTGCCTGATGTTGGACTGGGGGCGT
>NZ_JBEXHZ010000139.1:0-5707 GCF_040608315.1 Streptomyces sp. NPDC005195
CGCAGGTCGACCACCGGCTCACCGGTGGTGAGCACGTTCCGCATGACCTGTTCCAGCGTCGACGGCGCCCCCTCGGTCAGTACCTCGCCGCCCGGGTACAGGTCCTGCGACAGCGTGCCGATGACGTTCTCGACAGGTTCGGTGAACTCCCGTCCCGACGCGGTGTTGGCCCACGTCAGCCGGAGGGCGGTGTCGTAGATGGTCAGACTGATGGGTGACTGGGTGGCCAGGCCGCGCAGCATGGCCTGGCCCGCTTCCCAGTCCTGGACCTCGTCCAGCTCCGCCGCGACGACGATCCAGGCCGGTCCGTGGCTCCCGTCGGACAGGCGGGACATCATCGTCGCCGACCGTACGATGTGGCCGTCCCGGTGTTCGAGGTCGACCGCGTTGCTGCGCACGTCGAAGGCGTCACGCCACTCGGCCAGTCCGGGCTGCCAGGAACGCCCGCCCGCGAACAGCACGTCCACGGGGTGGCCCACGATCTCGTCCGACCGGTAGCCGAGCATCTCCTCGGCCGCCGGACTCCATCCCACGACCCAGCCCCGGGCGTCCAGGACCGCCGTGGCGGCTCGCGTGATGTCGAGGGGACCACGGAAGTAGACGCTGTCCTTCGCATTCCAGACATTCATGGCACCACCCCAACCCGTGGCGATGTCTACAGCATCTGTCCGCGGCCCTGGGTGTACAACCGCGGCGATGCCCCGATCGCCGCCCGTCGGCGCTTCCGCGCGTCCGCCCGCGGGCACGTCGGCTCCTTCACGCGCTGGTGACCGCCCGGCCGCGGTCGGTGGCTCCAGCGTTTCCGTACCCGCGGCCCTCCGCCGTCGCCCGAGCGGGAAACGGCCCTGACACCTTCGCCGGCCTCGTGGGCCTTCCGGGTGGCCCCGGAGGGAACATCACCGCGCGTCCGCCGTACCTCACGGGCGGACCGGTGCCCGCCCGGCTCCCTCCGCCCTGTCCTGTCCGGGCCCCGCGGCGGCGAGGGCACGCGTATTTTGGGCGGTAGCCGACCGGATCCGAGACGATGCCCCCGTTTCAGGTTTGCGGCGGGTATGGCTGCGGGACTCGGCGTGGAGGGAGACGATGAGGAGGAGCATGACGCCTGCTGCCGAGCCACGGGGTGCCTCGGCGTCCTGAAGCCACCCGGTGGCCGCGTGCAGTGAGGAGGGATGGGGATGGGTGCAGCCGAGTCGCTGGAGCGCGACTACGACACGGCGGACGTCGCCCCGACCGCGTCCGGCGGCCTCCTCGACCTGCTGAGCGTGGCAGCCATCCTCCTCGACGACCACGGCAAGATCGTTCTGTGGAGCCCTCAGGGCGAGGATCTCTTCGGGTACAGCGCCGACGAGGCACTCGGCGAGTTCGCCGGTCGCCTCCTGATCCACGAGAAGCACCGGGACGTCGTCCTCGGCCTGTTCGCGCAGGTCATGGAGGGCGGCGGCAGCTGGGCCGGAGTTTTCCCCATCAAGCACAAGGACGGCAGTACGCGACGTGTGGAGTTCCGTAACATGCGGCTCCAGGACGAGCAGGGTGACCACTACGCCCTGGGGATCGCGGCGGATCAGGCCACGCTGCGGCAGGTCGAACGCGAACTGGCACTGGCCGCGCGGCTGGTCTCCCAGTCGCCGATCGGGCTCGGTGTACTGGACACCGACCTCCGCTACGTGTCGGTCAACGCGGCGGAGGAACGGATGAGCGGCGTCCCCGCCGCCGACCACCTGGGCCGGCACGTGCATGACGTGCTGCCGCTCCTGGACGAGTCCTTCGAAACGACCATCCACGAGGTACTGGCCACCGGAACCCCCGTCCTGGACCAGTACACCTCTGCCCGCACCCCTGCCGACCCGGACAACGAGCACGCCTGGTCGATCTCGTTCCACCGGCTCGAAGCGCCCAACGGGAAGGCACTGGGCGTGGTGACCTCCAGCGTGGACGTCACCGAACGTTACCGCGCCTTCGAAGAGCAACGACGCACCGTCCTCACTCTCCAGCGCAGCCTCCTCCCCCACCCTCCACCGCAGCGGCCGGGACTGGCCGTCGCCTCCCGGTACCAGCCGGCCAGGGCGGCCAGCGGGATCGGCGGTGACTGGTTCGACGTCATCGCCCTCGGTGGCGACAAGACCGCCCTGGTCGTCGGTGACGTCATGGGCAGCGGGGTCAGCGCCGCCGCCACCATGGGCCAGCTCCGCACCGCCACCCGCACCCTGGCCGGCCTCGACCTCGACCCCGCCCAGGTCCTCCAGCACCTCGACCGCATCACCGAGGACCTGGAGCAGGACATCATCGCCACATGCGTCTACGCCGTCTACGACCCGCGCAGCGCGCGATGCCTCATCTCGCTGGCCGGCCACCTGCCGCCCGCGCTCCTCCGCGTGGACGGAAGACACGAACTGCTCGACCTGCCCACCGGAACCCCGCTGGGCGTGGGCAACGGCGACTTCCACACCAGTGAGCTCGCTCTGGACCGTGGCGATCAACTCGTCCTGTACACCGATGGCCTGGTCGAGAAACGCGGCTTTCCGATCGACGCGTGCATGGACAGTCTGCTCATCCTCCTGGACGATCCGCACCGCTCCCTCGACGAGACCTGCGAGGTGCTCCTGCACGCCCTCCGCGACCCGGGCGGCCATGACGACGTCGCACTGCTCATCGTCCGGGTACTGCAAGCCCGCGCCTCTGAGCAGACGCCACCGTCCTGAACGGCGGGACGCCGCTTCCGTCGGCGCCGATGCTGCGGGCGTCATCCAGGCCGGCGCGCCCGAGGATCACTGAACGCGGACGACCCGCGTCACGTGGAGCTCGGCAGGCCGGTTCTCCACCGGAGTCGCTGTTCCGAAGGTCTCACCGTTCAGTGGGTCGGCACCGCTCGTCGCACCACCAGGCTCTCCACCTCGTACGACATCGCACTCGTCCCACGGGTGGGAGCGGGATGGTAACGCCCGGCGCACACCGACAGGTTGACGATCAGGTAGGCATGCCAGGCGCGCCCCACCCCTCGCCGGTCCGCGAACACCTGGGTGCCGTTCACCCACCACACCACGGAACGGACGCCGAACTCGACGCACAGATCGACCCACGCACCCGGACCCACCGACTCGTCGGTGTAGTAGTGACCGCTGCCGCGGACATGGTTGGAGAACTCCAACAGATCCGCGTTGTCGGGGTGGTACTCGAAGACGTCGATCTCCTGGCCGCCGTCCCGCCAGGTCCAGATCGCCGGCCAGGCCCCGAGCTCGCGGGGCAACCGCACACGTGCTTCCAGTACGTCGCCCGCGCGGACGGCGAACTCCTCTTCACTGCCTTCGGTCGTCAGCAGTCCCGTGTTCCATCTGCCGTCCCGTCTTCGTGTGGCCCGAAAGACGCCGGTGCGGCAGTACGTACCGTCCTCGACCAGGTAGTCGAGCTTGTCGTCGCCAGGATTGACCGGACCGCCGTCGGGATAGGCCCAGGAACGGCCGACGACCCACTGCCGGGTGGAAGCGAAGTCCGCGGTGAAGACCACATCGGTCGCGGGCGGGATTCCGGAGACGGGGAGCGGTTCGTCGGACACCGGTTCGTGCATGCTCTGGTTCTCTCCGGCGGGCGACCCCGCCATGCCCGCACGCCCCCGCACCGCCGCGCAAACTACACGTCCGGGTGAGACGCGCCCCCGGCCCCCGTGGACTCGGGACGTCGGGATCTCGGCGCGCCGCGACGCCGGGACACAGTGCCGCTGCGCGACCGGACGTCACCGTCCGGGCTCGTGCGCGCGGCTCCCCCGCCGGACGGCCGACATGAGCGGCGGACCGGAGTAAGGATGGAAGGACACGGCCACGAACGCACAACGAAGACAGCCGGCGGCCTGCCCCGGACGGACGCCAGACAGAGGTGACCGTGCGGGGCATGTGCGTGGCAGTGGCGCGGTCTTTCTCGCACGCCGCCTTCGCGGCGTCACGACGACCCGACAACGAGTTCCGCTGTTCCTCGAAGGCCGGCCGCCCCCACCATGGAACGCGGAGCGGAGAAGAGTCCCCGTGAACTCCATCCCTCGGCGACTACGCGCTTCTCCCCAGCCCCCGGCGGACGCTCCCGCACGAACGGCGGTCTCGGCCGGCGACTGCGGTCTGCTGCTCATCAGGCTCACGTTCGGCCTCTTGATGGCGGGACACGGCGCCCAGAAACTCTTCGGAATCTTCGGTGGCGACGGCTTGACCGCCACCGCCAGGGGGCTCGCCGCGCTGGACTACCGGCCGGGCAAGGTCTACGCCGTGATCGGCGGTGCCTCCGAACTCCTCGGAGGCCTCGGCTTCGCGGTGGGACTGTTCACCCCCCTGGCGGCGGGCGCCCTGATCGGCGTGATGATCAACGCCATGGTGACCGTCACGGCGGCCCACGGAGTGTGGGTGACCAACGGGGGCCTGGAATACAACCTGAGTATCGCGGTCGTCGCACTCGGCGTCGCGGCCACCGGTCCGGGAAAGCTGGCCCTGGACCATCCGTTCCGCTGGGGACGGGGCGGCTGGCCCGATGCCGTCCTCGCCCTGCTCCTCGGAGGCGTCGCTGCCGCCGTCGTGCTGTTGCTCTAGCGGGCCGGCATGACGCCCCGGACAAGGTGCCCGGGGCGCCCATCGCCGCGGCGGCCGCTTTCCTACACCGCGGTGATGCCCTCCATGCCGGATTCGGCGAAGGAGGGAAGTCCGGTGACGGTGGTGACCTTGGTCAGGGAGCCGTTCCCGCCCACGCGGAACCCGTCGACCGTGCCCGAGGTGGCGTTCTGTACGTAGAGGAACCTCTCGTCCTTCGTCACCGCCAGGTCGATGACACCCTGGGACGTGGCCGACGGCGGCGTGGCGACGCCGCCACCGGTGGTGAGCGCCAGCCTGCCGCGGCGGTCGGTGCGGTAGCCGGTGACGGTCGAACTGCCGGTGTTGCCCCCGTAGAAGAAGTCACCCGCGCGTTCCAGCCAGCACAGCGTCTTCTGGCCGTTCGGCAACGGTTTCTGCACGACGTCCAAAGTGCCGTCGGCACGCACCTTGTACGTGCTGACCGTGGAGTCCTTGGCCTCGGCCACCAGCATGCGGCCGGCCCGGTCGAAGGTGATGGCGAACGGCACGCCTCCAGCCGAGTCGTTGACCACCGGGTGGCGAGAGGGGCGCCCGTCATGTCGTACCGGAAAGACCTCGATGGTGTTCGCGGACTTGGTGGTCACGACCAGCTGCCTGCCACCCGGGGTGAACGCGAGCTGGCCCGGCGAACTGGAGAACAGCGGCACCTTCTTGTTGTCCAGCCCGAGTGAACGGTGCGAACCGCGCAGCGGCTCAAGGCCCTTGGCCGTGATCCGGAACCCCTGAACGCTGCCCGCGCCCCCCGCGTTCATGACGTAGGCGAGCCTGCCCGACACCGCGATCGAGGAGGGGAAGTCCCCGCCCGAGCGCACTGTCTGCCGGTCGGTCAGCTTCTGGCCGCGCACCCGGAACGACGTCACGGTGCCGCTTCCCGCGTTCACCGCCAGGAGCCGACCCGACCGGTCGTCGTAGACGAGTGAGCCCTGGGAGGCGAGCGAGTCGGTGGGGGCGTCGACCTGGTCGCCACCCCTGCCCCCGGTCGCGTAGCGGCCCGCCGCCGTCAACTCGCCGCCCCCACCTCGCTTGAAGACGTGGATGGTGTTGCCGTCGAGTTCGTCGCCCTGGACGAAGACGGCGTGATCGGCCTTGGCCGTGTCCCCGCG
>NZ_JBEXHZ010000140.1:0-5692 GCF_040608315.1 Streptomyces sp. NPDC005195
GTGGGCCCTCGCGTCACCTTCGCCAGAACAGATGGTGCGTCACGCCGCTCGGGCTGGGCACGACCTCCAGGTGGAACCGGTCGAGCAGCTCGTCGGGGGACTCCCAGAGCCGTAGTCCGGACCCGAGCTTCACCGGCGAGACCGCCACATGCAGGGTGTCGACGAGGCCGGCGGCAAGGAACTGCCGGATGGTGGTGACCCCGCCGCCGAGCCGGACGTCCTTGGCCTGTGCCGCTCCACGCGCCGCTTCGAGGACCGTGGCCGGGTCGCCGTCGACGAAGTGGAACGTGGTGTCGGAGAGCGTGAACGACGGACGCTCGTGGTGGGTCATGACGAACACCGGCGTACGGAACGGGGGCTCCTCCCCCCACCAGCCGAGCCACTCATGGTCCTGCCAGGGCCCGCGCTGGGGCCCGAACTTGTTGCGGCCCATGATCTCGGCACCGATGTTGTGCGCGAAGTCCCGCGTGAAATAGTCGTCGAGGCCCCGGCTCCCCCCGGGATCCGTGCGCATGGGCCAGCTCGCCGTGGCGCCGGCCCAGGCGAACAGCCTCTCGGGACGGTCCTGGCCGAACGGACGCTCGAGACTCTGGTGCTCACCGGCACCGATTCCGTCACTCGAGACGTTGAAGTTCATGACTCTCAGCAGTTGATCCACGTGTTTCCTCGTCAGATCCTGTCGCGCCGTCGTGTGGCGAGGCGCCGCACACCATGACGTCGAACGGGACGCGGCCGGATCGACAGCGGCGCACAGCTTTTTTCAAGACGCGCCGGGAAGGAGCCCCGGGGCCCCTTCCCGGCGGTGCGGCAGGGGGCGTGTGGCGCGGTTGCGGAGGGCCAGGGCCCAGCAGGCCCGGTCCGGCTACGCAGGACCGGGCAGTTTTCGAGAAGCATCGGTGACCCGGCCGCCCTTACCGTCGAAGCCATGAAGTCCATCGATTCCGTCACCCTCGAGGTGGCCGGCACCACGGCCGCCGCCCGCTTCTACTCCACCGCCTTCGGACTGGACCCGTCGCACGTGCGCCTGCGTGCCTCCGAAGCTCCCACGACCGGCTTCCGCGGTTTCACCCTGTCGCTGGTGGTGTCCCAGCCGGGCAACGTCGACGCCCTGGCCGGCGCCGCTCTAGAGGCCGGCGCCACTGTCCTCAAGCCCACGTCGAAGTCGCTGTGGGGCTACGGCGGCGTCGTTCAGGCCCCGGACGGCACGATCTGGAAGATCGCGACGTCGGCGAAGAAGGACACGGGCCCGGTCACCCGGGACTTCGACGAGCTCGTGCTCCTGCTGGGCGTCGAGGACGTGAAGGCCAGCAAGCAGTTCTACGTCGGGCAGGGTCTCACCGTGGGCAAGAGCTTCGGCGGCAAGTACGTCGAGTTCGTCGCCGGGCCGGGTCCCGTCAAGCTGGCCTTGTACAAGCGCCGCGCTCTTGCCAGGGACGCGGGTGTCCCCGCCGACGGCACCGGATCGCACCGGCTCGTACTCTCCAGCGCCGGCAGCCCGTTCAGCGACCCGGACGGGTTCGTCTGGGAAGCCACCGCCCCCCTGACCGCCACCGCCACCGCCTGAGCCAGGGCCGTCCCCGCTTACGGGAACAGCATCTGGGGGCGCGCTGGACGGTACGGCACGGCATTGCCCCGGATGGTGCGCCGCCCGGCAACAGGCCTCGCGTCCGCCCGGTTCAGCGGCCCGTCCGGGCGTGGTCGGCGTGGTCCCACCGGACCGGCGTCCCACCGGACCGGCGTCCCACCGGACCGGTACCCCAGGCGCGCGCTCGGTGCGGGCGTCAGGACTGCTCGCGGCAGTCGTCTTCGGTGCACTCGAGGGTGACGAGGGTCTGGTCGACCTGCTCGCTGGTCAGAGAGGGTTCGGTCAGTTCGTGGGCGCCCTCGGTGCGGAAGGCGTCGAGCATCAGGTGGAGGTGGCGGCGCCAGGCGGTGGGGGCGACGGCACGGGTGGCCTGGATGATCCCGGCCTGGGACCAGATCACGAAGGCGATGTCCTGCGCGGTGACGTCGCCGCGCAGGACGCCCTGCTCCTGAGCGTTGCGCATGATCTGGATGCAGAGTTCCTTGGCGCGTTCGTACATCTCGCGGCCGGCCACGTGCAGGGGCAGCCGTGCCGAGACCAGGTCGTTGAAGGCGCGGTCACAGGCCTGCAGCTGGCAGAGTTTCTCCAGGTAGCGGCAGAACCCTTCCCAGGCGTCGTCCATGGCCGCGGCTTCTTCCGCGGCGCCGAGCAGTTCCGTGTACTTCGCGTTGAAGAGTGTCTCGACCAGGTCGAGCCGGGTGGGGAAGTGGCGGTAGAGCGTGCCGATCGCGACGCCGGCCTCGCGGGCGACGCCCTCCAGGGACGCCCCGAGGCCCTGCTCGGAGAAGGCCGCGCGGGCGGCGGCCACGATCGCGTCCCTGTTGCGCTGCGCGTCACGGCGCAGGGGCTTCGCCGGTGTCTCGCTCGCGGACGGGACGTGATGGTGACTCATGTCGCGAGCGTAACATGAGGCTCCCCTCGAATTCGACTGTTGTCATGTTTCCGATCGCAATTCCGCCCCCTCCGACGTGCTGTGATGAGCCTCACCGCAAACATGAGGCACTCCTCGGGTACGGTAGCGGAGTCGAACGTGAGGCACCCCTCCGAATGACCTTGTAGCCAGCCGGCCGACCCGGGATTTCCGGATCGCGGTTCACATAGAAGCGGCGTCCGCCAGATCGGCGAAACCGCGGCAGTCTCGCAAGGAAAATGACCATGAACAGCATGACCAAGCGCGTCTCGATCGCACTCGCCTCCACGGTCCTGGCCGGCGGAGCCCTTCTCGGAGCCGGCGGCTCGGCGTCGGCGGCCACGGCCTCGGCACCCGCACAGCACACGCAGTACGTGTCCGCCACCTCCACCGTGAGCTCCGTACGGGCCGCGGACCACGAGGGCGAAGCGGCCTCGTGGCGCGGCGTGAGCGCTGCCCGCTGGTACGAGGGCCAGGTCGACGAGGCAGCCTCGTGGCACGGTGTCAGTGCTGCCCGCTGGTACGAGGACCAGGTCCAGGAAGCGTCGTCGTGGCACGGTGTCAGCGCCGCCCGTTGGTACGAGGACCAGGTCATGTGGTCCCTGGACCACAGCTGACGCGGCCCGACCCGCCCACTCCGGAACGCAGCCGCCCGCCTGGACGGCAACGGCCACACCCCCGGCCGGCCAGGATCCCGCGTCGCGCGCCCCACAGCGGCCCGCACCCGCATCAAGACGAACGCGGATCCTTCAGGGATCCGGACGAGATTCCCGGCCCTCGCGGGTCCACTCCGCCGTGCTCGCGCCGGCAGGATGCCTGGAAGCCGGCGACGTCCAGTCCGCCGACGAGCACCCGCCCCTGCACGTGCCCGGAACTGTGGCTTCCACCACGGCGAATGTGATCTTGTTGTGGTGAGATCGCCGGATGCTCGGTTTCCTCCTCCGTCTCCTGCCGTTCTGGGTCCGCGAGCCCCTGCTCATCGCGGTCGGGTCCGTTCTCGGCGTACGCATCATGTATCTCGCCGTCCGCGATCACGATCGGGTCGCGGCCGGCCTCGGCGTGGTGTTCCTCGTGTTCACCGCGATACGTGTCCACACGGTGGTCCGGGCCCTGCGCGCACGCCGGAGCCCGAGTCCGGCGGCCCCTGAAGACGGAGCGGCGGTCGACGCTGCCGCCCAGCCCCAGCCCCAGCCCCAGCCCCAGCCCCAGCCCCAGCCCCAGCCCCAGGCCCAGGCCCAGGCCGGAACCGAGCCGCGTCCCGTCCCGGACACTCCGGAGAAGGATCACAACGCGTGGGCCCAGGCCATCGCCGCCGTGGCCGTGTTCGGGGCCATCGCGGCCGTGCTGTGGGCGGCCCCACGCTTCATGCCGTCCGACGTCAACTCCCCTCAGCCCGCCTCGTGTTCGGACGGAGAGCACGAGGAACTGCCGAAGGTGTACAAGAAGACGCCCCAGCCGGTGACCGGTGAAGAACTGTGCGAGGCGCTCAACCGGCCGGACCTGGCCAAGCTCCTCGGAACGCCTGGCGAGACGGCGACCACTGCGTCCGGCACCAGCAACACCGCTCCCCTGACTGACGGAAAAGTCGCCCAGCCGGAGGCCCAGGTCGCGTTCGACACGTACACCGTGAATGTCTCGGCCACTTACGACGAGATGTCGACCGACCAGTACGTGAAGCTGATGAAGTTCGGGAACGAGAGGGACATCAAGACCCTTACGGTTCTCGGCCGGCCCGCGGTCCTCTCCTCGGATTACACCATGAAGATCGAGATCAATCTCGGCAGTGGCGGATCCGGCGGCTCCGGCGGACCGGTCGGACAAGGCCCCCTGGCCAGGACGCTGTCCGTGGCCCTCGATCACGACGACCGGGGCGGCTACTACGACATCACCGTGTGGAGCGCCTCCGGAGCCCTCCCGGACGACAGCGCTCTCCTCGACATCGCCGAGAAGGTTCTTCCGACGACCTTCACCGCCACGACCACGTAACCGAGACCGAGGCCGAGGCCGAGGCCGAGGACCATCCCCGCCTGTACGGGAAGCGGTGACGACGAGCGGCTGGGAGCCGGTGACCGCGCCGACGATCGCCTCGGTGGTCTCGCGCAGCCAACCGCCCACAGCGTCGCGGTTGGTGGTCGAGCCGGTATGCAGCGTCTGCTCCCCTTCGTACTGGCATCCGCTGTGGTCCTGGTGTACGTCATCGATGGGACGATCGCCCGGTCGGCGCGGGGACAGGTGAGCAGGGACGGCGGTACCCGGGAACGGCTGCCCCCCGTCGAGCCACGGGCCCGCGGACGCGTGGAGCGGATCGGCACCTGGCAGAACAGCACCGCGCTGCCGTACGACGTTCGGAACCGCTTCGTCGGCGCCGGCGAGGAAGTCCCCGGCGCGGCCGAAATCCGCGTGCCACTGACGGACCCGGAAGCCCTGCGAGACCGGACGACAGTGCTGACGGGCACCCTGACAGACCCGGAGAGCGGCGGCTTCCGCGCCGCCCTGCGTACAGCAGTCCGTTCCCTGCCCGCACTGGTCACCGGAACGGCTGTCCAGCAGACGGGCGAAGCACTGGTGACAGCCGTCAGACAACTACTGGGCTGAACCCGACGCGCGTTGCGGGAACGCGGTGCCGTCCTGCCGGTGTCGGGTCAACGGGCGGCGAGGACGTGCGCCCACGGCTCGTCGATGTCGGCCAGACCGAGCACGGCGACCACGTTGTCGAGCATTCCGGCGCCGAACCAGCGCCGCACGGCGTCGTCGTCGCCCAGCAGTTGGCGAACGGTGTCAACCTGATTGGCGTAGCACCGGCGCACGGCCTGTGCCACCAGCGGCTCGCCGACGTCACAGTTCGCGTGCATGAGGAAACGCAGGATGTTCCGGTCCGCGACGAGCGCGGCGTAGGCGCCGCGCGCCGCGTCCAACGTCGCCTCGGGCGCCGGCCCGGCCCCACCCGACACCGGCGAGTGAGCGACCAGTGTGTCGGTCATGACGACGGACACGTGGTCGACCACCGCCGCGAACAGCGCTTCCTTGTTCGGGTACAGGCGGTAGAGATACGGCTGGGAGACGCCGACCCACTCTGCGATCTCGTGCGTCGTCGTACCGTAGAAACCACGCCAGCCGTTGCGGGTAGTCGTGCGGGAGGCGACGCCAGGGGATCCGCGTTCGGTTCACGCAGAGATGGCGTCCAGAAGACGCACCCT
>NZ_JBEXHZ010000141.1:0-5577 GCF_040608315.1 Streptomyces sp. NPDC005195
CTGCCCGCCGCCGAGGTCGCCAAGTTCGCCGAGCTGACCTTCGCCTACATCGACGAGCTCTCCGCCGCGAGCGCCGCGGGCCACGCCGACGAACTGGCCGCCCGGGGCCGGGCTCATGAGCGCCACCTGGAACAACTGGTCCGCGACCTCCTCGCCGACGCCAGCCCGGACGTGCTGCTGGCCTCCGCTCAACGGGCCGGGTGGCAGCCTTCGGTCTCACTGACCGCGGTCCTGCTGCCCGCCGCCCAGGCCCGGCCCGCCTACCGCGCGCTCGACCCGAGCACCCTCGTCCTCGACGACCTGCCGGACGCCTGCGGCGTGTTGCTCGTCCCCGATGCCGACCGATCACATCTCCTGAGGCAGATGACCGACCGCACCGCCGTGGTCGGCCCGGCCCGGCCATGGACTCGTGCGTCCGCCTCGTACGCACGAGCCGTACGCGCGCGCTCCCTCTCCCCTGATATTCGCGACACTGAGGACCACCTGCCCGAGCTGGTGCTGAGCGCCGACGGGGACGCGTTCGCAGACCTGCGTGCCCGAGCCCTCGCGCCGTTGCGGACCTTGCCTGTCGCGACCGCACGGCGGCTGGAGGAGACGTTGCGGGCGTGGCTGCTGCACCATGGCAGGAGGGACGAGGTGGCGGCTGCGTTGTTCGTCCATCCCCAGACCGTCCGGTACCGGATGTCGCAGCTGCGGGAGCTGTTTCCGGATCTCGGGTCGCCACACCGGCTCCTTGAACTGACGCTGGCGGTCGGTCTTCGGGCCGGCTGACGCGTTCTTCGACCGTCCACGACCGCGTCCGCGAACAGGGCGGTTGCAAGTTCCGGGAGCGTAGATCGTCCGTGTTCAGGGGGAGTTGACGTGGCAACAGCACAGGTATGAGACAGGTGATCATCAGGGTGTCTACACCAGCTGATCCCATCGAGGTCCCGTGCCTGCCGCTCCGTCCTCTCCGGTCCCTGCCGTTCTGGCGAAACTGGCTCCCCTCCACCAGCACGACACCGGCCGCCTGCGCGCCCACCTCCAGCGCGTACCCGACCCGCGTTCACGTCGCGGACGGTGCTATCCCCTGGCCGGACTGCCGACGTGGTCCTTTTGGGCATCCGGGACCGTCCTCGATGGGAGGCCGTCTTCGGCGCCGAGGATGGCCTGATCAGCTTCGAGACCGCTCAGGCCCGGGCCGCGTCCTCACCATCCCGGGCCCGTCCCCTGGCAGCCCGGTGCCCGCCACACCGCATCGCCCGGGAGGTCCTGCACCTGCCCTCCGGAGACCTGCGCGCGCGCCCGTACCGCGATCGGTACGCCGCCCTCCTCGATGTCGTGTGCGTCCGGCTCCCAGCACGGCCGGTATGCGTTGTTAGAGTAGTTATGTGGGGCCGAGGAGATGCAGTCGCTTCTTCGAGGGTGTTCCAGCAGCGAGCGTCGCCAGCCCGAGCGGCCGGTTTCTATCCTGCGACGCCGCGTCGGAGCAGCCATCTGGAGCCTCTCATGCGCGTATTCGTCACTGGAGCCAGCGGCAGCATCGGCTCAGTTGTCGTTCCCGAAACCATCGCTGCTGGTCACGAGGTCCTTGGCCTCGTCCGTTCCGATTCCGCGGCTACGGCCCTCTCCACCGCTGGCGGGACGCCGCTACGCGGCGACCTCACTGACCATGACAGCCTCCGCGCCGGCGTTGCCCGGGCCGCTGGTGTCATCAACCTGGCCTTTGGGAACGACTGGAGCAACTTGGAGCCCTGCATCGACGACGAAGCACGCGCTGTACAGACCTTCGCGGCCGCACTTGCAGGCAGTGGCAAGCCGTTCGTGCATGCCGGCCTCACTCCGATGATGCCGGGCCACACCTCCACCGAGGAGGACCCCGACACGATTGACGGTCCCGTCGGGGGACGCGGCCGAAATTCCCACGCGGTACTGACGCTGGCTGACCAGGGCGTGCGCACTTCTGTCGTGCGGCTGCCACGCTCCGTACATCAGCGCGGGTCGCAATACGGCTTCTGCTCGGTGCTCATCGCCGCCGCCCAGAAAACGGGTGTCTCCGCGTACGTCGGCGATGGCACGCAGCGCTGGCCAGCGGTCAACCGGGCCGACGCCGCTCGCCTGTTCCGCATCGCACTCGAGGACGCTGCGCCCGGCACCGTCCTGCACGCCGTAGCCGACGAGGGCGACTCGATGCGCTCGTTGGCCGAAGCTATCAGCGGCGTTCTCGCGGTGCCGATCGAGTCGGTGTCGCCTGACAGCTTCGGCCTCATCGGCCGCTTGTTCGCCCTCGACATGCCGTCGTCGAGCGCACTCACTCGGAAACGGTTCGCTTGGGAGCCCACCCACCCGAGTCTGACGGCTGACCTCGCCGCTGGCGACTATCCCGCCCTGGGCTGACGCCCTCGGGATGCCGCCGGAACCAAGCGGTTCCTGGTGGTCTGTCATATCGGCTGGTGTCACGCTGTCACCACTGTCCTGCTCAGCGGACGGCGGGTCTGCGCGGCAGCCTGCCGACCGCGGCGCCGACGCGAGCCCCTCCGCGCCGACGACCGCCGGGCGGGTGTGGCTCGTAGTGTCGGGCGAGCGGGTGCGGGTGGCACCGGGAGTCGAGGTGTGGCTGATGACAGACGGTTCGCACTGGACGGAGCCGGATCTGCCCATTCAGTCCCGCAGCGTCATCAGTGGCAACCTCGACGTGAGCAGCCCCGATACTCAACCCAAGCCGACGGCCGCACTTTCCTCTCGGGGACCTTCCACGGTGCGGGAGAACCGGGTGGCGTCGAGGTCGCCACCGAGGCAGAGATTGTGCACGTCACCGTGCCGACACTGGAGGGCAAGCCCGGTTGGGCGCCTGGTACGCGGTGACCCGGCTGCAGAACCCCCCGCGCGCCGCCGATGGGGCACCCTGGACGCTCACTGCCTACAGCTCATCAGGTGAAGTAGTCGCACGTCAGGAGTACCAGCCGTGAGGGCCCTGATGCGTATCAACGGCCGCCTGGTGAGCCGGCTTCACACCAGGCACAAACGGCGGCGCGCGGCGGCCTCCTGAGGGCCGCCACGCGCCGCCCGGGGACGATCGCGCGGCGAGGTGCATGTCGGGGAAATCTGCGCGCACCAGGCGGGTGAGCGGTTGGGTGCTGATGGCCGCGATGCCGTGAGGCTGTGACGTCTGGTAGGCGGCGTTGCCGCGAATGTCGATCCGCCCCGCTCCTCCGCGGCGCCTTCGATCAGCAGACGGTTTTCTTGTCCTTCCTGTCAGCCCGCCGTGGCAGCTGCGCGACTCTGCCCGGAAGTTCCCGGGCGATCATGCGTGGCCAGGATGCGGGGGAGCTTGTGATCGAGCCTGGCCGCCGGGTCAGGTCACGCCGCGGGTGCGGTGACGGCCCAGTCGCCGGCGGGCAGAGTTTCGGTGCCGTCAGATTTCACACCTGTCACCCAGTAGTAGCTGGTGGTGCCACGCCGGCCGCCGGTGTCGAAGTACTCGAAGGCCCCGGCGGGGGCCTCGTCGATCTTCTCGTAGGCGGCGGTGACAGGGTTCCATCGGTAGATGCGGAAGCCCAGCGCGGGTGCGGATGAGCCTTCCTCACCCGCACCGAGTCCGAACCACGTCAGACGGTTTCCTTCGGCGCCCTCTGCGGCGGAGGCCTCCAGACGCAAGGGCGAGCCTGCGGGCGTCGCGACGCTCGGTGTCATGTCGAACTCTGTCGCGGTCACGATCTGTGCCTCGCCGGTCGACTGGAAAGCGGAGTTCCCGGCTTCGTCGATGGCGTCGACGATGAAGCAGCTCTCCTCACCGTCGGGGACGGTGGTGTACGCGTACGAGGTGGTGTCGGCCGACACATAGAAGCCCGGGTAGAGGGAGCACACCTTCTCTTCGTCGTCTCCCCAGAGTTCGCCGCGGCGGACCACGTAGCGCGCCAGATCCGGGGTCGGGTTCGCGTCCCAACTCACCGCGAAACCGTATTCGGTCGGGACCACGGTGACTCCGGTGACGGCGGACGGCGGGGTGAGGTCCCTGCGCGTGCCGCTGACGGCAACGGACCGTGCGGACTCGTTGCCCGCCGCATCGAGGGCGGTCACGCGGTAGGAGTAACTCACGTCCTGGGCGGCCGAGGTGTCCACGAACGACACCGTGCCTGTACTGCCCACCTGGGTGTAGGTCCCCTGGGCGCCCGCCGCCCGGTAGACCCGGTACGACGCCGCTCCCTCGACCGCGCTCCACCGGACGCGCAGACCGGTGGACTCGCCGGCCGCGCTCAGCCCGGTGGGGACGGCGGGTGCGGTGCGGTCGACACTCGCCACGGCCTGGTCGGTGGAGCCCGCGGAGACGTTGCCCGCCTTGTCGTGGGCGCGGACCTCGTAGTAGTACACCTCGCCGCCGGCCGGCGGGCTGTCGGTGTACGAGGTGGAGGTGGTGGTGGCCAGCGGGGTGCTGCCGAAGGATGCGCCCTTCAGGCGGCGATAGACGCGGTAGCCGGCGAGGTCCATCTCGTTGTTCTTCGCCCAAGCGAGCTTCGCCTTGCCTGTGGTCTTGTCGTATGACACCGACGCGCCCGTCGGTGTGAGCGGCTTGACCTTATCGGCGGTCGTCGAAGTGTTGGGTGTGTAGCCGAACTTGACGTTCGCCGAGCCCGTCCAGTTGACGTAGTCCACGCGCAGGGTGTGCCTGCCCGCCGGGATCGTGATGTTGACGGTCTTCTTCGTCGTTGTCGAGCCGTTCTTCCACAGGTCGACCTTGCGGGAGTTGTCGACGTAGACGCGGATGCCGTCCTGGGCGGCGACCAAGAGGGTGAAGGGGCCGCCGGAGCCGAAGTCGCGGGTGACGCTCCAGCGGACCGCGAAGTTGTTCGTCGGCAGGCCGGAGGCGGGGGCCTTGGCGCCCCACTGTTCGTCGACCGTGCTGTCGCAGTCGGTCCGCTTCGGGGTGCCCGAGAAGGTGGTGTTCGCATAGAACTGCCGTTTGTACACCGGTGAGGTGCAGGTCGTCGCGGCCGACGCGGGGACGGCGGCGACGGTGAGCAGCCCGCCGGCGGTGGCGAGCACGACAGCGCTTGCGGACGCCGTGGACGTGCATCGTCGAGTTGAGTTCATTCGGCCCTCTGGTCGTGATCGGGACAGGAGTTCTGACCCGTGGTGATCACGACTCACAGGGACTGGGGTTGGTTGTACGGATCTTTACTTGCGAATGAACCTCGCTTGAATGAAGAGTCCGGAATATACATTTCGGTAGGGTTTAGTAGCCCTTTCATGGCTGCCTTCGGCTTCGATTCGCAGAGCCGCTTTATCACCAGTCGTCTCAGAGACTGAACGGGTCAGAACACGGATCGGCCGTAAGCTCCACAACAATTGCTTCATCGCGAGAGCTGCGGCGGCTTCTGCGCCGTCGCGGCTCCTCCTGCCCATAGTCGGGCCCGGGTGGCCTGGGTCGGTTTCGAGGCAGCGCGGGTGCAGGCCGCGTCCTTGCCCCAGGTGCACGTCTTGCACCACCAGGCGCGTTCCGTGCTAGGCCGTGTTTTTGTTTTTGTTACAGATGGTTGGAAGGCCGGGGTGAAAAAAAGAAAAAACGCCGAGGTGGGGGACGGTTTGGGGGTGGAGGGC
>NZ_JBEXHZ010000142.1:0-5518 GCF_040608315.1 Streptomyces sp. NPDC005195
GAGCCCAGGAGCGCGCCCGGCCCCATCGCCGCGAGCGCCAGCCCGACGGCGGCACCCGACAGGTGCAGTTCCCGCGGCAGGAAGAGCAGATAGACGGTCATCATGGCAGCCAAGGAGAACTGGAAGGCGGCCGAGGCGAGGCACACGGTCCGCAGCGAGGTGTCGCCGGAGACGAAACGGAGGCCTTCATGGATCCGCCGCCAGACATGTGGGGGACGTTCCGGGCTCTTCGGGACCGATTCGATCCGGCGGATCCGTCGGATCGACAGGAACGACAGCGCGAAGAACAGAGCGCTGGAGGCGGCAGCGATCGGTGCCGACAGAAGGGACACCAGCGCACCGCCGAGGGCGGGACCGCCGATCTGTGCAGCGGACCGGCTGCCCTCGAGCGCGCTGTTGCCCCGCACCAACTGCTCGCGTTCCACAAGGCGTACGAGAGAAGTCTGGTAGGCCACGTCGAAGAACACGGACAGGGTCCCGACGGCAAAGGCGACCACGAACAGCGCGGGCAGGCCGAACCATCCGAGGAAGCCGGCCACGGCGGCGGCGCCCAGTGTCAGGGTCCGGCCGACGTCCGTCAGCACCATCACCGTGCGGGCGCGCCACCTGTCCACCCACGCGCCGACGAAGAGCGAGAGCAACAGGATCGGCGCCTGCCCCACTGCGCGGAGGGCGCCCAACTGGCCGGCACCGGCGTTCAGGGTCAGGACGGCGAAGAGTGGCAGGACCACCAGACTCGCGTGCTCGCCGAGTTGAGAGGCCGTCTGACCCGCCCAGAGTCTGCGGAAGTCGCCGTCCCGCCACAGAGCCGTCGGAACAGGCGGGCCGGAATCGGATACCGCGGAGGAAGTGGACGGCACGAGGATCCTTGGTTCGCCGACAATGACGCCTGTCACCCGGCGCGCAACAGGCGCGGCGACGGTTCAGACGGAAGAAAGCTCGCTGCCGCAACATCAAGGGCAGCACGCAGGTGATGACAAGCCCGATCAGGGCCAACGACGTCAACGCGCGCTCGGACGACCGACCATGTTCCCGCTCCTCGTGGGTCTCCTACGGGACCCGAAGACTAGCCCTACGGGTGCTCGGCGTGAAAGGCGATTAACGCCCGCGGCGGACAGCCAGGCCCGAATTCCGTGCGCAGCACGGCGTGGTGAGTGCCGTCGCCCCGCATGGGGTGGTCGCGGAGGATCTCCCAGGACTTCATACGGGCGAAGTCGTGCTGGGCGCGGGCGTGGACCTGTTGGTGGGAGCGGCTGTGTTCCTGCTGCCACTTGGGGAGTTGCCGCCAGCCGGGCGGCGGACTTGGAGACATCGAAGAGCGGGCCCCGTGAAGCGGCCTGTACACGAGGACTGCGATGCCGTGATCGCAGCAGCCATGGCTCTGATCATTTCACTGTGGCCGCGGAGCGCGCCGGGATTCACGAGCCCTCCTCGCCGTCGGCGAGACGGCGACGCCACCAGAGGTCGGAGCGCCACTGACGTTGATCAGCGAACGGATCCGGCAGAGTCCGCTGGAGGTACGCGGCGTCCAGAGAAGCCACCGGACGTCTGAGTTCCTCGCGAACAGGGGCAGGCAGGTTCCGCAGAACCTCGTCGAGGACATCCCGCGCGTGCCGCACGTCGTCAAAGGAACACCAGCGACACGAGCACCCCGCCCACTGCGGGTACAGCGGGCGACGGCCTGGCGACAGCGCAAAGGCCTGGTACCGGCTCAACGCTCGTGCTGTGGCGCCGGGGAACACGAAGTAGTGGGTCGAGACCGTCTCGACTCGATGGATCGCCAGGCTGACGCGAGCTGACAGCCAGTGGATGCGCTCTGGCGGGGTACCGCCCCAGACGCGGATGTCATGCCGCTGGTCGGCACGGAGTCTGCCGGGCCGTCTACGCGGCATCGGCCTTTCGGTATGCGGTCATGAACGTCATCCTGCCAGAAACTCTGAGTGACGGGAGAGCCCTTACTTTGGGGCTGAGAGCCGGTCCGCTGCCTGCAGCACGGCCATGGCGTTGGCTGTGGCTGTGGCGTCGTGAACCGGGCGCACGTCGAGCACCATCAGCTCACTCCAGCCGGGTCAGATCCGGGCGGAGGCGCTGCCAGACCGGATGGCGCAGCCGGCCGGCCGCTGTCCATTCCGAGGCGGTGACCTCCGCGACCAGTCTCGGCTCGACCCAGTGCGCGTCGGCCACGTCGGCCTGGTCGACGAACGGGGACGTCGAGCGCGTGATGACGGTGAGATACGCGCTGAGTTCACCGATCTCATGCTCCGACATTCCCGACCCCACCGCTCCCGCGTACCGCAGCCCGGCAGGCCCGTCCAAGCCCACCAGTACCGCGCCCGGCACACCTTCGGCAGCGCCACTTCGCTGCGTCCAGCCGCCGATGATGACGTCCAGGGTCTCCATCCGTCTGGTCTTGCGCCAGTGGGGCGATCGGACCCCAGGGGTGTACGGGGAGGCGATCTTCTTGGCGACCACCCCCTCCAGGCCTTCGCGAACCACGGCGTCCCACATGTGCGATCCGTTCCCGTGGACGTACGGCGGTGCCGACCAGTGTGGGCCGTCCAGCCCCAGCAGGGACAGGGCTCCGCGGCGCTCGCCGTACGAGGAGTCGAGCAGGGTGCGGCCGTCGAGGAACATGACATCGAAGATCACCAAATGGGCGGGGAAATCCAGCGCAAGTCGCGCGGCGCGGCGGGCGTTGACCACGCCCATCCGCCGTTGGAGCAGCCCGAAGTCGGACCGTCCGGAGCCGTCCAGGACCACGACCTCACCGTCGAGGACCACACCGCGCCCACGCAGAACACCACCCAGAGCCTGCAGCTCGGGATAGGTCACGGTGACGTCGTTGCCCGCCCGCGAGGTCAGCCGCACCGTTCCGTCGCCCGTCGTGGTCAGGATGCAGCGCGCACCGTCCCACTTGGCCTCGAACGCCCAGTCGGCGTCGGGCACGGGCAGCGGGCCCGGCACGGCCAGCATCGGTGCGATCGAAGGAGGCGGCCAAGGGGCGCCGGAAGAATTCGGGGCCATAGTCAAAATGATCGAACGGCAAGCGGATCTCCGCAGACCGAGGATCGAGCGTCCCGCCGTTCGCGCACCGGCGGCGACAGAGCCGACAGGGGACCGGCCTGCTTGCGAGGCCGTGGGGGAGCCGCGGTAGGGGGTGCCGGTGCCCGATCCCTCGCGGGTGCCCCGATTTCTCGCGGTAGGGGAGTGCCCCGATCCCCGCGGACAGGTCCCCGAGGGTGGGAGGGGGCTTTACCGCCGTTCGGAGCCAGGTTCCGCCGCCTTCTCCTTGGCCTCGCCACGTGCGGCTCCTTCGGCCCTTGGATGCGACCGGGAGGAGCGGTGGGAGCGGTGGGAGTGCGGAGGGGACGCGGGGTGGATACGCCCGGGTGTGCCGGGGCGCGGCGGATCCGCCGGGTGGCCACGGTCCTCGGTGGCCGCCCGCGTCTGCGAAGGGTGCTCGATGGTCTGCGGTCCTACCAGGTCACGGGCAGCTCGATGGGGAAGCGTCGGATCGTCTCCGTGTCCCAGCGAAGCTCCTCGGGCGGTACCGCCAGCCGCAGCTCCGGGAACCGCTCCAGCAGCCGTCCGATGGCCACTTCCAGTTCCGCCATGGCCAGCGGCACGGCGACACACAGGTGTCCGCCCCAGCCGAAGGTCATGTGGGGCAAGGAAGGCCGGTCCGGGTCGATGGTGTCGGGGTTGGGATAGCGCTCCGGGTCACGGTTCGCGGTCAGGTAGGAGACATGGACGAAGTCACCCGCCCGGATCCGTACCCCGTCCATCTCCACGTCTTCCAGTGCCACCCGCGGAATGCCGACGCCCTTACGGAAGGGAATGAAGCGGAGCAGCTCGTTCACGACCGCGGTCAGGTTCTCCGGACGGCTTCTGAGGTGCTTCAGCAGCTCGGGACGGGTCAGGAGGAGGTAGGAGATGTTGCTGATCTGGCCGGTGGCCGTGTCGTGCCCGCTGAGCATCAGCGTCAGGGCCATGACCGCCAGTTCCTGGTCGTCGAGCGCGTCCTCGCCGTCCTTGGCGGTGGCCAGCACACTGATCAGGTCGTCCCCGGGGGCGCGACGCCGTTCTTCGACCAGACCCCCGAAGTAGGCCCGCAGCTCGGACTTGGCGGTCGCGGCGCTCTGGCGACTGTCGGGTCCGGTGGAGAGCAATTGGTGCACGTACCGGTCCATCCGGGGCCAGTCGTCTTCGACGATCCCGAGAACGTCGCAGATGGTGTGCTGGGGGAGCCGGTTCGACAGATGGCGCGCGAGATCCGCGGGCGGTCCCTGCGCGGCCATCTCATCGAGCAGGGTGTCCGCGAGGCGAGTGATCCTCTGGCGCATCCGCTCGACATGCCCCTTGGTGAAGGCCTGCGAGGCCAGGCGGCGCAGACGGCTGCTGTGCGGCGGATCCATGACGTTGATCGACTCCGGGGAGACGATCGGCTCCGGG
Organism: Streptomyces sp. NPDC005195; assembly: GCF_040608315.1. Lineage (NCBI taxonomy): Bacteria > Bacillati > Actinomycetota > Actinomycetes > Kitasatosporales > Streptomycetaceae > Streptomyces > Streptomyces sp. NPDC005195. Next base: position 4,453 of record NZ_JBEXHZ010000142.1, read on the forward strand.
GTCAGCCGCGGATAGTCGAACCCCATGATCCCCGCCCGGCTGAACCGCTGGTCGGTGGTCACCTGCCGCACCGCGTCGAACCCGGTGACCAGCCAGGCTTCGGCGTCGCCGTACGGCAGCCGGATCCGGGTGATGGAATCGCGGGCCATGAGGTCCGCGAGGGAGGGGTCGAATTCCAAGCCCGTACTGAAATCAAACGGACATACGATTGCTTTGCTGTTCGGGGGCATGACGCAGTTCTCCAGTTCCAGCTGCTCTCGCTATTCCATCGCTCCCCCATGCATATGCCATTTCCTGGTTGTGCAGCGGTCCAGACACCTTGGCCTGCGCTATTTGGCCCCCGCCTCCACCCCGTACCGACGGGCGACAGGCGAGGTGTTCGCGCGGTTTGGGCATTCTGGCCCGATGGTCCGAGTGGGTGGATCTGGTCGGCGATCGGCAGTGGACCACGCAATCCGAGGGTCCCCTCGTACGCGGGGAGATGGCGACCTGACGCGGAAGGTCCACGGGCAGGAGGGGCGGAGGCGCTGGTGGCTATGGGCGTCCTGCGGATCCGCCGGACGCCGCGGTAGCCCCGGTGTCGCTCGCCGGCAGGCGGAGAAACCCCGCGGGCCAGCTCGGACCAAGGTGGGAGGCCGCGCTCACCGTGGGACGCCGAGCCTTGCCCGCTCCAGCTCCCGTACGAGCAGGAGCAGGTCGGCGGGGGCTGCGGCGAGGCGGACCGGGGTTCCGGAGTCGAGGAGCTCGGCGACGTACCAGTGCGCCGGCACGCTCCGCTCCGTGAAGCGTTTCGGCCGCCGCAGCCCCCGTACGTCGAAACGCCCCACGGATATCTCCTTGCCGGCCAGGCGGCCGGGACCGCCGTGGGACAGCACCGCCATCGACCCGGCGCCGACGGCGATGTGGCTGCCCTGCAGACCCGGGTCGAGAGGCGTGTCCTGCAGGAAGCGCGCCGGCAGAACGAGGTCCTCCCCCTCGGGTACCGCGCGCGGCTCGAGGGGCGGGGTCCGGCCGCTGACCCGCCAGGCCCTGGCCAGGAGGACGAGCACCACAAGCAGACCGACGG
>NZ_JBEXHZ010000143.1:0-5510 GCF_040608315.1 Streptomyces sp. NPDC005195
CGAGTATTTCCTGGGAGCGGCCATGGTCGATGTTCCTCTCATGAGAACCATCTGACCCTCTGTCAACATCCTCCGCATCCCGGGGGAACCACACCTTCTCCTGCCACCGATGCGGACAAACAAAGACCTCCAAACTCGTTGCCATTCCTGGTGGCGATCACAGTCGCCCCCGGTGTAACGCCTGCTACGGCAAGCTGAGCGCCGAACAGCCACAAGAGGCCCCACAACTACAAGTGGCTGGAGAGCCAGGAGAGGCTGCAGAACAGGAAGAGGCCGCCGGTCCGGTGGCCGTCAGCGACCCGCTTGATCCGCCGTTGCCTTCGGCTGCGGACAGGCCGGACCTCTATCTCACCCATAGCGACCACGTCCATGGGGCAGCCTCTGGTTGGACGCTGGCCGTGTGGAAAGATCACCTCACACGCGGGTGGTGCCCGGTGCCGCAGGCGGTGTCCCGCCGGTTCGAGAACCGGGTGCCGACGGGCGCCTTGGTGCACCTAGTCTCGTCGACTCCGTGGGCATGAGGACGGCGGAACCGGTCCCCGCTCCGCAGCCGCACGGAACGATGAAGCGACCTGCGGAAGGCTGGTTGAACCGCCGAGTTCGGTAGAGCCTCCACTCGAACCCGGGGGGCACTTGCCGACCAGCCCACCGAGCTGTTCTCGGGTCATCCCCCTGCGCGTGCGCAAGATCTGCAGGCGTTGGCCGAACACCAGCGGGTCAGCGTATGGATCCGGGGATGCATCTTGAGACATCACGGCTTTGCCCCTTTTGGCACCTTTGTCACTGCCAGGGTAGATGGCAGGCCCGGTCTCGTGTGAGATTCCCTACGGGTGCCCCTGATCCTGCACGTCATCGCGCGGGTCGGATGGCGCGTTTCGTGCACGACGATGCTCTTCGTTTGGATCTGGGTCAGGGGCGGTGGGCCGAGGCGGACGGCTGGCGGTCTGGGAAGACGTGGCGGTCGTCTTTCGGGGCGGCCCGGGGCGTGGAGCGTTTCAGATGTCCTCGACGCTTTATCCCGCGCCGCCGTCCGGCTGTTCGTCAAGGGGTGGCACCCTTGATGGTCTCAAGTCTTGTCATTCCCGCCCCGCAGCGAGGACAGGACCAGGCGCCCATACCGTGTCTTACGGTCCCGGACCGCTCGAAATGGGACACCTTGCGGTGATATCTCGAGGAGCGTGGTAGCGCTCTTACAAGGTCTGCCGCTGCAAGACAACGTTCTGTCAGACAGGCGGTGGCGAGGCGTCGGGGGCAGTACGGAACCACTGTCGGTGTCGGTGACGGTGACGGTGCTGGTGGCTTTGGCCAGCGGGCTCGGAGGCTCTGTAGGCGCAGAAGCCCGGCAAAGACTCAGCGACCTTGTCCGTCGTCCGTTCCGAAGCGGGAGTAATCGTCAAGACTTGTGGATCGAGTCAGGTTGGTGTTGATCCGAATGTTGCAGTCGGCGGCTCGCTGCGTTCCGAACGCGGCGGGTTCGTCCCCGTTCGGCGAGCAGGCTGAGGGCCTCAGGTGAGGTGACAACGAGTACGACCGTGGCCGTGCGCTGGAACCAGTCGGACGCGGTGGTGAGTTCCTCGGCAGTCCATGGCTCGTCCAGCGCGATTGCCCTGAGCAGGCTCCACTCGCGCAGCCGACGGGCGAGGAAGGGACGGTCCCCGATTGCCATGGCCATGGTCTGGGCCCAAGCGGTGAACGCCGGGTCGGTCAGCAGGTCGGCGGCCCAACACTCGAGGTAGCGGTTGACCGCGGCCTCCGACATCGAGACGTCCGGATCGTGCAGGACGGTAGCCACCAGGGTGGCCTCGTCTGTCTCCGGGACATTTTCCAGATCCTGCAGGTAACGGCGGTAGCGGAGGTGCTCGGGGGGTTCCTCGTCGAAGGACTGGTCGGTCATGCGGCGAGCCCTTCCGGTCGCTCCACTAGCTGGCCACGTTCGAAGCGGGCGCCGGCGCGGACCAGGGCAACCAGGTGGGGTGCGTTGACCGCGCGCCCTCGCGTCTGGGCGGACAGGTTACGGTCCTGGAAAGCGGTGTGGTCGGCCTGCCACTGTGTGGTCAGCCGGGTCGCGGGCGACAGGTCGGCCGAGGAGCCAAGGAACTGCTCCAGCGCGGGCACGAAGTCACCGGAGGACAGACCGTGCAGGTAGAGCAGGGGCAGCACCTCGCTGATCTTCGGGGACTTCCGGCACCACGGCGGCCCAGTCGCCGAGGAGAACCTCTTGTGTTCCCCGGTGGACTCATCAACGCGGCGGTCGTTCGCTCGCGGGGCTCTGACCTCGACCGCCCCAGCGACTGTGGTGACCTTCCGGGGCTGGTGGTAGCCGTTGCGCACGACCAGACGGCGGCCGTCGCCATCCCGCTGATCAGCCAACTCGGCTATGTAGCTGTCGATTTCCGCTTCCAACGCGGCGGCCAGCATCCGCCGAGCCCTCAAGGACGATCTCGTCGATCAAGGAGCCGTCTCGCGTGGAACCGTCGTCATTCCGACGTGCCAACGTTGGCCTACTCGATGACCATCACAGGATCATTCGGGAAGGTACGCCCTTCGCGCCTCTCCCCGACACCGAGCCACAGGTCTTGAGCATTGCTCAGCCAGCCGGGTACCCGTCGGGAAATGGCAGCGGGGACAGGACGAGGCGTGGGAGAGTGTGTCCGACGGTGTCCTACCACAGCCAGACGTGAGGACCGGAGGGTCTTCGTCCCAGGCCAAGTGGTCGACGAGAGCGACGTGACGGCCAGAGTGGGACCCGCCGGTTAGAGTGATCTCTGTTCATTTCGCGGCCCGCCGGGCTTCCACTGATGTGTGGACAGGCCCCCACCCGCGCACGGTCTTTCGTGCTGCCCGGGGGCTTTTCTCGTGTCGTTGTTGCGGATGTCTGCTCGTGCTGTGGTGCATGCGACGGCTGCCGGTTCACTGGTGGAAAGCCTGGCGACACAGTTCCGCTTCACCTACGGCTTCGAGGCGGGAGTGAGCGAGCAACGGTCGTGGGGCAAGAGCCTTCCCGCACTAGCCCACACCCTCGTGGATGCAGGGCGGGGGGACGTGGAAGTCCTCATCGAGTATCCGGTGCCGCTGTCCAGCTACCGGGTCGATGCCCTACTGGCGGGTGTTCACCCAACGACGGGCGAGCCGGCGTACGTGGTGGTGGAACTCAAGCAGTGGACCGCCGTCCATCCGGTCCCAGACGCCGAGGACCTGGTGACGGTGGAGGGGATGGGACATACTGCCCGCCTACACCCGGTTGCGCAGGTGCGCCGCTACTGCGACCACATCGCCGACTTCACGAAGTCCCTGCACGGCCACGAACACCGGATCAGTGGCGCCGCGTTCCTGCACAACGCCACGGACTTCGGCGTCGACAGCCTCTTCGACCTCCAGGCTGACACCTACGGCCGCCTGTTCACCGCCTCCAGCAAGGGAAAGTTCCAAGAATTCCTCACGGAGCGCCTGGCCCCCGTCTCCGGGGCGAGCGCTGCGGATGACCTGCATCCGGAGCAGATCGCGCCGAGCAAGCAGCTGATGGCCGTAGCGGCCCAGGAGATCAAGGAACGCTCGCAGTTCAACCTGCTCAACGAGCAGCAGGTCGCCTACTCACTGGTGATGCGCGCACTGAAGAAGTCGAAGCAGTCCGACGTCAAGGAAGTTATCGTTGTCACCGGCGGCCCGGGCTCCGGCAAGAGCGTCATTGCGCTCGAGGTCCTCGGTGAGCTGTATCGCAGCGGGGAGACGGCTATCCACGCCACCGGCTCCAAGTCGTTCACCACCACCCTGCAGAAGGTCGCCGGCAAGGGCAGCGGACGCATTCAGAAGCTGTTCGGCTACTTCAACCACTTCAGCCACGCTGAAAAGAACGGCCTGGACGTTCTGTTGTGCGACGAAGCCCACCGCATCAGAGAGTCCTCCAACCACCGCTTCACGCCCAAGAACCGGCGCAGCAACCGTCGCCAGATCGAAGAACTCCTGGACGCCGCCCGGGTGCCGGTCTTCGTCCTCGACGAACACCAGGTCGTGCGCCCCGGCGAGATGGGAACCGTTCGGGAGATCGACGAGGCGGCCAAGGCCAAGGGCCTGACCGTGCGGCACGTGAATCTCGACGGACAGTTCCGCTGCGGGGGCAGCCGCGCCTACGAGGAGTGGGTGGTCCGTCTGTTGGGCCTTACCCCGGGCGGCCCCATCCCCTGGGAAGGCGACGACCACTTCACCGTCTCGGTGGCCGAGACCCCGCAGGAGCTCGAAGCCCTCCTGCGCTCCCGTCAGGAGAGCGGGCTGCAGGCACGGATGACGGCCGGGTTCTGCTGGCGCTGGAGCGAGCCGGTCCTCGACGACGACAAGAACTTTGTCGGGCTTGTTGACGATGTCACCTTGCCCGAGTGGGACTACAAGCGTCCGTGGAACGTGCAGGGGGAGCGATCCATCGGCGGCTACCCCTCGAAGAACCTTTGGGCGACGGACCCGGCCGGGTTCACGCAGGTGGGATGTATCTACACGGCGCAGGGCTTCGAATACGACTGGAGCGGCGTCATCTTCGGCCCCGATCTGGTGTGGCGCAACGGAGTCTGGGTCGCGGACAAGAAGTCCAGCAAGGACACCATCGTCGCTCGCGCCCCCGAGCACGAGTTCGCCCACTTGATCCGCAACACCTACAAAGTGCTCCTCACCCGCGGCATGCAGGGGACCGTCCTCTTCTCGACCGACCAGGAGACACGGGAGATGCTCCGTTCCCTGATGGGGTCGGCGTAGACGGCAGGCTGTCGCGCCCCGCCGCCAGAGAAGGCCGCCGGACCGGCAACGCCCCGCGTGGCGACGCGGGCATCAGAAAAGGAGCAGGTCCGCTACGGCGAACTGGTGGATGAGATCCAGTGTCGATCCGGGGGTGGGTAGTTGGTGTGCTGGGTGGGGTGTGAGCTGCGGGGTTGGTGGTTGGTTGAGAATGGGGTTTGGTGGGGGTGGGGTGGGGCTGACCTGGGATTGTGTGGGTTGCAGTGGGAATGGCCGGGGGGTTGTGGGTAGCTTCTGCGTCTAATGGTCCGGGGTGTGTTTTGGCTGGTCAGACATCCCATGCCGTTTGGTGTCAAGCGGCGGCGAGGTCGGCGTGGTGTGACCAGGCGGTTGCCTCGTCGTAGGGGGTGCGGGTCTTGAGGCATCCGTGGAGGATGCCGACGAGTCGGTTGCCGAGCTGGCGCAGGGCGGGGTTGTAGCCGGCGTCGCGGTCTCGCTGCTTGTCGTAGTAGCGGCGGGCGCCGGGCGAGGTGTTGAGGGCCGAGAAGGCCTGCCGTTGGAGTGCGTCGGCCAGGCGGTTGTTGCGGACGTACCGGGCTTGGACGGTGTGCATTGAACCGTTCCGGGTTTGATCGAGGCTCGATCTTTTGGAAGGATCGAGTCCGTTATGGCGAAGCAATACCCGAAGGAGCTCAGGGAGCGGGCCGTGCGTCTGGTCCTGGAGACTCGTGATCAGTACAAGACGGAGTCCGCGGCGATCCGCTCGATCGGCGCGAAGCTCGACATCGGGC
>NZ_JBEXHZ010000144.1:0-5474 GCF_040608315.1 Streptomyces sp. NPDC005195
TGAACGGTGACGCCCGGGGGGTCGGGGGGCGCCGCGAGGTGGAAGCCGACGAAGCCTTCGGCGCCCGGGACCGCGCGGCGCAGGGCAGCGGCGCTGTCGCCGCCGGTCACGACCGGGAGCCGGCCGCCGCGCAGCGGCTTCGGGTTGACCCGGATCCCGTCGAAGCGGGTGAACTCCCCTGTGAAGGAGGCCGGGTCCTCGGCCCAGAGGGTACGCAGCGCGGCGAGGTACTCCTCGGTGCGCCGCCCGCGCCCGGCGAAGGGGACTCCGAGCGCCGCGAATTCCTCGGCCGACCAGCCGACTCCGACCCCGAGGGTGAACCGCCCGGCGGAGAGGACGTCGAGCGTGGCAGCCTGTTTGGCGATCAGGACCGGATGGTGCTCAGGCAGCAGGAGGACGCCGGTGGCGAGCTCGATCCGGCTGGTGACCGCCGCCGCGAAGGTCAGGGCGAGCAGCGGGTCCAGCCAGTCCGCGTCCGCGGGCACGGCGATCCGGCCGTCCGGGGAATAGGGGTAGCGGGAGGCGGGTGTGTCCACGAGCACCACGTGTTCGCCGCACCAGAGCCTCGCGAAGCCGTGTGTCTCCGCGGCTGTGGCCACCGAACGGATCACCTCGGGACGGGCTCCGTCACCGATACCGAGCGCGTGCAGCCCCACTCGCATTCTCCGCCTCCGGTTCTCCGCCTCCGGTTCTTCGCCTCCGGTTCTTCGCCTCCGGCCGTCACCTTAAGCGTGGAGCACATGGGTCCCGGGCCTATACGGTGTGCGGCGCGGCTGTTCGTGGCGGGCGGTGCGGGGGCAGGCGGTCGTCTCCCCGCACGTGCGGGGACGGTCACTGGCCGGTGGCCCGCGCGCAGTCTCCGTGCGGCTGCTCCCGCGACCGCGCCCAAAATCTCCCGCGGTATCCGTGGTCAAGGCCTCTCGGTGGGAAAACTCACCACGTGAACGACGTCCAGTCCAGCGGGGAGTATCTGTGACCCGACACGAAATCGGCCGCGTCCTCGGCGCCACCATCCTCACGTCCGTCGGGACCGCCACCGCCCTCCATCATCTGTGGTGGCAGACCGGCGTGTTCTGGGCTCTCGCGCTCTTCCTGGCCCAGGGCGCGGTCCGGGAACGCCGCGCACGCCACGGCCGGCAACGCCGAGCCCGCGTCGCGGCGGAACGTACCGGGCTGGCCGCCCGCGGCCCCGCACCGCTCCCGGTCCCCTGCTGCCCGATCTGGAAGTCCTCCCAGGGCGCCGTACACGGCGCCGACTGCACCCGGCCCCCACCCGCACGCACCACGCTCCACGACGCGGAGCAGCGCATCCTCGACCAACTCGACGACGACACCCGGGACACCGCGTGACCGGCCCGTGGCCCACGCCCGAGGGCGAACACACCCGAAGGCGAACACACCCCCGTCACGTCGAGCCCGGCGCAGGATCCGGCGGCCGCACCGCCGACACCGCCGACACCGCCGACACCGAGAGGCGTTACCGACGCCACAAGCCGGATATCAGCCTGGCCAGGAACACCCCCGCACCGGCCCACTTGCCGCAGATGATCAGGACACGCCGCGCGTCGCCGTGCACCGCGTCGAAGACCAGGGCGGGACCGGCGACCAGAGCGAACGCGGCCCCGGCGAGGATCACGGCGGAAGCAGCGACGTACATCGACTCGACGGTGCTCTCATCCTTCTGCGCCTGCGATCGGGATGCCCCCATTGGGCGATATTCCCCCGTGCGGCTCAGCCTCAATCTGCTCACGCATCCGTGAGCACGGGCGCGGACGAGGAGCGGCCGCGGCCTCCTTCGTGCCGATGGCGGACGTCCGGCCGGTCTCGTGGCGGGGTTCGCCGGGCAGGGGGACCGCGCTCACCGGTCCTGCTCTCTCCCTCAGGCCGGAATGATGAGTTCCGCATCCTCCGGGCGTCGCTGGTCGTTGGTGCGGTGTCCGTGTCGGATCTCGAGCCCGGAGCTACCGTGCCCGCTCGCGCTGTACCGTCCCCGCCCCCCGGTCTGCTGGCCCTACGGGTACGGGACCCCTACCCGTACTTCGCGTGGTTGCGCCGGCATGCGCCCGCCCACGCGGAGCGCAGACCCGGGCGTCCCGCCGTATGGCAGATCTCCCGCTACGACGATGTCCGGGCGCTGCTGAGCGACGGGCGGCTGAGCAAGGAGCCCGGCCGGGTGCCCGGCTATGTCGCGGGGCCGGCCGGTCTGAACCGGCACCTGGTGCACGCCGATCCCCCGGACCACACCCGTCTGCGGACCCTGGTGAACGCCGCGTTCGTGCCCCGGCGCATCGCGCGGCTGGAACCTTTCCTCACGGACACCGCGAACCGGCTGCTGGACCGGATCGAGCAGCACACGCACGTGGATGTGATCGCTGATTTCGCGGCGCCCCTGACCTTCCGGATGATCTGCGCGATCCTCGGTGTCCCCGACGAACTCGACAACGCGGCGACCCGGGACACCCTGATGGCCACCATCGCCCCCGCCCCGGGCCTGGACCCGGCCCGGACGGAAGCCGGTCTGCACGCCCTGCTGGACAGCCTGATCGCCGGCAAACGCGCAGGCGGCGAGCGCAGCGGAGTGGACCTGCTGGGCGCTCTCGTACGGGCCGGTGACGACAGCGGGGCGATGAGTGAGGAGGAACTGCGCTCCACCGCCTATCTCCTGCTGCTGGTGGGCCACGACACCACCATGAACCTCATCGGCAACGGCATGCTGGCCCTGCTCCGCCACCCCGGCGAGGCCGCCCGGCTCACCGGACCGGAGGCAGGAGCCGGCCTGGTCGCCTCCGCCGTCGAGGAACTGCTGCGCTACGACTCCCCGGTGCGGGACGCCACGTTCCGGTGCGCCGCGGAGCCGATCGGTCTCCACGGCCGGGTGATCGGCGAGGGGGACATCGTCAGTCTTCTGATCGGCTCCGCCAACCGCGACGAGACCCGCTTCACCGACGCGGACCTGCTCGATGTGAGCCGCACGCCCAACGACCACCTCGCCTTCGGGTACGGGCCGCACTTCTGCATCGGCGCCGCCCTGGCCCGCCTCGAGGGCAGCGTCGCCTTTCCCCTGCTGCTCGAGCGGCTGGGCCCCGTATCGCTGGCCAAACCGGCCGACGAGCTGCCCTGGCGGCCGGCCCGGGTGATGCGCGGACTGGCCGCGCTGCCCGTCGTACGGAACTGACGCACCCTCATTCACTTGACCAAAGACATAGGGGCACCCCCCCCACCGTGACACCCCCGACCAGGAGCACACCCGATGGACACCCAAGACCCCGTGGCCGTGACCGAACCATGCCCCGGCGTCCTGCTCATCGCCCTCGACAGGCCCCAGGTCCGCAACGCCATCGACCGGTCACTGGCCGAGGCCGTGGACGCGGCCCTCACCCGGCTGGAAACCGACCCGTCGCTGACCGTCGGCATCCTGACCGGGACCGGGGGTCACTTCTGCTCAGGCATGGACCTCAAAGCCTTCCCCGGCCAAGGCGTCCCGGTCGTCGCCGGCCGCGGGCTCGCGGGGCTGACCCGGGCACACCTCCGCAAGCCCCTCATCGCCGCCGTCGAGGGCGCGGCCGTCGCCGGGGGCTTCGAACTCGCCCTCGCCTGCGACCTCATCACCGCCGCCGACACCGCGTTCTTCGCCCTGCCCGAAGTCGCCCGCGGGCTCGTCGCCGCCGAAGGCGGAGCCATCCGTCTCCCCGGCCGCCTCCCCTACCACGTGGCCATGGAGATGCTCCTGACCGCGGCTCCCCTGCCCGCTTCCGACGCCGCCCGCCACGGACTCGTCAACCGGCTCACCCGTGAAGGCGAAGCCCTCCACGCGGCCCTCGCCCTGGCCGAACGCGTCCAGGCCCACTCCCAGGACGCCGTCCTCACCACGAAACAGATCGTCCGCCATACCCGCGGCCTCGACGACCACACCGCCTACACCGTCCAGGACCCCCTCAGCGCACCCGTCTTCACCACCGCCGCCGCCGCCGAAGGCGCCCACGCGTTCACCGAAAAACGCCCACCGGCCTGGCACCGCTAGGCGTTTCGCCCGGATCATCCGGCGGCCGCGAGGATTCCGCGGGTCCGCCGGATGATCCCCGCAGCCGTCCTCCCGGTCGCCCGGTGATCCCCGGAAGAACGGCTAGGCTCCACGGACATCCGGACATCCATACACCAGTTCAACAGTGCACCAGTTCAACTGGTCGGCCGAAGAGGACTGGAACGTGTTCATGCTGCCGGCCATCGCGGCTGTGATCGCCACCCCGTTATGGGTCATCGCCGTGGTCGTCAAACTGCTGTCCGTCGCCCTGCCCGGCCGGCGCACCGACTGGGGCGTGCGACTGCTGCGCTGGAGCGCCGGCATGACGGCGCTGGCCGCCGTCATGCTTCTGGCCATGGCGCTCGGCGCCGTCGAACTGTCCGACAACGAGTCCCGCTCGGGGGCGGACTCCTCGCCGGCGCCCGCCTGCCGTGACGCCGCACCCCATCGTGTGGAGCGCCTCGCCGGCCACCGCGCCTCGTACTTCCCGCCGGCCTTCGACTGCGTCCTGGACGACGGAACGACCTACCCCGGTTCCGAAGGCTACGTGTGGCTCGACAGCCTCGTCATCACCTGCGCGGCCGCCTCCGTACTGCTGGCGGTGGGGGCCAGGTACAGCACCGGCCGGCAGGCGGCGCGGCAAACGCGCGTGCCGGCCCCCGGGACGCTGGGGTGATTCAAACGGCAGGCCCGAACCGCGAGCGGTGATCCCGCTGAACTCACCGGCCCCGTCCGGGCCGCTGCCGGACTTCCGCCGCATCCGGTGTGGTCCGGGCCGCGCGCGTTCGGTCCTGGCGACGGGAAGCTGTTCCTGGGGAGGTACCGGACGGCGTACGCGACGCGCGGGAGGACCGCTTCACGCGGTCGCAGCCGGCGGCCGCCGCATGACCGCGCCCGGCCGGCCCGACCGCCGAGCGCCGACGTCACGGCACCCGCGTCGCGTCACCCGGCCGGACACGGCTGAGGTGACTGCCTCACCAGGTGTGGGCGACATCGACCACCAGACGGTGGGGAAGCTGGGACACCTGGAACGGCAGCCGGGCCCGCACACCGAGGCCCACTTGCGTGACCCCTTCGAAGCTGGCCCCGAACTTCGCCTCGCGGAAGGTGCGGTAGCCGGTCAGGTCGACGCCCGGAAGCGCTTGGCCGCCCCGGCCCGGGTAGGTCGCCGCGTGAGTCTCCGGGTCGTAGGCGGGGGCGGACACCCTGATCTCGATGATCGCCCCGCCGGAGAGCGGAATGCGGATGCCGGACGGGTCCTGGTAGAAGGCGTCGACGTAGTGCACGGTGTACCCGATCGGGCCGGTGCCCGCCGTGGGTACGTCGAAGACCATGCGGTCGTAGCAGTCGTGCTCGCCGGTCCTGATGTCGGTCAGCGATCCGGCGTCGGTGTCCGCCGCGGTCTTCGGAAGGCTGCCCCAGCCGGCCGGGCACGCGACAGCCGTCGTGGCCG
>NZ_JBEXHZ010000145.1:0-5409 GCF_040608315.1 Streptomyces sp. NPDC005195
CCCTGGCCCGGAGTGATCAGCAGGGCCAGGGGGCGGCGTCCACCCTCACCAGCGAGGTGGATCTAGCAGGTCAGGCCGCCCCGGGAGCGTCCGAGTCCCTCGTCAGGGCGATGCTGCCGGGGCGTGCGTCCATTTCTCGGCACTCGTGGTGGATTCCCACGAGCCCCGGCGGCGTCCTGATGGGCCCGACAGGAGGTCGAATCGACGCTCACCATCGACCGACCCGAAGCCACGACGGTCACATGGTCCGCCGGACAGGCCGTACACACGCCCACGGGCGAACCGACGATCGGCAGGCGGCCGATCGGGTGACGAACGGGGGGAGACGCCGATCGGCGGACCAACCTGCCGTGTCCCGTCCAGTAAGGGGAGTGAGGCCCGCGGGCCGTGCGTCAGGCCCCCTGCACCGGCTGGATGTTCTGGTTGACGCGGAAGAGGTTGGCCGGGTCATAGGCGGCCTTGGTCCGGGCGAGGCGGGGGTGGTTCCCGCGGTAACCGGCCCGTACCCTCTCCTGTCCCTCGTCCATCATCATGTTCACGTAGGCCCCGCCGGCGGAGTACGGGTGCAGCGCGTCCGCATACTCGACGCTCCAGCTCTTCACGAGTTCCGCGTTGGCCGGGTCGGAGTCGACGCCCGCGAAGACCGAGGCCCAGCCCGTGTCGCGGTAGCCCCAGGCGGTGTCCGTCGGGGCGAGGTCGTGGACGGCGCCGTCGATCGGGTACAGGTGCATGGCCGATTTCCAGGTCGGCGGCTCGGCACCGAACCTGGCGTGCAGTTCGACGGCCTCGTCGGGGATCTCGTCGACGAAGTCCGCACGCCAGTACCACTGGTCACCGGCGGGGTAGACCGCGTCGAAGGCGGACTGCAGCACGGGGTGGGGCATCGGCTCCGGTGCGTGCAGCAGCGGTGCGGGCAACGCGGAGAGCAGGGGCGCCATCTCCGCCGCCGCGAGCTCCGTGTCGTCCCCGACGCGGCACCACATGACGCCGCAGACACCGCGCAGACGGAGCTCTTCGGGAAACGGCGGAGCGGGCGGCACGGATCCGAACAGGAAGAAGCCGTTCAGCTCGCGCGGCGCGTGCGGGATGAAGTCGCGGTAGGCGGCCAGGGCGTCGGCGCCGAGCTCGACGGGCCAGAAGGTGGGACCGGCGACGACCGTACTCACCTCGTGCAGCCCGAAGAGGAACGAGGTGACGACTCCGAAGTTGCCTCCGCCCCCACGGATCGCCCAGTACAGATCGGGGTTCTCGGTGGCGCTCGCCCGTACCTGATCACCACTCGCCAGGACGAGGTCGGCCTCCAGGAGATTGTCGACGGTCAGCCCGTGGGCGCGGGTGAGATGTCCGAGGCCACCGCCCAGTGCGAGGCCGCCGACCCCTGTCGTGGAGACGATGCCCGCGGGTGTGGCCAGGCCGTGCTCGTGGGTGGCGCGGTCGACCTCGCCCCACACACAGCCGCCGCCGACGCGCGCCGTACGGGCCTTCGGGTCGACCTCGACGCCCTTCAGCGGTGCGAGGTCGAGCACCACGCCGTCGTCGCAGACTCCCAGACCCGCGCCGTGATGCCCCCCGCCGCGCACGGCGAGGGGCAGTCCGTGGTCGCGGGCGAAGCCGACGACCGAGGAGACGTCGTCGGGTGCGGTGCAGCGCGCCACCAGGGCGGGCCGCCGGTCGATCATCGCGTTGTAGACGGCGCGCGCCCTTTCGTATCCGGGGTCGTCGGGTCCGGTCAGCTGACCCCCGAATCCGCTCAGTTCCTGTCGTGCTGCCTGTGCCGGGGTGATGGACATGCGCATCCCCAGGGTCCGGGGCCGGTTGCGGGAACCCCGGTGGCCGGGGTCCTCGTTCCAGTGTCCCTCCGATGGGTGCATGGCGCCCGTTCTGCCCGGCGCACCCGGCTCAGCTCCCGGTTGTGTCCCCTCCGGCGGCCCGGGGGGACCTGGACAGCAGCAGCAGGCTGCGTGCTTCGAGGCGGACGTCGGTACCGGCCTTGCGCTCCCGCTCGTCGGGGAGGACCGCGGAATCGGTGGTGTCGATCCGTGCCGTCCACCGTTCACCGTATTCGGCACCCGGAAGGCGGAACACGACCGGCTCCCAGTAACTGTTAAGGAGCAGCAGGAAGGAGTCGTCGACCACCGGGCCGCCGTACGGGTCGGGCTCGGCGATCGCGTCGCCGTTGAGGAACACGGCGAGGGCGTGCGCGTCGGCGCGTCGCCAGTCCGCGTCCGTCATCTCGCGCGCGTCCGGCCGCAGCCACACCAGGTCAGGTAGCGGCTGACGCTCGTGCGTGGCCGTGTCGCCGAGGAAGAAGCGGCGGCGACGCAGGACGGGGTGGGCGGCGCGCAGCGCCACGGCATTCCGGGTGAACTCGATGAGTTCACGTTGCTCGTCGTCCAACCGCCAGTCGATCCAGGACAGTTCGTCGTCCTGGCAGTAGGCGTTGTTGTTGCCCCGCTGCGTGCGGCCCAGTTCGTCGCCGTGCGCGAGCATCGGGATGCCCTGGGAGAGCATCAGGGTGGCGAGCAGGTTGCGCTGCTGGCGGGCGCGCAGCTCGAGGATTCCCTCGTCGTCGGTGGGGCCCTCGGCACCGCAGTTCCAGGAACGGTTGACGCTCTCGCCGTCCCGGTTGCCCTCGCCGTTGGCCTCGTTGTGCTTGTCGTCGTACGAGACGAGGTCGCGCAGGGTGAATCCGTCGTGCGCGGTGACGAAGTTGATTCCCGCGCGCGGCCGGCGCCGGTCGTGCTGGTAGAGGTCGGCGGAACCGGTCAGGCGGGAGGCGAACTCACCGAGCGTGTGTTCGCCGGAGCGCCAGAAGTCCCGTACCGCGTCCCGGTACTTGCCGTTCCACTCCGACCACAGGGGCGGGAAGTTGCCGACCTGGTAGCCGCCGTCGCCGAGATCCCAGGGCTCGGCGATCAGCTTCACGCGCCCGACGACCGGATCCTGCTGGATCAGGTCGAAGAACGCCGAGAGCCGGTCCACGTCGTGGAACTGCCGCGCGAGGGTGGCCGCCAGATCGAAGCGGAATCCGTCGACGTGCATCTCCGTCACCCAGTACCGCAGCGAGTCCATGATCAGCTGCAGTACGTTCGGGTGCCGCGTCAGCAGGCTGTTCCCGGTGCCGGTGGTGTCGTAGTAGTGCGCCGCGTCCCCCTCCACCAAACGGTAGTAGGAGGCGTTGTCGATGCCGCGGAAGGAGAGCGTGGGGCCGTTCTCGTTGCCCTCGGCGGTGTGGTTGTAGACGACGTCGAGGATCACCTCCAGGCCCGCCTCGTGCAGCGCCTTGACCATCGACTTGAACTCGGTGACCTGCTCTCCGCGGGTGCCGTGCGCCGCGTAGGCGTGGTGCGGGGCGAAGAAGCCGATCGTGTTGTAGCCCCAGTAATTGGACAGGCCCCTGTCCCGCAGGAAGCCGTCCTGGGTGAACTGGTGCACGGGCATCAGCTCGACCGCGGTCACGCCGAGCGAGGTCAGATGCCCGACGACCGCCGGATGGGCCAGGCCCGCGTAGGTACCGCGCAGTTCGGCGGGGACGTCCGGGTGGGTGCGGGTCAGACCGCGCACATGGGCCTCGTAGATCACCGTCTCGGCGTACGGCCGAAGGGGTGGACGGTCCTCGCCCCAGTCGAAGGCCGGATCGGTCACCACGCCGAGCATGGTGTGCCCGGCGCTGTCCGCGGGATCGGGCCCGTCGCCCGCCCGCTCGTAGAGCGAGGCGTCGTTGTCGATCTGTCCGTCGACCGCTTTCGCGTCCGGGTCGAGGAGCAGTTTGGCCGGATTGCAGCGGTGTCCTGCGGCCGGGTCCCACGGTCCGTGGACCCGGTAGCCGTAGCGCCGGCCCGGCCCGACGTCGGGCAGTCGGCAGTGCCACACGTATCCGTCGACCTCGGTCATCGTGACGGTGCGCGAGGCACCGTCGTCATCGACGAGTACGAGGTCGACCCGTTCGGCGGCTTCGGTGAACAGGGCGAAGTTGGTGCCTTCGCCGTCGTATGACGCCCCCCAGGGGGTACGGGCGTCCGGTCCAGGTGCGCACCTGATCACCGTACGGTGATCGCGGCCTCCATGTCGTCCCGTGCCGCCGCGAAGGCGGGCACGGGCAACGACAGCGCGCGGGGGGTCCGGCACGCCTCCCGCAGGCTCGGCACGGGGCCGGCCGGGACCAGCGGGGCACGTTCGGCGGAACGGGCCCGCCAGGAGAACCAGATGATCTTTCCGCCGGCGCCCGTGGCACAGCAGCCCCAGTTGTCACTCAGGGCGGCGATTCGTGCGAGACAGCCCTGGGGTGCGTTGTGCGGGCGGATGTCCTGGTCGTTGTCCGAGACGGCGGTGATGAGGTGCTTGCCGTTCCACCACATCTCGACGGTCGTGTTCTTGTCGGCCGAGTGCTGGGCGATGGTGTCCAGCAGTGATTCGGCGCAGTGGCAGACTGACTCGACGAGGAACTCGAGGTTCCAGTACCGGAGATGGGCGGCCAGAATGCGTCTGACCTGTCCCACTCGGTCCGGACTGACCTCGACGTCGAGGTGGTAGTAGCAGGGAACTGCAGATTTCATCTTCGTTGGCTCCTCACCGGCGAAGCTCCCGCTCCCTCTCGCCCTTTCCGGACGAGCCCCGAATACGAAGCGTGAGTGTTGGTCGCTCCTGAGTAAGTCCAAGAATGCGAGTGCTACTCCGTTCGTGCAACACGAGAGCAGTCCTGTACCACCCCTGAGGTAGTTGAACAGCCAACAAGACGCTTCGTGGTGACACAGGCACCATGAGTGAGGGCGCCGGCCTCGATGACAGGCCGGTGCCCCTCTGTACCCGCCCGCCCCGCACCAGCCGGACGGGCCCGTGCGCGGTCCTGGAGAGTGGAAAGGTGACGGCGCCATGCTGCTGCCCGCCAAAGCCGAGGTCGCCAGGCACCTGGAGGAATACCGGGCCTGGGAACGTCTGCTGCTCGTGGCCCCCATGGACCACGCGGTGCGCGGCGACTTCGAGAACTCGGGGTACACCCTGTGCGTACTGATGGGGAAGCGCTGCGCGCGGGAGGCCGTGGACGCCGCCGAGCGGTATCTGCGCGGCGGTGCGCGGGGTTCGGGCGCTTCGAAGGCGGAGCCCGCCCCCTCGGCGGCGTCGGCCTCGGCCACCACGTCCGTGACGGGAGCGCACCGTCCGCGGACTCCCGGGACGGTCACGGCCTTCCGGCCGGCTGAACGAGCCGTACGGCCGGGGGGTGTCCCTGAGACGGGGCAGTGATCGGGACGTAGGTTCCCGAACTTGGCTGTGAACGGCAGGCGCGAGCGAGAACGGCGGAGGCGAAGGACATGGACGCACACCCGGCCGACGGCCGTGACCCGGTCGACCCCACTCCGGTCGACCGGGTCCCGGTCGTCGACGTCCACCCGGTGGTCGAGTGCGGGCGTC
>NZ_JBEXHZ010000146.1:0-5312 GCF_040608315.1 Streptomyces sp. NPDC005195
GACCAACGTCAGGTGAACTGGCAGTTCACCACCCACGACGCGCGCCTTAAACTACGCCACCTATATCCCAGGCAATAGTCGCGACAATCTACTAGCTTGTAGGGTCAGT
Source organism: Streptomyces sp. NPDC005195 (assembly GCF_040608315.1). Taxonomy (NCBI): domain Bacteria; kingdom Bacillati; phylum Actinomycetota; class Actinomycetes; order Kitasatosporales; family Streptomycetaceae; genus Streptomyces; species Streptomyces sp. NPDC005195. The sequence continues at coordinate 110 of NZ_JBEXHZ010000146.1, forward strand.
GCCCGATGGCGGTATCTCGCGCCGTGCGAGTGGCGATGAAGGCCGAGCGGCTGATGTCGACGGTGTCGTGCCACTCGGGGTGGTCCTGGACGTAGTCGGCGACGAAACTGCAGTAGACGCCGACCTTCGCCGGACTTTGAGCCAGGTCTTCCAGGGCGTAGCGCGCGAGGGCAGACGCGATGCCCCGGTGCCGCTGGTTCGGGTCCACGTAGGAGTGGGTGAGTGTGGCACGTCCGCCGGCAGTCTCGTATGCCAGGGTTCCGACCACCTGGTCATCGATGACTGCCTCGTAGAGGCGGGTGGTCTCGTCCGTGCGTACCTCAACGGCGGCCGGTGCTGGCTGCATGTTCTCTCCCCGCCTCATTCCTCTTCGGTCGCTGGCCCCGAGCGGCTGAAACGGGACCATCAAGTCCAAGATACATGCGCGATCAGGTGTCGGTAGCCGCCATACTGGACTAGAAGGTCCACGATCGGACTCTGCGAGCGGGCCACGTGACGACACGCTGGAAGGGTGAGTCGATGAGCAGCGAAGAGCAGGTGCCGGTAACTGAGCAGCTGACCGACAACACAGATCGAGGCCGCTTCGAACTCCGCCGCAACGACGATCTCGTCGGCTGGCTCTACTACCTTCACCTGAAGCCCAACCGGTACGTCCTTCGGCACACCGAAGTCGAGACGAGCCACCAGCACCGAGGTGTGGCGAGCGCGGTGGCGCGGCAGGTGCTCGACGAGGTCCGCAGCCGCGGGGGCACGATTACCGCAATCTGCCCCTTCGTGGTCGACTACCTCTCGCGCACATCCGCCCACACAGATCTGGTCGACGCCCGGCACCCGGGCTACACCGATCGCGCCTCCGCCGAGGCGGCGCAGGCGGCCGCGGGAGGCTGAGGCCACCGGGCGACAACCGGCAGCCCCGTCGGAGGGCCCCACCGCTGCCTCGCAAGGTGCCGACTCGATCGCCGGTGGGCGTGGAGGCCGTACGACGCGCTGTGGTATTCCCGCCCGGCCGGAACTCTGCCCGGGATCTGGGCCGCGGGAGATGGTCTGCGGGTGCCGGCCGTAGCTCCGGCCAGCCGTGGGGGCACCGTAGCCGATCGCCGATCGTGATCAGCAGGCAACGGCCCGGCATGACCGGCTCGTTCTTGGAGGCGGCCACGCTGGAGGGCGGGCGTCAGGCGGTCGGACCCGCAGGTAGCCGGGTCCTCCGCTGGCGTCCCGGGCCGTGCGCCCTGCCACCTGTCCCTTCTGGTGGAGGCGGCCTGCGCTGTGCGCAGATACTGTTGTTCTAGGTCAATGCGGTCATATCGCTCGATGATGGGCTGTGAGCGGCAAATGGACGCCTCGGACGAACTCCTTCAGAGGGTTACACCGTCGGCTCTTTTGACGCCGGACGGGACTGTCTACAGGCTCAATGAGGCGATGGCCAGGGCACTGGGCAGGTCAGTCGCGCAGTGCGTGGGCCGTGGCTTTGGTGACCTGTTGCCGACAAGTCAGGTGGCCGCGGTCGAGAGTCTCGTTTCCCACGCCGCCACGACGAAGACGGTAGCGATGCGAGTGCTGGAGTTCCCCGGGCCGGGTTCAGCATCCGTCGTCTGCCTCGTAGAGGCGCGACGCGCGAATGATCCCGTAGGTGGCAAGGCGCTGGTGTGGCTGCACTCGCTGGACGCGAAGAACGACCGCGGCGGCCTGCTGATCCCCTTCCGTCTGGCAGCCAAGGCCGCCAACCTCGGCGTGTGCATGTACTCACCCCAGGAGCGCAAGCTGGAGTGGAAGGGCGGCGCACCCGCCTTGGCGGCACTGTTCCCGGAAGCCTCCATGTCGCTGTCCGACCTGATTCGCCACGTGCACCCCCAGGACCGCGGCGCTCTGCGGCGGCTCGTGCGTTCGACGGCCGCCCGGACTCCCTGGGTCAGGCTGCGGTTCCTCACCGAGCAGGACGGCTGGCATCACCTGGTCTGCCGTGCCCGCCGGCTCATTCTGGGTTCCGGCGGCCCCGAACGGGTCTTCGGCGTGATCCGCGACGAAACCAACAGGCAAGCGCGCCGACGCCGAGCGCTGATCGCGCTGAGTGCTGAACGCCAGCGCGCCGACGAGATCGCTGCCTTCTCCTCCGCCGTGATGACCGCAGTCACCGAGCAACAAGTACAGCAAGTCATCCTCACGCGGCTCGCCGCGACCTTCGGCGGCACCGGCGCCGCACTGGCATTCATCACCAAAGGCCGCCTACGCGTCTCCTCCGATGCCGGGATCCCGATACCGGTCGCCGCCCTCCACGACCTGCCGCTGGACGCCCCCAGCGCGCTGCCCCACGTGATCCGCACGGGCGAGCCGCAGTTCATTGCCAACCAGGAGGACTACATCCGCCGCTGGCCCCGAGGGGCCATGGTGCCGTACTTCGACCAGCTCGACTCCGGCTACGCCATCTCGATCACCTCCCTCAGCCCCGGGGGTGATCAGCCGCTCGGAGCCTGGCTGGTCACCTACGACAGCGAACACAGCTCATCCCCGGATGAGCGAGCCCTCATGTGCACCCTTGCCGACCTCGCGGGCCAGGCACTCAAGCGCGTCAGGTTGCAAGAGGCACGCGTCGAGCTGGCCACGGCGCTCCAGCAGACCATGCTCCCCATGCTGCCCAAGCACCTCCCGGGCCTGGAGGCCGCCGCCTGCTACCTACCGAGCCGCGACGGGCTCGACGTCGGCGGAGACTGGTACGACGCCTTCGTCATTACCGACGGTGCCATCGCGGTGGAGATCGGCGACGTCCAGGGACACGACGTGGACGCCGCCGCAGCCATGGGACAGGTACGCGCCTCCATACGAGCGATAGCCGCCCACGAACCGGATCCCGCGACGGTACTGACGCGCACCAACGACCTCCTCGTCACGATGGACGCGCCACGATTCGCCAGCTGCACCATGCTGCGAATCGACCCGGACGGACGGGTCACCGGCGCCAGCGCCGGCCATGTGCCCTTGCTGTACGCACGCGATGACGGCACCCACACCATCCGTGAGATGCGGGGCGGCCCGGTACTGGGCGTCCTGCCTCATGCCGACTATGGCGAAGAATCCTTCACACTCGACAAGGACGCCGCGCTGGTCATGGTCACCGACGGCGTGGTCGAAGCGCCGAACCTGACCCTGGACGCCGGACTGGAGCGAGCCGGAACGCTGGCCGCCCAAGCCATCCACGACGGGCTGAACGCCGAGGAGACCGCCGACCGCATCCTCGACGCCGCGGTCGCGGTAGACCACCTCGACGACGTGGCCGTACTGATCGTCCGACGCTCATGAAATCGCCCATCTCCTCACACGTCCCCTACGCCGAGCCCACTTCAAGACCCCCGCCTACTGATGCGCCGAGCGGAGTGGTTCGGTTCTGGATGACTCGCCCTGACCTATGTGATCCGGATTGGCGTCGTTTCAACTCGACCAGCACCGTCAGACCGCGATGCCGGGCACACGGTGCCTGCCTGGCGCGAGTCTGAGGAGCTGGATACCAACGGTGACGGTTCCATCAGCGGACGAGACGGCGTCAGTGCTTTCCTGAACTGCCTGGCTCCCACTTCGCCAGCGCATTCAGCCCAGGGCGGGATAGCCGCCGGCGGCCAGGTCCGCGATCAGGCTCGGGTGAGCGGGTTCCCAGCCGAACCGTTTCCGGGTCAGTTCACTTGAGGACGGCATGTCGAGGGCGAACAACTGGCCGATGACGCCGAAGTCATCAGGCGACGCCGACTCGACCGGTACGGCGAGGGTGTCGCCGATAGCCTCGGCCAACGACTTCATCGTGTCTCCCTCGTCGGCTACCGCGTGCAGGACCGTACCGGGCTCAGCGTCCTCGAGGGCGATGCGGAACAACCGGGCGGCGTCGGTCCGGTTGACCGCCGGCCAGCGTTGTGTACCGTCGCCGACGTACGCCGAGACACCCGTTCTCTGCGCGGCAGAGATGAGCACTGAGCAGAAACCGTATTGCGCACCGCGCTGATGCACGGAGCGCGGCAGTCGCACGACAGAGGACCGGACCTTCTGAGCCGCCATCGCCAGCACCACGCACGAATTGCGGCCGCGCCCGCCGACCGGACCGCTGGTGGTGTCGGGGTCCTCCTCTGTGGAGGTGTGGCCTGGCATCATCGGCGTGAGGCCGGCATGCACGAACGGCTTGCCGCTGCCGGCGAGTGCGGCCGCGAAAATCCCGACGGCGCCCGCTTCCTCGTCAATGCACGGCTCCAAGTTGCTCCAGTCATTCCCGAAGGCCAGGTTGATGACGCCGTCGGTCTGGGCTACTCCAGCGCGGAGGCTGTCATGGTCGGTGAGGCTGCCGCGCAGCGGCGTCCCGCCGGCAGCGGAGAGGGCCTCGGCCGCGGAATCGGAACGGACGAGGCCGAGGACTTCGTGACCAGCGGTGATGAGTTCGGGAACGACAACCGAGCCGATGCTGCCGTTCGCTCCAGTGACGAATACGCGCATGGAGGACTCCAGACGAATGTTGCGACGCTGCGTCGCACGGCAAAATTCAGTGGTCCGGGCGCTCAGTCCGGCGACACCCGCCCCTGGTATATCTCCGGCGAGGCGACTGAATCGTCAACCCGGCCGCAACGACGATTCTACCAATCGCATACATGTCCCGTATCCTCGTTGATACCGGGGTACAGGCCGCTGGGTTGCATTGCGGACGACGCATGTTGAGCGCGGCAGCACTGCGCATCTGGCATGCAAGAGCCGTCCTCGCCGATGGCGCGTTTCCAGTCCAGGACATTCTCAGCTGACTCCGGGGAGCGACCCGGAGTGGCGCGTGAAGATTCATCTATCTGCGTGGCGAACACGTCAGCCGTCACCGTAGGCCATGACCGGCGCTGAACTGCCGCCGCGCGCGTGGCGCTTCGAATACACACCGCATTCTCGTCGTACTCAAGAAAGGGACGGGGAGATGAATGACGGCGGGTCACCCTCAGAGGATTTGGCCGCTCTTGAGCAGTTGAACAACGACTACGTCCAGTCTGATCAGTTCAATGACGTCAAGCGCTTCAGCGAATTTCTCGCTGGAGATTTCATCTCCCAGACGCCGGGCGTCACGCGAAATCGTGCCGAGTTCCTGGAGTACATAGCTAAGTAGCTGTTGTCTTTCCGATCTTGAGAGATGCGCATCGAACGGGAGTCCCGATGGGGTGGTCGCGGGGTGGTCGGTGCATACAAGTAGGGCCTC
>NZ_JBEXHZ010000147.1:0-5288 GCF_040608315.1 Streptomyces sp. NPDC005195
GAGGTGGCGGGCAGTCCCTCGGCGCGACGGCGCTCGGCGAGCGCGTCGAGGACCGCGTTGGCGGCCGCCTACGCGCCCTGTCCGGCGTTGCCCATGACGCCGGCGAGCGACGAGAAGAGGACGAAGGCGGACAGGTCCCGGCCGCGTGTCAGTTCGTCGAGGTGCAGGGCCGCCTCGGCCTTGGCCCGCATGACGTGCCGGATGCGCCGGGGATCGGTACCGCCGATGACGGCGTCGTCGAGGACGCCCGCAGTGTGCAGCACGGCGTCGACGGGGTGCCGTGCGAGGAGCGCGGCGACCTCCTCCCTGTCGGACACGTCGGCCGCGGCGACCGTGACCCGGGCGCCCATCGACCGGAGAGCCGTTTCGAGTTCCGGGGCGCCGGGCGCGTCGGGGCCGCGCCGGCTCACCAGGACGATGTCCTCGGCACCGCGCTCGACCGCCCAGCGCGCGACCCGGGCGCCGATGGCGCCCGTGCCTCCGGTGATGAGGACCGTTCCGCGTGGCCGCCACGCGTCCAGCGGGGTGGGACGGGGCCTGGACAGCCTGCGTCCGAAGACACCGGAGTCGCGGACCGCCACCTGGTCCTCGCCGAGCCCGCCGAACTCGTCGTACTCGTCGCGCGGTTCGGTGAGGACCGCGGCGAGCCGTGCGACCGCCCGTTCGTCGAGGTCGTCCGGGAGGTCCACGAGTCCGCCCCAGAGGTCGGGGTGTTCGAGGGCCGCGACCCGGCCGAGCCCCCACACCGCCGCCTGTTCGGGTGCCGTGACCGCGTCGGAGCGTCCGACGGAGACGGCGCCGCGCGTCAGCGACCACACCGGACCGCGCAGTCCGCTGTCCGTGAGCGCCTGGACCAGCGTGGCCGTGGCCGCCGCCACCCCGGCCCGGTCCTCGGCCAGCGGGAGCAGCGACAGGACGGCCGTGACGGGTCCGCACTCGGCCTGGGCGTCGCCGAGTCGGGCCGCCAGGTCCGCTCGGGCCGTCTCGGACGCGGAGTGCGGCACCTCGATCAGCCGCAGCTCGAACCCGTGCCCCGCGAGCCCTTCGAGTACGGCGCCAACCGTGGCGTCGGCCCGCTCGTCGCGCACCTGCGGGACGAGCACCAGCCGCAGGCCCGGGGGCGGCACGGGCGCGGGCGCGGGCGCGGTGCCGGAGAACCGGGCCAGAGGCGTCCAGGTGACGGCGTAACGCCAGGAGTCGGCGCCGGGCTTCGGCCTCGGCGCGGACGGGTCGAGCCAGTAACGCGCACGCTGGAAGGCGTACGTGGGCAGCTCCACGGCCGCCGCACCGGTTCCCGCGAAGAACGTCTCCCAGCCGACCGGCGCACCGTGCGCGTGCAGCCGGCCCAGGCCGCGCAGGACGGCCGCCGGTTCGGAGCCGGTCCTGTGCAGTATGGGGGTGAAGAGCATCCCGTCGTCGGAGGGGACGCAGGGCTGGGCAAGGGCGGTGAGGGTGCCGTCCGGGCCGAGCTCCACGAACCGGGTGACCCCCCGTTCCGCCAGCGTGCGCACCCCGTCCGCGAACCGCACGGCCTCCCGGACATGCCGCACCCAGTAGTCGGCCGAGCCCAACTCCCCGGCTACGGCGACCTGTCCGGTCAGGTTCGACACCACCGCGACACACGGCTCGCCGTACGCCACGCTCTCCGCGACCGTACGGAACTCCGCCAGCATCGGCTCCATCAACGGCGAATGGAAAGCATGGGAGACCCGCAGACGGGAGGTACGGCGACCCAGGGCGGCTATCTCCTGCGCGACCGCCTCCACCACCGCCTCGACACCGGAAATCACCACCGAACGCGGACCGTTGACGGCGGCGACCGACACGTCGCTCTCCCAGCCGTCCAGCAGCGGGAGAACCTCGGCCTCGGACGCCTCCAGCGCGAACATCGCACCACCGGAAGGCAGTTGCTGCATCAGACGACCCCGCGCCGACACCAGCCGGCAGGCATCCTCGAGGGAGAACACCCCCGCCACGTGTGCGGCGGCCAGCTCACCCACCGAATGACCCACCAGGAAGTCGGGGCTCATCCCCCACGACTCCACCAGCCGGAACAACGCCACCTCGATCGCGAACAGCGCGGGCTGCGCCCACCCGGTCCGGTTCAGCAGATCCGCGTCCTCACCGAACACCACACCCCGCAGACCCTCGTCCAACTGCGCGCACACCGCGTCGAAAGCCTCCGCGAACACCGGGAAGGACTCGTACAACTCCCCCCCCATACCCAGGCGTTGCGCACCCTGGCCGGAGAAGAGGAAAGCGAGCTTGCCCTCGCCGCGGGCGGAGCCGGTCACGGCCCGGGGGGTGGTCTCGTTCTCGGCGAGGCTCCGCAGGCCGTCGAGGAGGTCCGCGCGGGCGCCGCCGAAGACGACGGCGCGGTGGTCGAACGTCGACCGGGTGGTCAGCAGCGACCAGCCGATGTCGGCCGGGCTGCGGTCAGGGTGCCGGGCCAGGGAGGCGGACAGTGCGCGGGCCTGTGCGCGCAGGGCTTCGGGGGTGCGGGCGGAGAGGAGCCACGGGAGCACGGGCGGTACGGTGCCGGCCGGGGCCTGCTCGGGTGCCGGTGGCGGGGTCTCCTGTTCCAGGACGACGTGGGCGTTGGTCCCGCTGACACCGAAGGCGGAGACCGCCGCGGTGCGGGGGCGGCCGGTCTCGGGCCAGGCGCGCGGTGCGGTGAGGAGGCGGACCTCGCCCGCCTCCCAGTCGATGTGGGTCGAGGGCTCGTCGACGTGGAGGGTGGCGGGCAGTACGCCGTGGCGTATCGCCTCCACCATCTTGATCACGCCCGCCACGCCCGCGGCGGCCTGCGTGTGGCCGATGTTCGACTTCACCGACCCCAGCCACAGCGGCGTGTCCCCGGTCCGTTCTCTCCCATAGGTGGCCAGCAGGGCATGGGCCTCGATCGGGTCGCCCAGTGCCGTGCCGGTGCCGTGGGCCTCGACCGCGTCCACGTCCGAGGCGGACAGACCGGCGCTCGCGAGGGCGGCGCGGATCACCCGCTGCTGGGAGGGGCCGTTCGGTGCGGTCAGGCCGTTCGAGGCGCCGTCCTGGTTGACGGCCGAGCCCCGCACGACGGCCAGGACGGGGTGGCCGTGGGTGCGGGCGTCGGACAGCCGCTCCACGAGCAGCACGCCTGCTCCCTCGCCCCAGCCCGTGCCGTCCGCGCCCTCCGCGAACGCCTTGCACAGTCCGTCGCCCGCGAGGCCGCCCTGCCGGTCGAACTCGGCGAAGACGTCCGGGGTGGACATCACCGTCACGCCGCCGGCGAGGGCGAGGTCGCACTCCCCCGACCGCAGGGCCTGCACCGCCAGGTGCAGGGCGACGAGGGACGACGAGCAGGCCGTGTCCACGGTCACCGCGGGACCTTCCAGACCCAGCACGTACGACACCCGGCCGGAGACGACGCTCGCCGCGTTGCCGGTGAGCAGGTGGCCCTCGATGCCCTCGGGCAGCTCGCGGCCGGTCGCGGAACCGTAGTTCTGGTTGCTGCATCCGACGAAGACCCCGGTACGGCTGCCACGCACGGCGGCGGCGTCGATGCCCGCCCGCTCCAGCGCCTCCCAGGACGCTTCGAGGATCAGGCGCTGCTGCGGGTCCATGGCGAGGGCCTCGCGGGGCGAGATGCCGAAGAACCCGGCGTCGAACTCCGCGGCGGAGGCGACGAATCCGCCGCGCAGGGCCGCCGTGTCGGTGGCGGCTCCGCTCAGGTCCCAGCCGCGGTCCCGCGGGAACCCGGTCATCGCGTCCCGGCCGTCGGCCAGCAGCTGCCACAGGTCGTCGGGCGAGTGGACGTCTCCCGGGTAGCGGCAGGCCATGCCGACGATGGCGATGGGCTCGGTCGCCGCGCGCGCGATGCGGTCGTTCTGCTTGCGCAGCCGCTCGTTCTCGACCAGCGACGCGCGCAGGGCCGCGACGACGCGTTCCTCGGAGGTGGCCATACTCAGCTCCACTGTTCTGCTTCGGGCTTCGGCGGACGGGGCGGGTGAGGCGGGCCGGACGGTCAGGGGGCCGAGTCGCCGAGGGCGAGTTGTACGAGGTCGTCGATGTCCATCGTGTGGATCAGCTCGCTGTCGTCCGGGCCGGCGGCGGTCTCCGCTTCCACCGGGCCTTCCGGTGCGGCGAGCGCCAGCAGCGCGGTCAGCAGGCCGCTCTCCCGAAGGCGGGCCAGCGGGATGGCGGTCAGTTTCCTGCGCAGCGTGTCCTCGTCCGCGTCCGCGTCCGCGGGTCCCGCGGTGTCGGGGAAGAGCTCGGTCCAGAGGTGCTCGGCCAGGTGTCCGGGGGTGGGGTAGTCGAAGACGAGGGTGGTGGGCAGGCGCAGGCCGGTGTCGTGGTTGAGCTGGTTGCGCAGTTCGACGGCGGTCAGGGAGTCGAAGCCGATGGTGCGGAACGCCTGGCCGGGTTCGATGCTCCGGCCGTCGGCGCGGCCGAGGACCGCGGCGGCCCGGTCGCGCACGAGGTTGCGCAGGGCGAGCCTGCGGTCGGTGGTGGAGAGTTCGGAGAGCCGGTGTCTGAGGTCCGCGGCCTGTGCCGCGGTGTCGTCGGGGCCGGCCGCCGGGGCCGCCGCTTCCGGGAGTGCGGACAGGAGCGGGCTGGGACGGCTGCTGGTGAACGTGGGGAGGAACCTCTCCCAGTCCACGTCGGCGACCACCACCGTGCCGTCACCGAGGTCCAAGGCACGCCCCAGACCTGCCAGCGCACGGTCGGGGTCCATCACCCGCAGGCCCCGTCGCGCCAGCTCGACGGCCCCGTCGTCCGTCACCATGCCCCCGCCGCCCCAGGGACCCCAGGCCACCGCCGTACCGACGAGCCCACGGACCCGGCGGCGCTCGACCAGCGCGTCCAGTTGGGCGTTGGCGGCGGCGTAGGCCGACTGGCCGCCGCTGCCCCACACCCCGGCGATCGAGGAGAACACCACGAACGCCGACAGGTCCCGGTCTGCCAGGAGGGTGTCCAGGTGGGTGGCGCCGGCGGCCTTGGCTCCCCATACGTCGGCGAGGTGCTGGGCGTCGGCGGTGTCGATCGGTGCGGCGTCGCCCCGGCCCGCGGCGTGGAACACCGCGTCGACGGCGTGCCGGTCCAGGAGGGCGCGGACCTCGTCGGGGTCCGCCATGTCGCAGGCCTCCAGGGCGACCTGGGCGCCCAGGTCGCGCAGTGCGTCGGCGAGTTCGACGGCGCCGGGCGCTGCCGCTCCGCGGCGGCTCGTCAGGACGAGGTCCCGCGCGCCGCGCTGTACGAGCCAGTGGGCGAGGCGCGCGCCGAGGGCGCCTGTTCCGCCGGTCACCAGGACG